>JAIQFW010000058.1:0-23711 GCA_020073105.1 Terriglobia bacterium
CCGTCATGTAACAGAATCTCTGGTGAAGATCTACGCCAACGTGGATCATCTGCGTGCCTCCTTCAGGGCTTGTGCTTCGAGCACGTACTCTACCCTTGGAGGCACGCCTTTGTTTTCATTACATCTGAGCGCAGCAGCACGATTCGCTCGGCGAATCGTGCTACGAAGTCGAAGGATCCCTTTTTCATTTCGTCAGCCATGTCCTTGAGAGGAATCCTCTCTTCACCCCCCTGCAGCAGAATTCCCTGACGCGTCTCCGCCAGCACAAGGGATCTTTCGACTGCGCAATGGCTTTCGCACGCGAAAGCCAGCGCTCCGCTCAAGATGACAAGGGGGTTAGTGCCTGCTACTCTCTCCCCGACATGCGCGCCGCCGTCATCTTCGGGCTAGGATCGTACGAAAAAGACCTCAAGCCGTTTCAGGAAGACTCCCGCGACACCTGGCTCATCGGCCTGCCAGCAAGCGCATCCGAGGCGGACGCAATCCTGATCTTCGGTGGGGATGGGACAGTCCATCGCCATCTGGCGCAACTGGTCAAGCTGCAATTGCCGGTACTCGTGGTCCCTTGCGGCAGTGGAAACGACTTTGCGCGAGCTCTGGGCCTGCGCAAAACCAATGATTCGCTGGCGGCATGGAAGAAGTTTGCATCGGAAGGCAGCAATGTACGGACTATCGACCTCGGGATCATCAAGCCTCAGCGGCTAAAGCCCTCAGAATTGGGAGGATCCGATCGCAGTGCTGAAGCGCTGCGCCACCCAATCCCGTCCCCCTCGCCAACCCAGCATTACTTCTGCTGCGTCGGTGGCGTGGGGCTAGACGGCGAAGTGGCCCGGCGCGCCAATCAACTTCCGCGCTGGCTGCGAGGCCACGGAGGGTACGTCGTCAGCCTGCCACCGGCTCTATTCAGGTTCGTTCCACTCCGCATGAAGATCAGCATCCCCGGGGATGAGGACTCAAGCTCCTTTGTGGTTCGCAGCGAGCAGCCGACCATCCTGGCCGTTTTCGCCAACACTTCAACATACGGTGGAGGCATGAAGATCGCCCCGCGAGCTCGCATGGACGACGGACAGCTCGACGTGTGCCTGATCCGTGACCTAAACAAGCTCAAACTGTTTTGCCTGTTCCCCACCATTTATTTCGGCGGGCATTTGAGAATGCCCGAAGTGGAGTACTTTCAGGCGGAACGTCTCTGGATCGAAACCGAGAGGCCGCTGGACGTTTATGCCGATGGCGAGTACGTGTGTAAGACGCCGATCGACGTTCAGGTGGCAAGGGATGCGCTGCGTGTGATTGTTCATCCGTCACATACAAGTTTCTAGTTTCCGGTTTCTAGTTTCTAGAAAAGCGGAGGCAAAAGCGTGGGACACTCTTACCGGGACCTCATTGTCTGGCAGAAGGCGATCGGCATGGTGACGGAAATCTACAAAGGCACCCACAACTTTCCCCGAGAAGAAGTCTATGGATTGACAAGCCAGCTGCGGCGATCTGCCGTGTCGGTGGCCAGCAACATTGCCGAGGGACAAGGCAGGCTTTCAAAGAAAGAATTCCGCCAGTTCCTGGGGCAGGCTCGCGGATCGCTGATTGAGATGGAAACGCAGATTGTGATTGCCGGAAATCTTGGATATCTCTCCCAAGAAAACACCGGGCTCCTGATGGACCGTTCAGGAGAAGTCAGTCGTCTTTTGCACCGACTTATAGAGTCACTCACGCCCGCAAGTGAGCCAACCGGAAACTAGAAACCAGAAACTAGAAACTAGAAACCAGAAACTAGAAACTAGAAACCAGAAACTAGAAACCGTTTTGCGGTGCTACACTACTCCTCACTGTATGCCCGACAATGGCCGTTCCCGCACCTGGCTGTGGATCGTGATCGGAGGAGGCGCTTTCTTCCTCTTTGTGTTGGCCGTGTTCACACTGGTATATCTGACGTTGCACGCCGGCGGCGAACAGTCCTCGCTGACCAGCTTTGGCGACAAGATTGGCGTGATCGACCTGGAAGGCGTGATCCTCGATCCCAAGACGGTGGTGGGACAGCTCAAGAAGTTCGGCGACGACGATTCCATCAAGGCCATCATTCTCCACGTGAACTCGCCCGGCGGCGGAGTGGCCGCGTCGGAAGAGATCTACCGCCAGGTCAAGCGCATCCGCGACGAAAAGAAGAAGCGCATCGTCTCCTCGATTGAAACCGTGGGCGCCAGCGGGGCCTACTACGTTTCCTCGGCGACCAACAAGATTTACGCCGACAACGGCAGCATCGTAGGCTCGATTGGCGTGATCGCGCAGTGGGTCAACTATGGTGACCTGATGCGCTGGATGAAACTCAAGCCCCAGACCATGAAGGTCGGAGAGTTCAAAGACACCGGTGACCCGACGCGCGAGATGACCCCAGCCGAGCGCGCCTACATGCAGTCGCTGATCGACAACATGTATGGCCAGTTCGTGAAGGCAGTGGCTGAAGGACGGCACGCCAAGGAGAGCGACATCAAGTCCATCGCCGATGGCCGGGTGTGGACCGGACAGGAGGCACTCTCCTTGCACTTGATCGATCAGGTTGCCGACTTCCAGGCCGCGGTGGAAGATACCGCGAAGTCGGTGGGGATCAAAGGCGAGCCCACGCTGGTGCG
The DNA here is from genome assembly GCA_020073105.1 of Terriglobia bacterium. Classification (GTDB taxonomy): domain Bacteria; phylum Acidobacteriota; class Terriglobia; order Terriglobales; family Acidobacteriaceae; genus JAIQFW01. The sequence continues at coordinate 2,625 of JAIQFW010000058.1, forward strand.
TCCGGAGAGGAATCGGCAGACGCTTTGGGACCTCATGTTTGGCGACGTTTCCCAGTGGCTGCCGACCCGCGAGAAGCTGTTGGAGAACCAGATCGGGTTCTACTATTTGTGGAAGTAGGGAGGGCAGGTCTCAGGTGACGGGTGCGAGGTCACAAGCCTTCGACCTCGCTCACTGCGCGCTTGATGCCTCTGACCTGAAGCCTGGTTCTGAAAATGCCACTTGCATACAACCCCTGAAATTTGAGAAGGTTATGGAGGCCCCGGTGTGGCCCGAGAGCCGCTTGGCACAAAGCCACGCCGACGATTACTAAACACGGAGCGAATAGGCGTATGACAAAAGCGGATCTGATCGATGAAGTCTCGCGGCTGGCGGAATTGACCCGAAAAGACAGTGAGGTCATCGTCGAGACGATTTTTGACAGCATCGTGCGCTCGCTCCGAGTGGGCGACAAGATCGAGATCCGCGGCTTTGGCAGCTTCCGCACCCGGCAGCGCAAACCGCGTGTCGGCCGCAACCCCAAGACCGGGGACCGCGTGGAAGTTCCCGCCAAGAAGATTCCCTTCTTCAAGCCCAGCAAAGAGTTGAAAGACCTGGTGAATACGGGTGCGGGCGAGATGGCGGGCACCCCGGCTCCTCCGGCTCAATAGCGTCAGCCAAGTTTTCTGCATGATTGCCCTCTGTGTTCTCCGTGTCCTCTGTGGTTAAATCTTGGGATGTTTGCCCGCAAGATCCGCGTGGAGTTCGAAGACAACGGCCAGCGCCTGCCTTGCCCTTTGAAGTGGCTGGATAACTTCTCCATGCGCAACTTCACCAACGCCAGCGTCTTCGATGACACCTTGCCCGTGTCCGACGGGGCAATGGAGATCGGTGCGAAAGTACCGCTCGCCCAGCTGAAAGATGCGATGGAAGACTGGTTCCGGCGGAAGAGTTATCTGCCGAAGGGTGCGGTGCTCGTAATCAGCGAAGGTTGAAGGCCGCGATCTTTTCCGCTTGACCCTGGAACCGATTCCAGGGTGTAAGCTCCTCCCGTAAGCTGAAACCAGCATGCGGTCGGGGGAATTGGCGCGTCTCTGCGGGGTGAGCCCAGACACACTCCGCCACTACGAGCGGCTGGGGATCTTGCCCAAGCCTCCGCGCACCAGTGGCGGTTACCGCGACTATCCAACCGAAGCTGCAGCCCGGGTGCGCTTGGTGCGCAGTGCCTTGAGCGTCGGCTTCTCCCTTCCCGAACTGGCGACCCTCCTAAGGATGCGCAGTGGAGGCCAGTTTCCCTGCCGCGAAACCCGCAGGCTGGCGGAGTCGAAGCTCGTCGAGGTGAAGCGGCAACTCAAGGGATTGAAAGGCATGCGCGGCCAGCTGGAGAGCATCTTGAGCGACTGGGATGCCCGCCTGGCGCGCACAGCCAAGGGCCAACCCGCGCACTTACTGGAGACCTTGCCCGACAGGTTGTCACGCACAAAACAAGCAGCACCATTCCCGAAAAATCAGAGGAGTAAATCGAAACCATGAAGACAACACTGTTACTGCCAACCATTCTGCTGATGACGCTATCCCTGCAGGCCCGGCAAGCCACGCAAGAGAGTCCCTCCGACCATCACGCCGGAGTAACCAGCCGGGGAGACCAGGCAATGGGATTCTCCCATGAAAAAACCACGCATCACTTCCGGCTGTTCAAGGATGGCGGCGCCATCGAGGTGGCCGCGAACGACCCGAAGGACAGCGAAAGCCAAGACATGATTCGCATGCACCTCGCGCACATCGCCAAGATGTTTGCCGCCGGCGATTTCAAGGCCCCCATGTTTATCCATGACACCAACCCGCCGGGAGTGCCCACGATGATCGAATTGCGCGATCAAATCCAATACCGGTTCGAGAAAACAGATTCCGGAGGGAGAGTGCGGATTCAAACCGCGAATGCCAAGGCATTGGAAGCGGTCCACCAGTTCCTGCGCTTCCAGATCACCGAGCACCAGACGGGAGATTCGCTCGAGGTAAAGAATGGTGACCGCGCCGAAGGCCCGGGGAGCCGCTAGGCGTCTCGCAATTCGTTACACGGATTTGACGAAACTCTTACAATCCGGCCGCAACGCCTTGCCCGCCTGGGCATCTTATCTGCATGAGCAGGAACGGGCAGTTGATGCAGGTGCAGAGCAGCTTGGGGATGGAGGCGGCAAACCGCTATGCCTCCGTCCCCTCGGCCCGGTTTGAGCCGGACTTCCAGGAACCGCACAGTTTTTGGGACAGGATTTTGGGTGTGACCACCATGGCCATCGTTAGCGCAGCTGGATGGGCGGCGATCATCGCAATCATTCGCCACGTAAGGTAGCAGTCGTTCTACTTGTCATAGTGCAACAGGGAGAACACGTCGTACTGTTTAAGCTTGTCTCGCCCCTTCAAGAAATCCAGTTCTACCACGAAGCCGAGACCGGCGATTTCGGCGCCGAGTGACCTCGCGAGCTTCGCGGTCGCCTCCGCGGTTCCGCCGGTGGCGAGCAAGTCATCCAAAATCAGGACCCGTTGTCCGGCTTGGATTGCGTCTTTGTGAATCTCCAACGTGTTGGTGCCATATTCGAGGGCGTAGTCGTACTTGGCAGTCGCGGCGGGAAGCTTCCCGGGTTTGCGCACGGGTACGAATCCGGCATTCAGGCGATAGGCCAGCGCGGGAGCGAAGATGAAGCCGCGGGCCTCCATGCCGAGGACAAGGTCGACTTCTTTACCGATGTAATGTTCAGCTAGAGCATCGATCAGGGTGGCCAATCCGAGTTTGTCCTTGAGAAGAGTCGTAATGTCATAGAAGAGGATCCCGGGCTTGGGGAAGTCCGGAACTTCGCGGATGAGCTTCTTCAGCGGCTCGCAGTTGTTACTTGCCTTGGTTGAAGCGGCTTGGGACATCTACCAGGCTCCTTCGATACGAAATGTGGCCAGGCCAGGGACTGGCTTGGCCTCGTGCTCCTCCACGTCGTCTACGCGTGCCGCCCGCGGACCCTCCCGCAAACGTGACCGCAGTCCGGCAAGCTGATCGCGCGTGCCCATGGCCAGGACTTCCACGCTGCTGTCGGCATTGTTACGCACCCAGCCCGCGATCCCGAGGATGTGCGCCTCGCGTTCCACGAACCAGCGAAAGCCGACACCCTGCACGCGTCCGCGAACCAGGAAGCGGCGGGCTTGGGTTGTGGTCTCAGCCATTGGTTAAGTATGTCATCCTTCGACTTCGCACTGCGCTTCGCAAGCGAATCGCCACCCTCCACTCAGGATGACAAACAACTACGCTCTCGACAGATACACGCCCTCGGCCGTATCCACCTTGATCTTTTCGCCTTCGTTGATAAATGGCGGCACCTGGACCACCAGTCCGGTCTCCGTCTTCGCGGCCTTGGTAACACTGGAAGCCGTTGCGCTCCTCAGCCCAGGTTCGGTCTCGACCACGGTCAGTTCCACCGTCTGCGGCAGTTCAATCCCCACCGCCTTACCGTCGAAGAATTCCACCTTGATCTGCAAGTTGGGAATCAGGTAATCGACGGCATCGCCAAGGACGTCCTTGGTCAAGTGGGTCTGCTCGAAGTTGGTGGTGTCCATGAAGTAATAGCTGTCGCCGTCGGCGTACAAGAATTCCATCTCCTGCTCATCCACATTGACTTTCTCGATGGGATCGGGGGAGCGGAAGCGGTGCTCGAACATGGCGCCGGTCCGCAGGTTGCGCAGTTTGGCCTGGATGAAGGCGCGCAGGTTTCCCGGGGTACGGTGTTCGACACTGAACACCGAGTGCAGATCATTGTTGTGCTTGATGATCATTCCGGGGCGAAGCTGGGTGGCAGGAATAGCCATTGCTGAATGAATCTCCTTTTTGATTGCGGCTGGCTGGCAGAAGGCGGGCAGGCCACATTTTCCGCCAGACGCGAGGCTTCAACCCTTTATTTTACACGGGCTTGAGGTAATAGGGGAAATCCGAGGGAAGCGGCGTTTCAAATTCCGCCTGCCACCCGCTCCCCGGGACTAGAATAGCGAAAGCCAACTTCATTCTGAGGGGTGTTCTCATGCGTGAGGGAAAGTACGAGGCTTCGGAACAAAGCCGGGTAGGTACGGCGATTACCTTTCTGTTGATTGGATTGGGTGCGGGCACACTGATCGGGCTGCTGTTTGCGCCGAAGTCCGGCAAGCAGATGCGAAAAGACCTACGCCGCAAGTATGAGGGCGCGCGCGAGACCATCGACGAATGGAAAGAAGACGCGAAGGACGCCGCCGAGGAGGCCCTCGAGCGGGGCTCGGAAATCGCCGAGGAATTGCGTGACCGGGTCAGTCCGCTAGCCAAGAAGCTGACACGCAGGTAGAGGCAAGCGGCTCGAAACTTCTTTGCGGACGGCAGCGCCAGTCCACCGACCTGCGTCAATACAAGCGGAAGCTCACTTCCACATTGATCTCAACGGCCACAGGCTGACCGTTGAGGGTCGACGGTGCAAACCGCCATTTGCTGACCGCCTCTATTGCACGCTCATCCAAGCCCATCCCCAAAGTACGTTGCACCCGAATGTTGTGTGGACGGCCGTCTGGCCCAACGATCAACCACAGTATCACCGATCCCTGATATTTGACCTTGCGGGCCGCGTCGGAATACTCCGGTTCCGGATCGTACACGACGCGCGGCGCCGTCACTCCGCCCGAACCCGGACGGAAGACGCGGCCTGCATCGTATGGCCCAAACCCGTGGCCGCTTTTGGGCCCGACGCCTCCGCAACAGCCCTCACCGATTCCACTCCCGCTTCCCGGACCGTTCGATGCCGGCCCGGGCACTGGGCTCAAAGGATCACCCAGCTGTCCGAGTTGAGAGAGCCTAACGGCCGACAGTGCCATCAGACTCGGGGGCTCCGGCAACTTGGGGTTGAGATTGCGAAGTACAGCTTCGGGCGGAGTCAGTTGGTCATCCAGCGTTAGCTTCGGCAATGCACCACGGGAAGCGGCGAGTTTGTCCTGATCTCCTCCACCCCCGTGTCCGCTGCCCCTCTCCCAGGAGGACGGAAAAGTGATCGCACCAATGTTGTCAATCGCGGCGCGGAGCCGCGGGCCGGGCAAGTGGCCTTTCCCAACATAGGCTGCCGCCAACATCAGCACCCCCACAGCAATTGCCTCCACCACGAAACCCAGCATGAAGTTGCGAGGACTTGTGGGATACAAACCATGGCCATTGCTGGTGAAGTCCGGAAGGGTTGGCAACGTAAAGGCGTCTGGCACGGGCAGCCCCCAAGCGCTTAAGTTCGACTTGCAAGTGAGAAGCAAAGTGCCGGCAAAAGGATACCTACCCGAAGATCGCCGCGAAAAAGCCCTTGATCTTGCCAAAGAGGCCGTGCCGGGCCGGCTTGATATGCGATGGTGGCAGGGCCGTCGTCTGAAGGTACGTTGGGGGTGGCAGGCCACGTAGTGGCAAGAGCCTTACCTCGCCGGTCGGAGCCGGCCGCGCCGGTGGCAAGTCCCTGGCGCTGAAGACAAACGGTGCTTCCACCTGGACATGCACGTCGTTCGATTTGGACGGCGGTAGAGAGGCCGTCTCAGGTCCCAGCCCAGGCCCCATCGCTTGGGCCGGCGTTGAACTCCCGAGATTCACGGCAGCAGGCGTTCCGGCAGCCGTTGTCAGTTGCAGGTGGGAGGAAGGCTTTCCTTCCGACACGGCCGGCGTCTCAGAGGCCCGCATGATGGCTGGCATCGCGGGAGGGCAACCGCAACTGGATGGCAACCCATTGTCTACCGTGTTCAGGCGTCCCGCGCGAAACATCACCTGCTGCGTCGGTTTCACCTGATACGTTCCATCTCCGAGAAGCTCCGCGACGATCACCGAAGCGGTATTTCCCGGCAAGGCCTGAATGCAAGTATTGCCCCGCGAGTCCGCGGTCACGCCGTAATGAAATTCGCCGGGACCGGTAAGCAGGATCCGGAAGTCGGGGGTGAGGATCGAATCCGACGAAGCATCCAGAGGGTAGTGAGCTTCCAGCGCCCCGGTATTCATCCCCAGCAGGAGAGAACGGCCATTCTGCGAGGAGGTCACCGAGACGGTCGTTCCCGGACAGACACGGACCTCGCCGCCTCTGGCCAGACGCAGGACGGCAGCATCAAAACCCGCCGTCACCGAGGAGCCCGCAGGCACCCGATTGCCAGCCAGCAGCACCCCGGTGGAAGACCCGGAACGCAGTGCCACCGCCGCTGGCTGGGCATCCCGAGTCAATGTCGGAACTGACGTGCTGCCCGGCGGCGGCTCGGAGGCATGCATCCGAACCATCAGGCGATTGCCGGCCGCGTCCCAGGTGTAGGCGATGGGTTTGGCCAGATCCACAACGATCCGCGCCACGGGTGGGCTTTGTTGAAACTGGTTCATACGGATGCCGTTGATCTGGTCACTGCGGAAGTCAACGGTTTTCTTGCTCTCAAAGAGCAACGCATTGGGCAGGTCAATCACCAGGCGGGGGGGATTTTCCAACTTGCTGATGGCAGGAACCAGCGGACGGCTGGAAATGACCTCGACCGCGGCCCCGCCGCCTTCGGGCAGAGCGCGCACCGAGCGAATGATGACCGGCTTCGCCGTGCTCGCTGCCGACTTAGGGCTCGCCTGAGGGTCGGCCGTCCCAGAAACGGGTGATAGCACCAGCGAAAGCGTAGCCAGTCCAGCAACCGTGCGTGGCAAGAACTTCATGTCGGAGAAAAAGTGCCAAGCCAACCATATCACTGGCTTAGGACGGGGAAAAGTGGCGCAGAGCACCCGAAGGTAGAGGTGCGTGATGTCTCAATCTCGGCAAACCCGAGATTCCTCAGCGCACTCTGCGGCTGTTCTCCGCGTTTCAAGGCCTTGAGGAGACTCGGCGAACACCAAGGTCCTAAATCGCTGAGACCGCGGAGACCGCTCGCAGAGCGCGCGGAGAGGCCCCGCAGGGAGCAAACTCAGGCGTTGCCCAATGGACGTGGCCTGTTGCTTTCTTGATCTCCGACGGAATGTCACGGTTCGGAAAGAAATTCGTATTCGTCAATCACGGCTGCAACCGCGACCTTCCCGTCGGTGCCGCCTTCGTCCACGCGGACGACCTTGCCTTTGCAGCGCACCCGGATGCTCTCCGTCAGCGTGATTTCGGGGGGAAGTGTGAGGGTGAATTCGATGGCCGAACCGGCGGCGATTGCCGAATCCACGAAGAAGCAGATACCACGGGCGCTGACATCACGGGTTTGGGCCGCCTCTTCGCGGGCCCCGTCGTTGGTGTAGGTAACCGATACCGGCAGCCGCAGCGCAAACCGTCGCGTGGCCCGCTTGTTATCCTGCGTGGTCTCGGCCATGGGCTCCTCCGCTGGCCTGTAGCATGAGGTTTTGCGGGGCTGGTGTCAAGATGAAGTTGCGGAGGTTCTCCATTGGCAAATGCCTCTGATGTAAGCTGTTTTAGGTCGTACAGGGTATGGTCTTTGTCCTCGACAATTACGACTCTTTCACCTACAACCTGGTCCAGTACCTGGGTGAGCTGGGCGCGGAGGTGGTGGTGCGGCGCAATGACCAGGTAACGGTCGGAGACGTTGAAGCCATGCGGCCGGAGCGGATCGTGGTCTCGCCCGGGCCGTGCACTCCGCAAGAGGCGGGGATCAGTGTCGAGCTGATCCGCCATTTTACGGGAAAGGCCCCGATGCTGGGGGTGTGCCTGGGGCATCAAGCCATTGGAGCGGCGTTTGGTGGGGAAATCGTCCGCGCTCCGAAACTTATGCATGGCAAGACCAGCGAAGTGCAACACGACGGGAAGACGATCTTCCGCGGCCTGCCGTCACCGATGGTTGCGACTCGATATCACTCGCTGATTGTGCGGGAAGAGAACCTACCGGAAGACCTCGAAGTGAGTGCGTGGACCTCCGACAAGAATGGCATACGCACGATCATGGGTCTCCGTCACAAGCGGTTCCCCGTCGAAGGCGTGCAGTTCCATCCCGAAAGCGTGCTGACCACGGAAGGCAAGCAGTTAATCCGGAACTTCATGTCCATCACCAGCGGGGTGGTGGATCGTGGCTAGTGAGTCGCCACGAGGGCGGGCGCTGGGTATTCCGGCAGCTTCTCTTTGTTGATATTGCTGCGCTTCATTTCCAGCTCGTCAAACAGAATCGATGGGGCTGCGATGCTGTGGGGAATATTCAGCACGTAGTTTTCTGCGTACACATCGTCTCCGGCGGCGATCAGATCGCTGCGCAGGGCACGCGTGTCCAGATCTCCAAAGCTTGCGCCGCGGACCAGTTCCTGGTGCCCATCCTTGGTCCACACCCGGTAGAGCAAGCGCGGCGTGAGTCTGGGGCCGAACGTCTCGACGTAGTAGCAGTAGGCAAGGTCGCGCTGCTGACACAGGTCGATCAGCTTCTTTTTCAGCTCTTGCTGGGACACAGGTTGGGCGGAACTGACGATCAGGTTGCTCAAACTGGGACCCGCAGGATAGTTGGGAATACGGGCCCGCCCATGGCCGTTCGATGCCGGGAAGTCTCGGATGGGGGTGCGTCCGATGACGTAGTTTACAAGGTTGCCTTTGTCAATTACTGCAACCCGCTGCGCCGGAACGCCTTCATCGTCGATTCCATAGTGGCCGAGCAGCGAATGACCCTGGTAGGAAGAAATCGTAGGATCGTCCACAACCGAGAGGAAATCGGGGAGGACCCGGGTCTTGTAGTTGGAGGCAAATGCCCCGGTGGTGCGCGCGTTCTTGCCCAGTTCAGGCTTGTAGCCAAGAATGTTCTCTCCCACCATATTTGCAAAAACTGTGGCAGAAGCGTCGGCGGAGAAGAGCACCGGACCGCGGTATTCCTCATCTACCACGGGCGCGTCGCGGAGTTCCTTCAGAGATGCGGCCAGCTTGGCGGCACGTTCAACGAACTCCTTGGACGAGGGCAAATCCTTCATGCTGGACACTTCGAAGCCGTTCGCGCGATCCAAACGCATGGCGTCAGCGGCTTGAGTACTGCAGGAGACGGCCATTTCGTACAGATTCTGCCCGCTGCGTACGACCGTACCTTCCGAATTGACGAAGTAGCGGTTGACCGCCTGAAACTTCAGCGAAGACCCGAATGAATCGATCTGAGGGTCGCTCTTGTAGAGTGCGGATGCATCCTGCAACATCCTGGTCCACGGTTGCGGATCAAAGTCGAGCCTGGTCAGGGGCGCGACCGATTGCACCGGATCAGCGTGCGCGAAGTCGTCTACCGGCTGGTCGACTGTAAGTTGCTTGAGTTGCGACTGTTTCGCGATCAGGGACTCGGTCGCAGCCTTGTAAGCCTGGTCCGTCGCCAGCCAGAGTTCATGTCGCATCGCCAGCACGTCATCGTCAAGCGGCACAAAGGCGACCGAACCCTGACCCTGTCCAAAATAGCTGTCCTGCTTGTAATCGCCCACGCGAACTACCACCCGCAAGACCCGGATCCTTGCGCGGAGACCCGTGCGCAATGCGCCGAAGGCAGCCTCGGCCGAATATTGGTCGGTATCAATGACGCGGTATTCGATGTAGTAGGGCGCTGCCATCTGATCCAGCTTAAGCTCCGCCTTGGCACGCTCCAGTTCGCTGCGCATCGCCTGCAAGACGGGATCCGCGCCAGCCAGCACCTGCCAGTCTTTTTGCTGGGCGACTGTCGCGGGTGCAAGCAAACTGAGAAATACGAGTGACGAGACGAACCTCGGCAGCTTGCGGATCAGGGCGGCCAACCTCATTGTGCTTGGCCGCCTTTCCCAGCCTGACCGGAAGGTGTGCCCGTGGGCGAGGGCAAGATGGGTGGACGATTGAGCGAGTGGGCCCGCTTCTGCACTTCGATTTCCGAGAACAACATGGCCGGAGCGGCAGCCGACACCGGTACTGAGCCAGACTCTGCGCCACACACCCCGTTGAAAACGTCGGTCTTTTCACCGGTGAGCAAAATGCGGTTCAAGGCAGCCAGCGGAGTGCCGACCATATCGACGCCCCGCACCAATTCATCCGGACGTCCATCAGCGTAGACGCGCCAAACCAATACCGGCAGGACCTGAAAGGACTGAGGCATGGAACGCTGGGTAAGGGTGAAGCCTCCCTGGATGTCCTCGAAGTAAAGGCCGTAGGGTTTGCCTTGTTTCTTGATTTCCTCGATCAGCTTCCCGCGCAATTCCAAATCCTTGACAGTTCGCGAGGAAGCGACGATCAGATTCCCCTGCCGTCCCGTCGCCACTAGACCCACCTGGGCGCGGCCATGTCCGTTGGAGTTTCCGAAGTCCTTGATGGGCATGCGCGACATGAGAAAGTTCTTCAGGATACCGTCCTTAATGACCTCGACGCGGCTGGCAGGGATGCCCTCGTCGTCATATTCATACCAGCCACCCAGATCAGTGCCATTCAAGGTGCGCTGGGTGGGATCATCGATCACGCTGAGGAATTCCGGCAAAACCTGCTGATTGACCTTCTTGGTAAACGTTTGGCCTTCTTGCTCGCCCCTCTGGCGATGCCCTTCCAGGCGATGGCCCAGCACCTCGTGGAAAAATACGGCAGCGGCCCGGCCGGAGAGCAAGGCGGGCCCGTCGAAAGGTTCAGCGACCGGTGCGTCCCGCAGGGCCCTTAGATCGGAAGCCATCTTCTCCACGCGCGCTGTGATCTCCGCCTCGGCGGGCAAATGCTCCAGGCTTTCCGCCTGAAAAGTCTCGACGCGCATTAGTTCCATGCCGTCCGTGGCGCGGGTGTCCGCCTGGATTACCAGTCGCACGCTAGCTTCGGGGGTGACCACATGGTTGCCCTCCGTCGACACGAAATGAAGGCGTGTCCTTTCCGCGGTGATGATCGCAGCCGAGGAATAAATGTCAGGATACTTGCGAAAGTATGAAGAGTATTGCCGGACGATCTTTTCCAGCGCCGCCTGAGCGGGCGCCACCGCAAGCTCCCGGTAATCGGCATGGCTCGAGGCCTTTTCGGTGGAGAAGTCCGGGGAGGTGTCTTCCTCTTGGGCGTTTACTTGCGTGTCGGTCTTGACCTTCAAGTAAGCGCCGGATGCCTTGCGGTATTCCTCGTAGGTCAGGCGCCACAGTTCATGAGCGATGGCATCCCGATCATCCTCCAACGGCAGAGTCCCCGAGCTGATCGCCGAGCCACGATGCATCTCATGGGCGTTGTCCAGCGCAGGAGCCCCAATCCGCATGGTGACGTCGGCCGAGCGCCTGCGGACACGAGTGGAAGTCACCAGGCTCCCTTGGCTGCCCAGGGCCACCGCCATACTCTGGTCATGCACCGAATAGCTGAGGAAGTATGGAGCCGGGTCAAGTTTTCCAAGGTTGGCTTGGGCCCGCTGTAACTCCTGTTGCATGGTGGAGAGCAGTGCGTCGTTGGATTCGCCGCTCGAGGGGGATGCATGCGCTGGGGCGATCACGCCGATTCCCAAGACGCACGCCAGGATTGCACGGCCAGATCGATTCTTCATCTTGCACCCAGCTTTTCGCGTGACAGCGACGTGAGATTAGCACACAAACTCACTTCACCCCCCCGTGGTCTATTCATTGACTGCTTCTCGCCGCCTCTACCGCCCGCAACACTGCCCTTGCTTTGTTCATACACTCCTGGAACTCGCGCTCCGGGTCGGAATCAGCCACGATGCCTGCGCCTGCCTGCAAATAAGCCCGCTTCCCCTTCATGAGCATGGTACGGATCGCGATGCAGGAGTCGAGATTGCCCGCGAAATCCGCATAAAGCACCGACCCTCCGTAAATTCCCCGCCGTAACGGTTCCAGCTCTTCGATGATCTGCATGGCGCGGACCTTGGGAGCGCCGGTCAGCGTCCCCGCCGGAAAGCAAGCGGCAAAGGCATCGAGTGCGTCCAGGTCTTGGCGCAATGTGCTTTCCAGGGCCGAAACAATGTGCATCACGTGAGAATAGCGTTCCACAAACATCAGGTCGCGCACCTTCACCGAGCCGTACTCGCTCACGCGTCCCAAATCGTTGCGCCCCAGATCCACCAGCATGACGTGCTCAGCGCGTTCTTTTTCGTCGGCGAGCATGGCTTTCTCGAGTTGCTGATCTTCAGCCTCATCGCGCCCGCGGGGATGAGTGCCGGCGATGGGACGATACTCCAGCTTGTGTCCTGTCGCCCGCACCAGCATTTCGGGCGAGGACCCAAGTACGTGGGCATCTCCCATGCGTATAAAATACATGTACGGCGAGGGGTTCACGGTACGCAGGGCGCGGTAGATGTCGAAGGGTGTAACTCCCGGAGTGAAATCCAGCCGCTGCGAGAGGACCACCTGAAAGATGTCGCCTGCTCGAATGTATTCTTGGCACTGCTTGACGGATTCGACAAATCGTCCGTGGCTGGTCCCGGCGTGAATCTTAAGCTTGGTTTTGTGCGGACGCCCCTTGCGCCAGTGAGCCGGCGACAGCCCCGCAGCCAGCTTCTTCTCCAGACTGGCAATGTCAGCGACGGCACGATCGTAGGCCCTTCTCGGGTTCTCGCGGCAGACATCGGCGCTCGCGATGATGTGGATCTGGTGATACAGGTGGTCGAACACCAGCACCCGGTCAAAGAACATCAGCTCACAATCGGGCAGAGCGAGATCGTCTTCGGCGTGCTCGCCGATGTTTTCCAGTTGGCGGACAGCGTCGTAGGCGAAGTAGCCAACCGCGCCGGCGGTAAAGGGAGGCACTCCGGGCAAGCTTGCCGGACGATGCTGCCGGAGCAGTTCTCTTACGACTTGCAGAGTATCGCCCTGGCACCGCTCCGTGCGCTTGCCCCGCCGGATCGAAATGTCCCGGCCGCGGGCGGACACCTGCATATAAGGCCGCACTCCCAGGAAGGTATAACGTCCGATCCGCTCCCCGCGTTCCACCGATTCCAGTAGAAAAGCATGCGGTTCGCGCGCCGCAATGGCCAGAAACGCCGAGACCGGGGTCAGCAGGTCCGCGGGCACCGACTTCATCACCGGGACCAGGGTCGCTTCCAGCGCAAGGCGCGAAAATTCCTTGTAATCGGGGCGGAACATGGGTCCTTGATCAGCACCTCTGGGGCTGCTTCATTATATGGGGACGGCACTCCGCGCACAGATCGAGCCCCCAGGCCGCCGTGCTCCAGCTGTTGGCAAGACCGGTTCTGCCCGCCTGGCGCCCGGACATGCTCAGGCGTAACCAACGAATGAATTGACGGATTGCTTAACAGGACGCAAGATGGCTGTCTGGGCCCCTTCGTCCTCGTGAGGGCGTATGCGTGTTAAATTCTGGGGAGTACGCGGATCGACGCCGGCTCCCCAGCCGGAAAATATGCGCTACGGAGGTAATACCTCCTGCGTGGAAGTGCGCGTGGGAGACAGCCTCTACGTCTTCGACTGTGGCACGGGCTTCCGGGTGTTGGGGCAGGCCCTGCGGCGGGAGTTTGGCAGTCGTCCAGTCGCTGCCCACATTTTCGTTTCGCATTTTCACTGGGACCACATCCAGGGACTCCCGTTTTTCGGACCGCTTTATGACAACCCGGAAAACCGCTTTCAATTTCATTCCTCCAGCCGGACTCGCAGCCTGAAGCAGGTGTTCCAAGAACAGATGGCTTCCCCGTACTTTCCGGTGGGACTGAACCAGATGCAGGCTAGCCAGGATTTCTATGATCTGGAAGAGGGCCGCATCCCGTTGGGGGATGTGAATGTTCAAGCGGCATGGCTGAACCACCCTCAGGGTTGTATGGGGTTCCGCCTGGAAACCAAAGACGGCGTGGTGGTGTACGCCACCGACAACGAACCTGGGGACGCGCTTTTTGACAAAAATGTCCGCAAGCTCGCTGCGGGCGCCGATGTCCTAATCTACGATGCCCAGTATCTTCCGGAAGAATACGCGGCCCGGCGGCGAGGCTGGGGACACAGTCATTGGCGGGAAGCGATCAACATCGTGATGGAAAGTGGCGCCAAGGATCTGATCCTGTTCCACCATGACCCCGAGCACGACGACGCTTGCATCGACAAGGTGGTCAAGGAAGCCAGCAACTACTATCCCCGGGTGCGGGCCGCCGCCGAGGGCATGCAGGTCGAAGTCTTGAACGCCCGCTCGGCCGTGAAGTAGGTCCCGCCGGAGACACCGCTCGACTCACCGTCTTTTCCTGTGGTCTTGAAATCCTGGATTACAATGAATTTGGTCTATCGGGCTGTGCGGAATCAGGAGAGGAACTGGGTTTGACGCAGCTTTCAACATCGTGGCCACACGTGTCGGTGATCTCGGCCATCGATATTCTGCTGGTCGCCATCATTATTTACGAGTTGCTGGCGCTCACTAAGGGCACACGCGCGTCGCTCATGCTTGTCGGTGTCGCGACGCTGGCGCTGGTCTTCTATTTGTCCCGACTGGGCGAGCTTACCACCCTCAATTGGCTGATGAGCACACTTCTTCCCTACACGGTATTCGCGCTGATCGTGGTGTTCGCTGCGGAAATCCGGCAGGCTTTGACGCGGCTTGGACGCACACTCGCATTCAGCCGCACGTCTGCTTCGGAAGCCGACGCTTACGACGACATCGTGCTGGCCGCCAACCTGTTTTGCCAGAATCAGACCGGCGCGTTGATGGTGATTGAACGGGAAATCGGTTTGCGGACCTACATTGAAAGCGGTGTCCCGCTGGATGCACAACTCTCCTACGACCTGCTGGCCACGATTTTCCGCCCCAGCGCCCCCCTGCACGATGGCGCTGTCATTATTCAGAGGGACCGCATTGTGGCCGCGGCTTGCTTCCTGCCACTGTCGATGAATCCGGTGCTCTCCACCCAGTTGGGCACACGGCATCGCGCGGGGATCGGTGTGACAGAAGAGACCGACGCCATCGCCGTCATTGTTTCTGAGGAGACCGGCAGCATCAGTCTGGCGGTGGGCGGAAAGATCGAGCGTGACCTGTCAGTAGAGCAACTGCGCGCCCGTCTTGGGGAACTGTTGCGCCGCTACGTGCCCCCATCCACCTTGCCCACTCCTATCACAAACGGTGGTGCGATGCTGGAAAGTGAGGAACCCGAGGGTTCTCGTTCGCCGCAAGCGGTTGACTCGCGCGTCAACCAGGGAACGGAAAGCTGACCCATGAGAGATTTCTTTCGCCATTACGTGTTGCATAACCTCGGACTTAAGCTGATCTCGCTCGCCCTGGCCGTCGGTCTGTGGCTGGCGGTAGCACGCGAGCCCGTGGCGGAGGTGGCCGTGGATGTGCCCATCGAATTCCGCAACATTCCGGAGAATCTGGAGATCAGCTCGGAGAACATTCCCAGGGCCCAGATCCGGCTGCGCGGTCCGGAGCGAATCGTGCACCGTGTGCGCGCTTCTGATGTCTACGCCGCGGTCAATCTCAGCGGGGTGAAACCCGGCGAGCGCACCTTTGACCTGGCCGCACAGCAAATCCATCAGCCGACCGGACTGGAGGTAGTGCAGGTAGTTCCCGGCGAGATTCGCGTGGCCTTCGACACCCGTCTTACCAGGCAGGTGCCGGTTCAGCCCAGGGTGATCGGAGCCTTCGCGGAGGGCTATAAGATCGGGCAGATTGTGGTGGATCCTTCCACCGTCGCGATCAGCGGCCCGAAGACGCGGGTGGAGGCGGTCGAAGCCGCCACCACCGACCCCATTGACGTGAGCGGAACGATAGATCGCACTACCTTCGTTAGGCACGCCTACGTCTCCGACCCGCTGATTCAGGTCACACGCCCCGATCCGGTGCGGATCACGGTTATCATGGACAAGGTCCCCGCTGCCGGCAGGCGCTAGCCGGCAGCTATCAGAACAATGACGTCTCACACACGACAACTGTTCGGCACCGATGGTATTCGAGGTGTGGCTGGCGAATTCCCGCTCACCTCAGAAAGCACCTATCTCATTGGACGCGCGCTAGGGCATGATCTGATCCGCGCCAATCTGCGTTCCAGCGTCGTGATCGGCCAAGACACGCGACAATCCAGTTCATGGATCGCCGACCGTGTCGCCTTGGGGCTGGCCTCCTGCGGGTGCGACGTGCACAGTGCGGGCATCCTCACCACCCCTGGGGTGGCCTATCTGGCGCGTTCACGCCACTATGACGCGGGTGTGGTGATCTCAGCGTCGCACAATCCCTGGACGGACAACGGCATCAAGGTTTTTTCTGGCGATGGATACAAGTTGCCGGATGCACATGAGCTCGCTATCGAGAAAGAAATCTTCACCTTGTTGCAGAACCCGGAGCAGGTGTCAGCTCCAGTTCCCAAGGTTTCGCCCAGCCTTCCCGGCGAGGCCGCGCTCCGGCACGCCTATGTTGAGTGGTTGTCGGGGAACGTGCAAACGGACCTGGGCCGGCTGAAAGTGCTGGTGGACTGTGCCAACGGCGCCGCAACCGCTGAAGCTCCGGAATTGTTCCGGGTTTGCGGGATCCGGGCCACGTTTCTGAATGCCGCACCGGACGGCAAGAACATCAATGAAAACTGCGGCGCGCTGCACCCGGAGGCCGCAGCCAGGATCGTGGCTGAGAAACGTGGGCAGTTCGACCTGGGCATCACATTTGACGGAGACGCAGACCGCGCGTTGTTCAGCGATGCGAACGGCCGGGTCGTCAACGGGGACGCCGTTCTGCTTCTGGTTGCCCGTGACATGCAAGCGCGCGGCGTCCTTGCCGGGTCCACGATTGTTGCTACCACGATGTCGAACATGGGCCTGGAGATCGCGCTGCGCAAGTCCGGCATTCGCATGTTGCGCGCCAATGTTGGGGACAAGTACGTGCTGGAAGAGATGCTCAAGACGGGCGCGATCCTGGGCGGGGAGCAGTCCGGGCACATCATCTTCCGCGACGGCAAAGCCACGACCGGGGATGGCCTGCTCACGGCCTTGCGAGTCATGGAAATCCTGGCGCGCACCGGCAAGCCGCTGGCGGAACTGGTCGGCGACCTCAAAGTTTTCCCCCAGACAATTCAGAACGTGCGGGTGCGCGAGAAGACTCCGTTCGCGCAAGTACCCGAGGTCCAGAGTGCCATCGACGCCGCCCAACGCGAACTCGATGGCAACGGGCGGGTGGTGGTTCGTTACTCGGGCACGGAGGCGCTGGCGCGAGTGATGGTGGAAGCGGAATCAGAAGAAAAGATGCGGGCGCTGGCCCGAAGCATAGCCGGCGCAATCAAGAACGCACTCGGCGCATAACGGGAAGAATCTATGACGACGCTCTTGTCCAACGCTGCCGCACTCTGGAACCTGCTCCTGTTGCTGCTGGCGATCGCGGTCCTGACCTGGTTTTTCTACTGGTTTGGGCTGCGGCGGCTGATCCGCGCGAGACGGATTACCGGAGCCCGGGACCGAAGAATGCTACGCGAGGCCGCCGAGCGGGAAGTTGAAGGCCGTATTCATTGACATTGTTGGGTTCGATCCGCGAGAATCCGTGCAAATCCGTGGCTGTTCTTACTCCAGATCCCGCCAGTTCGGCCCTATCCCAATTTCCACCAGCAGCGGCACCGTTAGCCGGTGGACCCTTTCCATCTGCTCCCTGACCAGGGTTCGCATCTCGCTGATCTCGGCTTGGGGAACCTCGAAGACCAATTCATCGTGCACCTGCAGGGTCATCCTTGACTTCAAGCCGCGTTGCAACAGAGCCGTATCGATGCGGATCATGGCAATCTTGATCAAGTCCGCTGCGGTACCCTGTAAGGGAGTGTTGACCGCAGTGCGCTCGGCAAATCCACGCAGGTTGGTGTTCTTGCTGTTGATGTCCGGAATCGGACGCACCCGTCCGAAGAGCGTTCTTACTCTACCGTCGCGACGCGCTTCCTCCAGGGTTCTGTCGATGAATGCGCGCACGCCCTTGTACTTCTCAAAATAAGCGGCGATGAATTGTTTCGCTTCGGCGGGTTCGATGCCCAAGTTTTGCGAGAGTCCGAAGGCTGAGAGACCGTACACGATGCCGAAGTTCACGACTTTGGCCTGGCGGCGGTGGTCAGGAGTGACCATGAGCGGAGGCACACCGAACACCTGTGAGGCAGTCAGAGTGTGAATGTCATCGCCGCGGCGATAGGCCTCGACGAGCAGGGGATCCTGGGAGAAGTGCGCGAGGAGTCGCAGTTCGATCTGCGAATAATCTGCTGCCAGGAGCACATACCCGGGTTCGGCGGTAAATGCGGCGCGAATCTCACGTCCAAGTTCGGTGCGGATGGGAATGTTCTGTAGATTCGGATTGGCGGAGGACAATCTGCCCGTGGCAGTTCCCGTCTGATCGAACGTCGTGTGCAGACGCCCGGTCGCGGGATTCAGCAGCGCGGGAAGCGCATCCACGTAGGTCGACTTGAGCTTGGTCAACTGCCGGTATTCCAGCACGAGGCGAGGCACATCGTGGTCCTCGGCCAGTCCTTCCAGCACGTCAACCGCAGTCGAAATCGTCTTGCCCCTGCCATACTTCACTGGCTTCGGCAGGTTCAGTTTGTTGAAGAGCACATCGCCGAGTTGTTTGGGCGAGCTGATGTTGAATTCACAGCCTGAGCGTGCGTAGATTTCTTTGGCCTTGGCGTCGATCTCTCCCTCCAGCCGGGTGGACATCTCCGCCAGAGCACTGCGGTCAATTTTGACTCCAGCCTGCTCCATGCGCGCCAGAACCGGCACCAGGGGCAGGTCAATTTCTTCATACAGCTTGAGTAAGCCGGCCTCTTCCACGTCGCGGCGAAGTGTGGTGGCGAGCCGGCCGGTGATGTCAGCAGCTTCGGGCAGCGTTCCACTCAGCTTGAGGTTGAAGCGCCGAAGCGCCACATCGGCCAAACGGTGTGAAGAATAGGTCGGATCGAGTAGGTAGGAATACAGCCTGGGATCGTGCTGCACTCCACGCAGAGTGATCCCGTGTGGTTCGAGAACATGAGTCGCAGATTTCCAATCGTGAACCGCTTTGGGGACGGTGGCATCGGCCAGGGCGGACTTAAGCCTCGAAACGGCTGCCGGAGTCTCCCCGGAGATTGTCACCGCCATACCGAGGGCGGAAGATATCGCAATGTCGCGCTGCCGGAGTGGCTCCACAACTTCATTCGTGAGTGGCAACATCGCCTCCTCGGACTCATCTTCCTCTTGGTCGCCGACCACCTCTGATTCCGCTGCGACCGCCACCGCAAGCGCGCGGCCGGGCGAAACTGCCTTCAACACCGCTTCAATGTCCGCCGCAGACTTGGCCTCCGTGTAGTGCGCCTCGCTTGCCTCCGCGACCGGAAGAAGTTCTTTCAACAGGGACGTGAATTCCAGTTCGGTAAAGAGGGCCCGCAGCGTTTCGATGTCCGGTTCACCGGCTTTCATCGCGTTCACGTCCAGCTCGATGGGCACGTTGCGATCAATGGTCGCCAGCTTCTTGCTCAACAGGATGTTCTCGCGATTGTTCTGCAGCGATTCGCGGTAGGTTTTCTTCTCGACTTCGGCGGCCTGGTCCAGCGCCGCTTCGACCGTTCCGAACCTCTGAATGAGATCCACGGAGCCCTTGTCGCCGATTCCCGGAGCTCCGGGGATGTTGTCGATTGCGTCGCCGCGGAGTGCCATGACATCCACCACCCGTTCCGGGAGCACACCCAGAATTTCTTCGACTTTCTGGACGTCACATATCAGGTTGTCCTTGGGCGGATTGAGGACCTGTACCCGGTCGTTGACCAGTTGCAGCATGTCCTTGTCGCTCGAGACGACGTACACCGGGCGTGCCTGCTCAGCAGCTTTGCGGGCCAGCGTGCCGATGACGTCATCCGCCTCGTAGCCGGGGAGTTCGAGGATGGGAATGCGATAGGCCTCCAGGGCGCGCCTGATGTGCGGCAATTGCTGCGCCAGGTCGCCAGGCATCTCGGCACGGTTGGCCTTATAGCCTTGGTACTCGACTTCCTGGAAGGTCTGTGTCTTCAAATCAAACTTGCGCACGCGGGTGAAGGCTTCCGCCTGCTGGTCGCGGAAGGTAGGCGCGGCTACATCAAAAACAGCCGCCAGATACTGGGGCGAGAAGTCGTCACGTAACTTACGCAGCATGTTGACGAAGACGTAGGTCGCTGCGGTGGGGACGCCTGTCTTGGTGGACATGCCCCGCGTCCGCGCCATGGCGTGGTAGGCGCGGAAGATGAAGGACATGGCATCGATCAGGAAGATACGATTGGGTTCGCTCGGGCTTGGCTTGGGCTTCTGGACGGCAACGGACAGCTGGGGAGGGGCCGGAGTCGTGCCCGCAGCAGCAGCCGACGATTTCTTCTTAGGCGGCAAACCATAAGTCTAGCAGGGAGTGAGTGGCGCTAAGGTCTAGTCTCACTATGGAATTCCTCTGCCTGCGGCGAGTTCGAACCAGGCGGGTTGGGGCCACCGCCAAGGCAGCCGGGCGCGGTGCCTGAGCAGACCAGCGGCTTGCCTCAATTACTCAAACGCAATGGTGAAGTCGGCATCGACCAATCTGGCAGGGCCATCCTCCTCTGGATTGCGAAATAAAAGGTAATACCTCCGCGGCTGGCGAGAAGTGGCCGCTAACCCCCAATCGATCGCCAGGCTGCTCGAAGGGCCGGCTGTGTGGCTTGACGTCCCGTGTTGCCCGTGGAGGAAGTCGGAGAGTTCCTCTTCCGTCAGTAGCAAGAGCTCTACAGGCGCCGGTTCGCGGACCTTCTGATCAGCGCCATGCGACCGCAGCCGTGAGTGGAAATGGCCGTGGAGTCTGGGATTCTTGGCATATACGGGAACCAGAAACTCAAACTTCACGTAGCCCTTTAGGGGGAACGTCCCATGCAAAACGTTTTCCGGACGCAGTGCGGAGCTGACAGTGACATGATCGGCAGGCTGCGGTGCCGGAGTCACGCCCACCTCCGGCTTTCCCTCCTTGGTCAACTCGGTCAGCGGGGAAACAACAGTGGCTATCGGGCCAGGATCTTCAGGTGTCGCAGCTTTGATCTCCGGCTTCGGTTCTTCCTTTCGAGCTTCTGCACCCGGAGCTTGTTTCACCCGAGTGTGGTGAATGCTCTGGAGGGCGCGCTGCTGCAGGTACAAGCTCACGAGGAGCAGAAAGCCGACGACCAGCAACCAGGACAGCCTGCGGTTCATCGCGACTTCACTTCTCCATACTCGGTGTTGTAGTGCAGCCGAATTTCGCCACAGGTGCCTTGGTCAGGGGAATACACAACGCAAGTGTCAAAGGGCCGCGAGTAAA
>JAIQFW010000058.1:23749-30047 GCA_020073105.1 Terriglobia bacterium
GAGTAGACGTGCAGGCTGACCGCTCTTTGGTTGAACTCGCGGGGGTTGTAAACACGGTGTACGGGCTCCAAGGGGTTCACTGCACAAGGACGGGTGGGGTTCATCTCTAACGTATCCGCCGATTCCAGTTGGCACGTGCCCGCATCCAGGTCTTGTGAGACTACCCGGTAATTTTCGACTAGTAACCTGCCGATGGGCACCGCCATCCAGCAGTTCTGGTCGCGATGATTGTGCACCGAACTTGCCTGGCCAACCTCCCAGCAGATCGCAATCAGTTCGTACAGCGGCGTCTTGTCGATCAGGTTCCGCGTGTAGTGCTGCCGGTCCCAGGTCAGGTACGGCGTCAGCGAATCGGGCGCGACTGGCGTGCGCTCCAGAAAGTGGACAATCTCATCGGTGCTGCTGAATGCCGGTTCAGGGAATGTCCGCAGCTCGGCAACGAAATCTCGGATCGAAACCTGTTTAGACAGTGCCTGTGCACCCATGTCTCACCCCGTGAGAGGCACAGTATATCGCCTCGAACCGGCTCACTCCACTAACATGCAGTCGCCATAAGAGTAGAACCGGTACTTTTGGGCGACCGCGTGCTGGTAGGCCGCGAGAACCCGTTCCTTCCCCCCAAAAGCACAGACCAGCATCAGCAGCGTGGATTGCGGCAGGTGGAAATTCGTCAGCAAAGCCCCAACCACCCGGAATTCATGCCCTGGGTAGATAAAAATGTCCGCTTCACCGCTGCCTGCTTGCACGGTGCGTTTCTCAGAATGGCCGGCCGAATGCTCCAAGGTGCGGACGGTGGTCGTTCCGACAGCGACCACCCGCCGCCGTTGCTCCAGGGCACAATTGATTCTGTCCGCCGCTGCATGTGAAATCGTATATGACTCGCGATGCAACTTGTGGTCCTCCACCCGGTCCACATGGACCGGCTGAAACGTCCCCAGGCCGACGTGGAGCGTGATCTCTGCCGTCTCAATCCCACGGTCGTGCAAGGCGTCGAGGATTTCGGAAGTGAAGTGCAAGCCGGCGGTAGGGGCCGCCACGGAACCGCGTTCGCGAGCGTAAACCGTTTGATAGCGCTCGCGATCATCGGGGCTGTCCTCCCGATCGATATATGGGGGCAGCGGCACATGTCCGAACCGCTCGACCAGGGCAAAGAAGTCAGTGGTAGGGCTGAAGCGGATTCGCCGTTCTCCGAAGTCGCCTCGGCCGATGACGTCCGCCTGTAATTGGTCCGCGGTTCCGAAGAGCAGTCGCTCTCCCACCCCAATTTTTCGCCCCGGCCGGACCAGGCACTCCCATTCGTTCGGTTCCGGGGAGATCTGTCTCGTCAGCAGAATTTCGACCCGGCCCTTAAGGAAATCTCGCGCAGCCGGGTTCCGTGAACTGACCGGCTGCGCTTTGGCGCCGCTTCTCCTGCCGTAGAGCCGTGCGGGAAAGACCCGTGTGTTATTGAAAATGACCAGGTCATCAGCCCGGAGGAGCCCGGGAAGATCACGGAAACCGAGATCCCGAAGTTGTCCTGAATGACGGTCTAGGTGAAGCAGGCGGGAGGCTGCCCGGTCGGGAAGTGGCTCCTGGGCAATCAGTTCAGCTGGAAGATGGTAGCCAAAGTCAGAAACCAGCACGGCTGTCGATTATAGAGGGGACCGGCGGCCCCCAAAAAACGCATCGGACAAACAAACGGGGATTGTCTTTCGCAGCGTGCCTGCGTTACCATACGCGAGCCACCCCCCAGTTGCTTCCGTATGACCAGAGAACGCCAACATCGCCGCGAGATTGCCCTGTTCGGCAAGATGCTGTACCAGCGCGGCTATGTCGCCGCCATGGATGGCAACCTTTCAGTGCGTTTGGACGAAGAACGCATTTTGGCCACTCCCACCGCCATGAGCAAGGGGTTCCTGCGACCCTCGGACATGGTGATCGTGGATCCCGAAGGCCGACTTCTGGCGGGCCGCCACCACGTTTCCAGCGAGATCGCCATGCATCTGCTGATCTACCGGTTGCGGCCGGATGTACATGGAATCGTGCACGCTCATCCGCCCACTGCCACTGGATTTGCTGCTGCCGGGATTCCCCTCAACAAGCCTCTGGTCTGTGAGGTAGTCATCGGCCTGGGCTCCATCCCCTTGGCCCGGTACGGAACGCCCGGCACGCCGGAGTTGAGTGAGACGCTCGAACCGCTGGTTCCGCAGTACGATGCCATCCTCATGTCCAACCATGGTGTGGTGGCTTATGCCGACACGCTCCACCACGCCTACATGAAAATGGAAACTGTCGAACACTTTGCCAAGGTCGCGCTGGTGACCCACCTCCTGGGACAACAGCAACCGTTGGAGGGACAAGACCTGGAAAAACTCTTGCTTGCACGCAGCAAGTACGAAGGCAGCCATTCGGCCGCGCCCCTGCCGCTGGCAACCGCGGATGGGCCCGGCAACCACAATGGACCCCAGCGAGGCTCCGCTGATCCAGGGCTGAGAGACTCACCGAGGTCCCCGGCCAGGGGCTTCCGAAATCGCGCCCGAGTCAAGGCGTAGAAACTTCTTCGACAACCCGGAATTCGTCAGCGGGCGGATTTCTGCCCGGCCGTGAACGTCGTCCACGGGCCCGCCTTCATGTCGCGGAGGGCAGGACTCTCCCAGGCATAGTCGTGGTGCTTATCGAGGAAGTCCTTGGCGATGAAGTCGGCGCCGCAGGGATGGCCAGTGCGGGCGCGCAGACTCATCCGGCCCGCAAGGCTGCTGTCTGTGGCTTTGCCCTGCACCGCTCCACCTGGGTAATGAAGCGCCCAACCCCATTGCGGCACCCCCTGGGAGCCCGCTTCTACGTGCCCGCAAAGCGAGCGTTCGTTGGCCTGTTCTTTTTTCTCGTAGGCGTCGAAGTGGTCTGCCAGGAAGTTCTCCGCCATCTGCACATCGATGCGGCCTTTGTTCTGCTGCATCAGTTCTTCCCAGCGGACTCGCCGCGCATTCGGTGAAGAAGACTTGTCGTTGGGATCGAAATTAGTCTCTTCCGCCAGCATCTTCGGATCCCGCGCGAAGTTAGAGCTGACAAAGTAGCCGTCCTTGGTGCGCCACAGCGGAGTGTTCTTCAGTCCGAGCTCGAGGTATGCGATCTCGCCGGTCTTGCGGTCTCCAATGAGCCAATCGTTGGCATAGCCGCCGTTGTTGCCGTCCTTGATGATGCGCACATAGTCGTCAATGGAGTTGGCGTATTGCAGGGCCTTGCGGGAGCGCACGAACTCGGGCTTGCCGTCGGGATTCCAGCCTTCGAACTGGGTGATGGTAGTCTCGGCGATCATGATGCCGGCGGAATTGACGCCGAAATCGTCGTCGCTAGTGATGACGCCGGGGAACCCGTCCATCAGGATGCGGTTGCCGTGCGCGGGAGCGATGTCAAACATCATCACCCAGCGCGAACCGGCCAGGTAGCTCGTCCAGTTGTTATGAGCGATGACGATCTGCCCATCTTTGGTCATGCTGCCGGTGGCGATAAAGGCGCTGCAGTTACCAGGCGGAAGGAGCAGCGGGGCATTCTGGGCGCGCGCTCTCTTGTTCAGCCATGGAACGTAGTAGTCGGGCAGTTCCTCGAAAGCATTGAGAGCCACGATGTCGTACAGGTCGAGGTCCACCCCGTGTGCCTTCAGCCCGTCCACAATGCCCTGCAGTTCCTGCTGGTACTCGGCGTCAATGTGGGGCCAGAGCATGTCGCGGGCAGCATTGCGGAAGAAGTCCCATTCCCGATGCGTGGTGTGCGTGTCATACAGCCGGATGGCCTGGAATGCATCCTGGATTTCAGCGGCGAGCAAATACCCGTGCTGGAAACCGATCTCCGAGGGGGATCCCTCAATATGGACATAGGTCCAGCCGTCCTGCTGGAAGCGATAGGCGTTCAGCAGGCGTGGGTCGGCGGGACGTTCCTGGGCTGAGCGCGCCGGCAGCGGCAGCAAAACCAAGGCCAGCAGGATAATGGCTGAAAACAGCGTGCGCACGGCGTGCCTGGACACGCGCCGGAAGCGGAGCATCGTGGACATACATCCCCCTGAGTCTTGAAACTGAACCGCCGGAATTGTACACCGCTGTCGATTCCGCCTCAGTCCCCTCCGATCCGGAACCGCATTCCCGCCCTGACATTCGCACCCAAGGCGGGATAGCCCACAACTTCGTTGTAGCTCCGGTCGAGAAGATTCTCGATGTTCACATACCCAGTCATCCGCGAATTCAGAGCGTACCATCCGCCAGCGTCTACGCGTACATATCCCGCCGCATGGGTGATGCCAAATCCAAAGAAATCCGAGTCGGAACGCCGGCCAACGAAGCTTCCACCAAGAGTCGCCCCCCAGCGGTGCCCCAGATAGGTCAACAGGGCGTTCGCAGAGTGCTTGGGGCGGCGGATCAGGGGCTGGCCCGACGCCAGCAGGGGATCACAGAAGTTCGCCGGCGTGCACAGCGGAGCATCCAGAATCTGTGTGGACGTGTACGTATAACCGGCGTTCAAGGACAACCGGCTCCGGAGCTTGGCTTGAAACTCGACCTCCGCCCCGTGGGAGAGAGATTCATTCACGTTTTCGTATTGGCCCACAAATGTGGTTGGGTTGCTGGCAAACTCAATCTGGTCCCGAAAGAGGTTGTGATAGTAAGTTGCCGTCAGAATGTAGTTGCCGCCGAACAGTCTTTGCTGAAACCCTGCTTCGAAGGCACGGTTCCTCTCCGGCTTCAGGTTGGGGTTCGGCACGGTGAACGGCCCGCTGGCAAACGATTCTTCAAGCAGCGGCTCTTTGATCCCGGTTGCGAACGAGAAGCGCAGGCGGGTGCCGGAAAGTACAGCGCCGCCGCGCAGGGCTTGCACGCTCAACGCCACCCGTGGAACCGCCGTATTCCCGAAACTGCCATTGTGCAGGAAGCGCACCCCGGCAACCGCGTCCAGGCGGCCCAGGGTGAGCTGTTGCTGGGCATAGGCATCGTGATTGAGCCGCAAGCCGTGGTCCATAGGAGGCGCCGTCGGATCGCCCACGAATCCGTTCTCGTCCTCAAACCGGTAGCCAAATGTAGTGCGCGCCCAGCTGCGCTCTATGTAGTCGCCCTGGTATTCGAACCCGGCACGATTCATGTTGGCCAGGACGTGGAAGGGGAAATCGATGTCGCCGAATGTGGGCGAGACCCGGCCGGGGTCGCCCACCGCGTCTACGTTGGTCCGCTTCAAATTGAACTCGAATGCGGTGAGACGATGCTGCCACCGCGATGGCCCTGCGAGGTTGAGGTCAAGACTGACCAGGGAATCGTTCAGCCGCGCGAATTGGTCGAGGTCGGGCTGCATGAGGGGCTGGCCATTAAAATTCCACTCGTTCTGCACCCCCGCGCGACTGTTGGAGTGCCGCGCCCGCAGCCGTAAGGAAACGTGATCGGTCAAGACTGCACCCACATTGCCACCTTGGAGCGAGTTGGAATAGTCGTCGTTGGGGCCGCTTCCGGTAGTGTTGAACTGATCTCCAAACAGGTTGTAGTCGAAGCGGCCGCGCGCGCCGGCGAGCGACAAGTAGCCGTTTGCGGTGTCGAAGCTCCCGCCATCAGCGCCAAACCGCAGCTCGGGTGTGGCGGTGCTTCCGGTGCGCGTCCATACCTGTACCACGCTGGTCATGGCGTCTGACCCGTACAGCGTACTTTGGGCGCCGCGCGCGAACTCGAGGCGGTCCGCCTCCGTCAGTGGCAAGGTCCCGAAGTCAAACCGTCCTCCAGGCTCGTTGATGGTCACCCCATCCACGATCACCTTGTTGTAGCGGGATTCGCCGCCACGAACGAACAGTGAACTCAGTCCACCACGTTGCCCGCCGGTGGCCACGATCGCCCCTGGCAAGAATCGCACCGCGTCGTTGCTCGCCACCGTATTCAGGACCTCAAGGTCACCCCGGTTGAGAGTGGAGACATCGGCGCCCGACGACTCAGTCGGGACAGGATTGCGGGTTGCAGTCACAACCACGGTTTCGGCGGCAGGCGCAAGTTGTAGCTTCACGGTGATGAGTCCAGCAGCGGGAGAAACATCCACCGTCTGAGCAGCGAAGCCCGGGGCCAGAATCTGTGCCCGACGAGGACCGCCGGCAAGCTCGTGAAATACGGCGAGTCCTTCCGCGGAGGTGACCTCTACCGCCAGCGGAATCGCGCTGTCCGTGCCAGTGAGTTCGACCTGGGCCCCACTGACGACCGCGGACTGCGGGTCAACAACTTTGATTTTGAGTTCAGCAGCTGAAACTGCCACCGCCAAAGCGAAAATGCTGAAGAAGACACCGAAGAACCGCATGCACTCCTCC
>JAIQFW010000059.1 GCA_020073105.1 Terriglobia bacterium
TACGAAGCGGGGCAGCGCCAGGCGCCGAACCTTTCGCGCATCAAGATGCTCGATGATAAGGCCCAGCTTCTGTCCGAGATCCCGGACGTGTTAAAGGCCGGCGGCGTGGAGGACATTTTTTCTGCGATCTCGAACTTCTGCGGCGGCACTCCCCTCAGCGACGATTGCACCGTGGTCGAAATGGTCTACACGGGCTAGGCGCTTCCCATCCTCTGTAGTCGCGATGCTTTCATGGAGGGCTTCCGGCACCGAAGAAGGTGCACTGGAAACCTGGGGACAGTGTCCCCGAATTTGTCCCGACCGACATTGGGAAGACGGCGAGGACTTAAGTTTGATGGAATTCAATGCTATTCAGTACAGGCGCAAGGGCTATGCCGTTGCAACCGACGAACAATTGGCGCGAATTACGAGAGTTCCCAAGAGGGAATTCATGCGTCGGGGAATTAACCAGCACACGCTGGAGAAAATCTGTGACCCGATACCTGTGCGGGCAGTCAAACTGGCCAAGTGCTTGAAGGTGCTTGAAGAATATGAGTTTGGGCAACGGAAGTCGTGAAATAGTGAGCACCGCGACCCGGTAATTCCACTGGATTGGACAATACGCGCTAATCAGCCTTCCCTCGGGATCGGGCTAATGAGTGAGATGGCGATATTTCGCCAACTACCAGCCAATAGAGAATTGACGCCTCAAATTACCGGATCACATGGAACGGCACATTGCTGGTCAGCGTGCCGGTGGGCGTGGTCACCGTAGCATAGCCGGTCGTCGCGCCTGCAGGGACGGTAGCCTTGAGGAAAGTGTCGGATACAACGGTGAAGCTCGCGGGAGTTCCGTTCAGGGAGACACCAGTGGCCCCGGTGAATCCCTGCCCGAGAATGCCGCCAGTTCCTCCGGCCTTGCCGGAGTCGCGCACGAAGGCCACGAAGGGTCCAAGGCCAACGTCCAGGCTGAAGACCGTACCACAACCGGAGTGATCGTTACACGAATAATCCCCGCCTTGCTCCGTGGTCCCATAAAAGATTCCGTTGGTACCCTGGAGTAGTCCACCGTAAGGATAGACCCCATACCTACCGCTGAAGCGGTACACTGTCGTCAGCGTGCCATCCGATGTGATCCTGAAGATAGTGCCGCGGTTCTCAAAGCCGCCCGCCGCCGTTGTCCCGTACAGGTTGCCGTCTATGGCTTCGATCAGTGATCCGTAAGGATTCGCGCCGTCGGTGTCGTTAAAGCGGTGAATGGTCGTTAGGCTGCCGCTTGGAGTGATCTTGAACACAGTCCCGCAGCCATAGGGGCTTTTGCAGCTTGGATTCCCGCCGCCTACGGCTGTCCCATACAGATTGCCATCAAGGGCTTGCATCAGCCCGCCATAGGGATGGTATCCGTCCTCGCAGGTCGGCTGCCCGCAAAAATCATAAAGCGTGGTGAATGTGCCGTCCGAAGTCATCGCGAAGGTTGTGCCGCAACCGAGATAGCACAAATCATTACCTCCGCTATTGGGCCCTCCATACTCGGTAGTTCCATAGAAGGTCCCATTGCTAGCTTGAACGAGTCCTGTAGACCCCTGGCCATCCGTAGAGAAGTTGAAGCTGTGCAGAGTTGTTAGACTCCCTGCTGGGGTGATCCTAAAAACGGTGCCATATCCATTATCGCCACCAAAGTACGTTGTGCCGTAGAAGTCGCCATCAATGCCCTGAACCAGCGGTGCGCGAGGGTCTTCGCCGTCGATGCAATTCGGTTGGTCGCAAAAGTTGTAGAGAGTAGTCAGCGTGCCCTCTCGGGATAGTTTAAAGACTGTGCCGCCTAGATTCGCCCCTCCCGATGCTGTGGTCCCGTAAAAGTCCCCATTGTTGACCTGAATCAGATCGGAGGGTCCGCCGCCGTTAACGTCATCGTAGAAGCTATGAAGCGATGTGAGCCCTCCTCCTGGCGTAATCTCGAAGATGCTGCCAAACTCAGAATTTCCCCCCGCAGGTGTCACGCCAAAAGCTTTTCCATCGCGACTCTGGATGAGAGACGTAGATGGGAAAAGACCGTTGTTCCACTCGAAATTCGCCAGATTTGTGAACCTGGGAGCGATGTGCTTGTTGCCTGCAGTGGCGGATTGCCTTCCCCGCTCTCCACTCCCAGGACTGAGAGTACGGTTTGGCAGTTCGCTCGTCTGCGCATTCGCTGCAATCGCCGTCCAGACACAGAACAGAGACACGGCATAAGCCAACTTCCACCCACTAAGCTTCGTCATGGGTAATCCTCCGTGGCGCGAGATATTTGCTTCCACGAAACTCACCGCTCACTGCGTCACCGTAAACATCCCCGAGCTAATCGCCACTCCACCCTTCGTCTCGATTCCAATCTTCCCCGTCTTCGCACCCGCTGGCACCGTCGCTATCACTTGCGTGTCGGAGTTCACGGTGAACTGCGCGGGTACGCGGTCACCAAAGCCAACTCCCTGAGTCTGCGTAAGGCTGACTCCAGTAATCGTGACTTGTGCGCCGACCGGGCCGCTCGGCGGATTGAAGCTCAGTAGCTGTGGAGTGACACGGAAGGGTTTGTTGCTGGTTAACGTGCCGGAAGGCGTGGTGACGGTGACGTAGCCCGTAGTCGCTCCGGCGGGCACGGTGGCTTTCAGAAACGTGTCGGAGACAACAGTGAAATTTGCGGGAGTTCCATTGATAGAGACGCTGCTAGTTCCGGTGAATCCCTGGCCGAGGATGCCGCCAATCTGACCAACCTTTCCGGAGGCTCGGACGAAAGCGACGAACGGGCCCACACCGACATTAAGACTGAACGCCGTGCCACAACTATTGCATTGACTGTCGCCGCCGCTAGTGGTTAGACCATAAAAGGCACCCGATGTGCTTTGGGTCAATTCATTCCAAGGGAACCACCCGTCTGAGTCCCCGAACGCATGGAGAATATCGACGTGTCCGTCGGGATTAACCCGAAATATTGTCCCGCATCCGTACTGCATGGAACATGCTCCTCCGCCATAAATTGCAGTCCCATACAACATCCCGTCGGCAGCCTCAACCAATCCGAAAGGTTCTGAGCCATCACTTAATCTGAAGGTGTGAATGACGGTGAATGTGCCCCTCGAAGTCAACTTAAACAGGGTACCGATATTATGAGTCCCGCCCGCCGTGGCGGTTCCGTAGAAATTGCCATCGGATGCGAAAATTACTCCGGCCTGCGGGGTCGCACCGTCTGTACATGCTGGAGGGTCGCCACAGAAACTGTGTACGCGAGTAAGAACGCCACCCTTGGTGATTCGGAATACCGTCCCTTTGCTACTGTCTCCCCCGCCTGCCGCAGTTCCATAAAAATACCCATCGGCAGCCTGAACTATCGTATTTGGGCCACAACCTTCGTTTGGCAAAAAGGTGTGGAGGCTTGTCAGCTTGCCCGAGGGAGTGATCTTGAAAAAGGTGCCGCAGGATGCAGGGCCGCCGCCTTCACCGGAAGTCCCGTAGAAATTGCCATCGTCGGCCAATGTCAATCCAGCATGGGGCATTGCACCGTCGCTACCCGAGAAGTTATATAAGGTTGTAAAAACACCTTCAGGTGTCATCTTGAAGATCGTCCCGTAACTGTAGAAACCGTTGATTCCGCGATCTGACGTTGTACCGTAAAAGTTGCCGTCAACTCCCAGAGTCAATCCATCAAACGGCTGCTCTCCGTCCGTGAAATTGAAGGTATGCAGAAGCGTCGTATCACCAGATGGCGTCATTCTAAAGATCGTGCCAAACCCATTACCTCCCAATACTGTTGTCCCATATAAGTTTCCGTCTCGGCCCTGAGTCAGGGATGCAAATTGCGGATAGTAACCATTGATCCCATCGAAACTCACCAAAGTAGTAAACGTCTGCGCGGAAGAAAGCGTTGTGATTAGCACGCAGAATAGAAGAGCAGCGCAGGTCTTTTTCCAACCGCCTAGTCTTGTCATGAAGTCCTCCACGCCACTTGACACTGCCGAGGAATATTCATCAACCAAAAGACGGGGTCGCTCAGCCGCAGACCGCAAAGGGAGCCAAATGCGGCAGGCCGAGCGTCCCAAATTATCCTCTCGGCCAGGGGAGGGGTCAAGCTGAGAATGATATTTTCGCCGAGGTGTAGCAAAATCCCCTCAGGTCGTAGTACCCCGCTAAGACTTTGACTTCGCCCGGCAACACCCCTAACATTGCAGCCCAGTGTCCTTGCGCCACTCATGATCAGCTAAACCATCTCGCATTACTGGATTTTCCAGATGCTCGACGGAGGTGGGATGGGCGTGGTCTACGAAGCTAAGGATCTAAAGGTGGGAGTGGCACGTCGCGCCCAGGGGGCACCTCAATACCAATCTTCGCGTGTCAGCGGCAGCCCGCTTCTTCCCACGTCGTTCTTTACCAGCAAGGTCTGATACAGATCGAGCTTGCCGCTGCGGAAGTAGTACTCCGACCCGGCCAGGTACAGCCGCCAGATTCTGTATTTCACCTCATCGGCCACCCGGCGCGCTTCCTCTGCGTGACCTTCCAGCCGCCGCAGCCAGTGATGCAAGGTCAGCGCATAGTGCTCGCGCAGGTTTTCCAGGTCGCGCACCTCGAAGCCCGCTTCCTCTGCGGCTTGCAGGGTGGTCGCGAGGGGTACCAGTTCACCATCCGGGAAGACATAGACATCGGTGAAAGTGGGCCGCTGCGGTGCCGGCCGGTTTCCCGCTCGACCAATGCCATGATTCAGAAACACTCCGCCCGAGCGGAGCAGGCGATAGGCGTGCTGAAAATATTCCCGCAACCGGGATGACCCTACATGTTCGACCATGCCGATGCTGGCCAGCTTGTCATAGGCGCCGGATCCCTCCACATCGCGATAGTCGAGCAAACGAACCTCGCAGCGCTCGGCCAACCCCTCCTGCAGAATGCGTTCGCGTGCGAACCCCAGCTGCCGCTCACTCAGAGTGACGCCTAAAGCCTGCACTCCATAGTCGCGGGCGGCATGGATGACCAGACCACCCCAGCCGCAGCCGATGTCGAGCAGCTTCTCTCCCGGCTTGAGGCGCAGCTTGCGGCAGATATAGTCGAGCTTCTGTCGCTGGGCCAAGTCGAGATCATCACTCGGCGTCTGGAAATATCCGCAGGAGTACACCATGTTCCGGTCCAGCCACAGCCGGTAGAAGTCATTCGACAGGTCGTAGTGATAGCTGACGGCCTGTCGGTCACGCTGTTTGGAATGCACCCCACCGTGCAGCTCGATTGCACCGGCGGCCGGCTTTGACGTGTGGCTCGGCAAACCCAGCAACAAGCCACCGAGACGAAGCTTTTCGTTGACGCTCCAGTGTTTGTTCAACAGGTAGTCGGCGAGAGGGAAGACCGCCCCAAGATCGCCGTCGAAATCGAATTGGCCGTAAAGGTAGGCTTCGGCGAGTGCGACCTGGCGGGAGGACGCAAACACCGTGCGTAAGGCGGAAGGGTCATTGATTCGCCAAGTGAAGCGCCGGAACTGACTGGCTTCCGGATCCCAATGTGTTCCGTCCCACAACTCAATTGCGAAATCACGCGGGTGGTATTCGTCCAGCAACTCCCGCAGAAATCGCAGAGCTCTCGACGCAACCCGGTCTTCCGGTTTCCAGGCCCGCTGTGCCATGTTTCACCACCGGCATCAGGTTTCTACTCCTACCCTAAAGTCTACCCCTTCCCATCGTTGTTCATGCGGCCAATAAAAGGTGAAGACAATTTCTCGCCCCGCATCCAACTGCGTAGTGGGCAAATCGGCAACGTAGACGCCCGCGCCGGTGTCGTCGCTCGGCATGTCCTGCACGGTCTGCCAGGCATCGACACTCCAGTGCACCGTCGCCGGGTTTTGCAACACCAACCGTAATATTTTCCCTGGCTGCATGAAGCGGCATTTGTTGTTAAACCGCCATCCGCAATAAGGCGATCGCTTCTTCTCCACCTGGTAGCGCTGCACCGGTTGTGGCGGCTGGTCAAAGATCTTTCCGTCACGCAGGGAACGACGCAATTTGATGTACTCGGAGTGCGCCCACACCAGCGGACACGCCGACCCCGTGCCCTTGCCCGTAAACAATTCGGCATAGGGCAGATCGGGTGCATCCCAAACCTGCTCGGGTAACAAATGGCCGGCGGAGACCGAGCCCTCCATCGCGGCCAGGAGTTCTTCGGCGGTTTGGCGATTGCCGGCGGCCAATTCATAATGCGCGCGCTCCCCGGCTAAAAGAGGCCAGGGGCGACCGATTCCGGTGCCGTCAAAGGGCGAACCATCCTCGTGTTCGCCGTAGCCGTCGCCGTTGTAGCGATACCAGCATGGTCCCTGCGGCAGTTTCACCCGCAGCAGCGCGTCGATTACTTTGATGGTATTCAGGATGCGCGGATCGTCGGGAGCGCGCAGTCCGAAGCGGACCAGCGCCAAGGCATCCGGGCTGACGATATGCGCGGCCGGGGCACTGCTTTGTCCCGGGGGCCGGTTCTTGATGGGTACAAAACCCTGTAGCGGCGAAGCGGCCCCGTCCGAGTCCGGGGGCGCAATGCGCACGTAGTAGCCTTCGACGCCGATTTGGCGTGCCAGGTCAGTTCCGGTCGCGTAGGTCCAATCCTCCACCTTATCGTTCCAGGCATCGGCGAGCTCCCGCAGATAACGCCCGAGCTTCCTCTCCTCCACCGCATCGGCGAAGTCGGCTGCTGCGAGCAGCGCCGAAATCTCTACTGCCAGTGTGAAGGGAGAGTATCCGCCATCTTCTTCCCAGCGGTCCTGCTGGGTGACCGGACCATTGCGGTAGATGAAATCAGCAGCGCGATAAACCATCATCCACCAGCGCTTCAAGTCGCCCAAAGCCGCGGGAGCTTCCCGGCGCAGGGTGTCCACCAAAAGGATGGGGAAGGCGGCTTCGTCCATCTGCAGCCCCATCCAGTAAGGACGCCCGTCCAGCCACATGTTCTGCGCCCAGTGGCCGTCCGCTTCCTGGGTGGACTCCAGGTAACGCAACACGCGCACAGCATCGTCTTTGGCGCCAGCGGCCAAGAACCCAAACGCAGTTTCCACCAGATCTCGCGGCCACACCAGGTGGTAGCCCCCGAGATCCTCGTCCCCTTTGTTGAAGCCCCAGGGAATGGAAAGGCTGGCGATCGCCCCTCCCAGGAAGTCCTTGGACTCGTGCGTACGTAATATCGCCATGCTTGCCCGGTAGAGGTCGCGCTCCCGTCGAGGTTCGTCCAGTTTCAGCAGTCCGTGCTGCCAGTTCTTCCAATGCAGCACGTAATGCCTGCGCAGTTCCTCGTATGGCTCCAGCAGGCTGGATCGCACCTGTTGACCTGCCTCCGACCAGCTTCCACCGAAACCGAGCGCCAGGACAAACTCGCCATTGCAGGCCGTCAGATCAATCTCGCCGGTCAGGGCAATGTTCCCATTCTCCGCGCGAGTGTAGTCCCAGGTCATCTGGTAATTCTTTGAGAGGTCCTGCCAGCCGTCGGAGGAGCCAACAAATCCGGCCGACATCTTGAGCCAGGGCGCCGAGCAGGCGAATGCCAATGCTGTCCCCTCACGCTCCGCGAACAACATGGGCACGCTCTTGTAATCGCCCGCCCAACCTGTATTGCCGGTGCCGTAGTTCGCCAGATGTGGTGAAAGCAAGGCATACAACCGGTAATCGGAAAGCCTTCCCTGGAGTGGGATAAAGCGGATTCTCTGCAGCACGACGTTGCGGTAAGGATCGGTCAGCACCTCCTTTTCGATCCGATAGCGCCCCTGCATCTCTGTATTCGTTAGTTCGAAGACGGGAACCCCAGGTTCCAGCGGAGTGTTTTCAAACCGGCAGTGACGCTTCTCCTCGGAGAAGTACACCCTGCCATCCGTGACAATCAAACCCAGGTCGCGGGTGCAGGCCTGGTCGACCCGCGGATAGTAGACCTCGTTCAGAATGCCGTGGCTGGTGGTGAACCAGATCCGGCTGTGGAGGTTCAAGGCGGTGCCCACGCCGCTCTTGGCGCTGGAAGTCCAGCGTGGCGGGATTCCCGGCCAGCCAGGTGCAAATCGTTCGTTCTCACTCAACTCGTTGGTCTCCGAGTCCGACTCGCTGTTACCCAGCGCATACTACTAGAATGCAGATGACTACGGGAACCGGTTCGATTCCGTTACACCCGGGCGATTCACGATGAGTATGGACGTCCAAACCGATCGCTTGACCGCGCTGCGACAAAGCATGGTGAATGACCAGGTGCACGCTCGCGGTGTCCGCGACCAACGTGTGCTCGCCGCCATGACGAAAGTCCCACGTCACCTGTTCGTTGACGATGAGTATCAGGCGCAGGCTTACGAAGACCACCCCATACCGATTGGTGAAGGCCAGACGGTTTCCCAACCCCTGATCGTAGCTTTGATGTTGGAGGCGTTATCCCTTGCCGGCCCGGAGACGGTTTTGGAGGTCGGTACCGGTTCCGGCTACCAGACTGCTCTGCTTGCGGAATTGGCGCAACAGGTTTATTCGGTGGAACGTCTTCCCGAGTTGGCGCGCTCGGCGGCAGCTCGACTCGAAAGCCTCGGCTACGGAAATGTCAGCGTGTCAGTAGGGGACGGCAGCCTCGGCCTTTCGGAAAAGGCACCCTTTGACGCCATTGTGGTTTCAGCGGCCGCACCGCAAATCCCTCAAGCATTACTTGAACAATTGCGCGAAGGCGGACGCCTGGTGGTTCCGGTCGGGCCAGCCCATGCTCAAGAGTTGCAGTTGGTGCGCAAGCAACAGGGCCGGGCGGTCATCGCCAACCTGGAGGGATGCCGCTTTGTGCCGCTGATCGGCCAGCAGGGCTACGAAGAAGGATGGTAGGACGATGGAGGACGGGCGTCCGCGCCCGTCTCGCGAGGGCCGAGAAGTACGATCCTCCTTTACAATCTTCCCGTGCCCGTTCTGCATAACCTGCGCATCACGCTGGAGATGATCAAGTGGGAGCACTCCGTGTTTGTGCTTCCGTTCGCGCTCTGCGGCGCCATGCTCGCCGCCAACGGCCTGCCCAACGCACGCGTCTTGGTCTGGATCATCGTTGCCATGGTCGCAGCGCGGTCGGCAGCCATGGCCTTCAACCGCCTCGCGGACGCCGCGACTGACGCCGCCAACCCCCGCACCCAGACGCGGGCCTTGCCGACGGGTACGCTAACTCCAGCATTCGTCGCGACCTTTGTCTGTGTCTCTTGCGCCGTTTTTGTCTTTGCGGCCTCGCAGCTTAACCGTTTGTCGCTGCTGCTTTCACCGGTGGCGCTGGCCGTCCTTCTCCTTTATTCCTACACCAAGCGGTTTACCCGGTGGTCGCATCTGGTGCTGGGATTCGCCATGGGCATGGCGCCGTCGGCGGCATGGATTGCGGTGCGCGGATCGCTGGATCCACGAATCCTTCTGCTCACTGCGGCAGTTACTTTCTGGGGCGGAGGCTTCGATGTGCTCTATGCCTGCCAGGACTACGACTTTGACCGGCAGAGCGGCTTGCACTCCATCCCGCGCTATTTCGGGATCGGCAAGTCGCTGTGGATCGCGCGGGTCTTCCATATGACTATGCTGTTGCTGCTGGTGAGCTTGATTGTCGTTTTCGGGCTAGGGAAACTGGCGATTGCAGGAGTTGTTGTCGTGGCATTGCTGCTGGCTTACGAACATTCCCTGGTCTCGCCGCATGACCTCTCCAAACTCAACGCGGCGTTCTTTACCATGAATGGCGTGATCTCGGTGGTGTTCTTTATGTTTGTTGTAGGGGATTTGCTGTTGCGTTAGCACCAATCTGTGCCTAGCTTGGTTGTTCAACTGAGATGAGTCACTGCGAAAAGCGGCGACGCAGGAAAGCGGGAATGTCGCGTGCGCCCTGCGTTACCGCCACAATTTCTACCGGCAGGGTTGTGATCCGATAGATGACAAGGTAGGCGCCGACGGGCCAGAACAGAACTGGGTAAGCAGTCAGGTCATCACGCTTGTGCCCGATGCCGGGCGTTTCAGCAATTGCGTCAAACGCATCGAACAGCCTACCTATCCACTGGTCGGCGGCGTCAACACTGTCCTCGGCGATGTATTCCCAGATGTCATCCAGGTCGCGATCGGCGTCATCGCTGAGGACAAACTGCATCACGCCTTGGCCTTCCGGTACTGCTCGGACTTACGCTTGAGCCGGGCGCGGGCATCCGCCGGGGAGACGTGCTGGCCACGATCAAGCGCATCGAGACGGCGGCCGAGCTCCTGGTTGAACCCGGCAATCTGGAGCGCGCGCGCACGGTCATGCTCTTCAAGCAGCCGGAGCGCTTCCCTGACTACTTCGCTTGCGGAGTTGTAGCGTCCTGATTCCACCTTGGCGCTCACGAATTTCTCAAGTTCGTCGGTAAGAGAGACGTTCATGGGGCATGCTCCTTGTCCTAACTTTAGTGGTGATAACAAGGATTGTCAATCCTTGGCATAACATTGCCCGGCACCAGATGAATGGACAAAACCCGGCCACACTTTGGGGGAAGTCGCTTGTGACTTCTTCCACTTTGGTGCGGTATCATCGAATGCAATGCCGAACGTGCATCCTTTTCACAGCGACGACCCGCGCTTGCGGCCGATTTATGACCGCCTGCTTGCCGGGGAACGCCTGAGCCCGGACGATGCTCTCGCCCTGTACCGCACCGGCGACCTTTTGGCCGTCGGCTGGATGGCAAATTACGTCCGCGAGCGCATGCACGGCGACAAGACTTACTTCAACGTCAATCGCCACCTCAATCCCACCAACGTATGCGTTGCCGCTTGCCGTCTCTGTGCCTTTGGCCGCAAGAAAGACACCCCGGGCGCTTATACCATGGCGTTGGAAGAAGCATTCGAGACCGCGGCTTCGGGTTACAGTGAAACCGTCACCGAATTTCACATCGTCGGCGGACTGCACCCCGACCTGCCGTTCCAGTATTTTCTTGATCTCATCTCCGGCCTGAAGCAACGATTCCCGCATGTCCATCTGAAGGCCTTCACTATGGTCGAGGTCGCTTACCTTGCGAAGCGCGCCAAGCTTTCGATTCGCAAGACCCTCGAACAATTGAAAGACGCCGGAGTGGACTCGCTTCCCGGTGGCGGGGCAGAGATCTTTGCCGACCGCGTGCGGCACATCATTTGTGACCACAAGATTGATGGCGACCAGTGGCTGGAAACCGCCAAGCTCGCCCATCAGATCGGGCTGAAATCGAATGCCACGATGCTGTACGGCCACGTCGAGAATGACGAAGACCGGGTGGACCATCTACTGAAGCTGCGTACTCTGCAGGATGAAACCCACGGCTTTCAGACCTTCATTCCCCTGGCCTTCCATCCCGATAACACGCCGCTGCAGCATCTGCCGAAAACCACTGGCATGCTCGACATCAAGCAGATCGCAGTCAGCCGCCTGGTGCTCGATAATTTCCCGCACATCAAAGCTTACTGGCAGATGATGACCTCCAAGATCGCCCAGATCGCCCTGCGCTTTGGCGCCGATGACATTGACGGGACGGTAATTGAAGAGAAAATCTACCACGATGCCGGCGCCACCACCCCCCAAGGCATGCACCGGGAAGAACTGGTTCGCCTGATCCGTGAAGCCGGGCGTGAGCCCATCGAGCGCGACACCCTCTATCGGCCGGTGACCAGGACGGAGACGTCGGTCACGGTGGCGGTGTGACTCGCGACTGGCTTGCGGGCAGGAGTAAAACCACGGGAAGTGGTTGTGCGCAAGGGCATACATCACAGTCGCCTGCTTCAAAGTACCCAAGGCAGCCGAAACCGTTGTCCCTGCCGGAATTTGCGTTTGTCCGTTTCCCGCGGGTGTAGAATCGGCTTGTAAGGAACCGGAAATCTTTCATGGGATCTGCTCCCGTGGTCCGAGGCCTGGCATGAACGTCCACTTTAGCTACAAGGACTGCAAGACTCCTGACGTCGAGAAAGAAATCAACCACCTCATTGAGAAGCTACGCAAGCGCTTGCAGGTCTTTCGCCCGGACCTGGTGCACCTGCGGGGCGGAATTGAGCAAAACTCGCCCCGCGAGGGGACGACGGTTTCGCTGAATCTGCGGTTACCCTCGGGGCAAATGGCGGTGCAGAAGTCGGCCCCCACTGCTTCCGCAGCGGTGAAAGCGGCTTGCGATGAACTGCTGCAGCAGATTGGCAAGCACAAAGACCTGTTGCGCAGCACCCACAAATGGTCGCGGCGCCGGGTGGCGGGTTTCCGCCCGGAATCGCAGGTGCCTTTTGAGGAGACGGTGGCTGCGATCCAGGTACCGATGGCTTCATCCGACGACATTCGCTCCTATGTCAACGCCAATCTTGCCCGTCTGGAGCGCTTCGTGGAACGGGAGTTGTATTTCCGGGAGACCGCCGACGAGATGCCCCCTGACTCCGTAACCAAGGAGGAGGTCGTCGACGCGAAGACGGGTCGGCTGGCGATGCGCGCTATCGACGATCTTTCCCAGAACACGGAGGAGAGCACGTCGTCGGTTCACCTGGAGGACTCGGCGCGGCGGCGGAATGTGCGCGGCAGTGACGAGGCTGAACTGCAGTTCCACCAGCCTGACGAAACCTTGACGGGGGAGAGTGTGATCGCGGACCGGCGTACCGCTACGCCTGAAGACATTGCCTCCTCCGATGAAATGATCGCGCTGGTGCAGTTTGCGCTGAATGGTGCCAGCCGCCACGACCGGGAGTCGTTCATCTTGCACGCGGTGGAAGGCTTTTCGGTGGACGAGATCGCCGCCATCACTGACCGCCCACCGGAGGAGGTGCGGTCTTCAATTGCCAGCGCACGGAAGCACGTACGTAGCTCCGTCCCCATCGCTGGCCGATTCAAAGACAAACTGCTGGGAGTGTCCACGACCGACTGAACGAGCATCTAACCGCACTCAGGAGAGATCGTGATGATTACACGCGAAGATATCCGTGAGCTGGCCCAATTCCAAAGCAACGGGGACAAAAATTGCGCACTCAGTTTCTATTTCGAACCGGCTACGCCCCAGAACAAGTCGCATCGCGCCGAGACTATTCTCGTCAAAGAGCTTGTCCGGAATGCGGCCAGGGAAGCCGAAAAGATCGGTAGAAATGGATACGCCCGGGCTGATCTGGACCGCATTCTGGCCTTGGCGGAAAATTTGCATGGTAACCAGGCCCGTGCGAAAGCTGTGTTCGCTTGTGGCGCCCGCAATTTCTGGCGAGAGTTTGACTTGCCGGCGCAGTTGCCGGTGACGCAACTGTTCGTAAACCAACGCTTCCACCTGAAGCCCTTGGCTGTGCTCCTGGGTGCGCAACCGAGACTGTGGGTGGCGCTTGTCGATCGCCAGAAGGCACGCTTCTTCGAGCTTCGCCTGGATGAGCTGAACGAGCGCGAGGGGCTATTCCGGACCCCGCCAGCTCGCCAGGGCCGCAGCGATGGATTCGCTGGCTACGACGGTGGCCATGCGCAACGCCGGGTCAACGATGACGTCCTGCATCACTTCAAAGATGTAGCCGGGCACCTGCAGAACGCCCTGGAGAAGGGCTTCTTTGAGAAACTGATTATTGGCTGCCACGATACCCCCTGGCATGAACTCGAGTCGCTGTTACACCCATACGTCAGGAAGAGGCTACTAGGCCGCTTTTCGGCGGATGTGGGCAAGATGACCAATGACCACATTCGGGAGCAAGCCGGCCAGGTTTTGCACGAAGCGCTCGACCGGCGCCGGCACGAGCTGGTGAAGGAAGTCCTGGACCAGGCAAAGAGCAACAGCCGGGGCGTGACCGGGTTGCGCCGGGTACTGCGGTCGCTCGAATTGGGTGAGGTGCAAACACTGCTAATCGGGGAAAACTTTTCTCACGCCGCGGTCGAATGTACAGGCTGCGGCCACCTCGACGGGCACCTGGTCCGGCATTGTCCCGCCTGCGGGCGTGAGACCCGGGAAGTGGCGGATGTTTGTGACACGATCATTCCAGTGGCCATCCGCCGCGATATCGAATTGTTCTACGTGAAAGATGATCCCGAGTTCGATTCTGCCGGAAACATCGCGGCGCTGCTGCGGTTCCGCGCGGACCAAAGTAAGGGAAACGTCTCGTCGGCCGTCTCGTAGGAATGACAACCGGGAACTGACCACTGACAACTGGTTGTCTATCCCCTGTGCCGCCGCTGTGGCGGGTCGTGCCGGTTCGGATGCAGTTAGCTCCGGCGTGATATTCTGTCGCACGCTTCGCAAGCCAGAGTTTCGCCGGAGGCAAGATGACCATCTCACGCCGCGACTTTTTGGGCACCGCGGTTGCAGGTTCGCTATCGCTGGGACTACTCGATTCCAAGGGCAATGGGCAGGAGTCCAAAAAGAACGAGGCTGTTCCCTCCGGCAAACGCCCCATCATCATTTGCGCGCACAACGGTTACAACTATCTCGACGACGCTTACCCCTTTCTCGCCGCTGGCGGCGACACCCTCGATGCAGCCCTGAAGGTCGTAAAGGGCCCGGAGGACGACCCCAATGACACCAGCGTCGGGCTCGGTGGCCTACCCAACGAAGAGGGCGTGGTGGAATTGGACGCGTGCTGCATGCATGGACCGACGCGGCGCGCCGGCTCGGTCGGCGGTGTGCGCAACATTAAGAATGTGTCTCAGGTGGCGAAGGCGGTTATGAATCACACCGGCCATGTGATGCTGGTCGGGGAAGGTGCGGAGCGGTTCGCCGTAGCGCAGGGATTTCCGAGGGAGAATTTGCTCACGGAGCACTCGCGAAAGATCTGGCTGCTGTGGAAGGAGTATCACTCGACGGGAGACTGGTGGGGGCCGGGTTTGGCCGACCCGCACTGGCAGCCGCCCAGGGAAAAGCCGCAGGTGGGCCTGTGGCAGGAGCGTTACCGGCGATTGGACGAAATCGCCGCCAACCTTGGCATTGCGCCCGAGTTCCGTAACGAAGCCGTGCACAAAGTCTTGTTTCCCCCCACTGGGACGATTCACTGTTCAGCGCTCAACGACAAGGGCGAGATCTCGGGCTGCACCACCACCAGCGGTCTGGCCTACAAGCTTCCGGGACGATTAGGCGACTCGCCGATCATCGGTGCCGGCTGCTACACCGACCAGGACGTGGGCTCGGTGGGCGCGACCGGCAGCGGGGAAGAGAACATCAAGGTGGCGGGCGCGCACACCATCGTCGAGAACATGCGGCGCGGTACGTCTCCGCAGGACGCCGGCATGGACGCGCTCAAGCGCATCGCGCGGAACTACAACAATGACATGAAGAAGCTGCAGTTCGTGGACATGGTCTATTACATTCTGCGCAAAGACGGTGCGTACGCAGGCGTTTCGTTGTGGGATAGCTACGAGGCTTCCAAGCCGCACACCATCGCAGTTCACGACGGCACCAAACGCCAGGAGAAAACCGTCGCGTTGTTCCAGGGTGCTTCGCGGGACTTTCCTCCAGACCCGAAAGTTCCCGCCGAGGTGATGAAGGAATTCAAGTAGAGCGATGAAGCACGGGCGTCCCGCCGTCGAGGGAAGCAGGGAGTTCGATTTGGACTGCCTGTTTTCCCTGCTCGAGAAATAGACGAATGGGGGGATGGATTTCGACACGGAGGCGGTAGCTTGCGGAGTGCACGATAATCGTGTACACTATTACAGTATGAAGAACGTCACCTTGAGTGCCGACGAATCCTTGATCGAGCAAGCCCGCCTAGTAGCCCGCTCACAGCACAAGACGCTGAACGCGGCCTTTCGGGAATGGCTGGAGCAGTACGCAGCGCAAGCCGGCGGCGGGGCGGCAGTGGACGCGCTGATGCGCCGCCTCAAGCACGTGCGTTCCTCCGGCCCCTATACCCGAGACGAGATGAATGAGCGGTAGATTCTTCCTCGATACCAATATCTTTGTTTATGCCTTCGACGCAAGCGCGCCGGCCAAGGCAAAGAAGGCCGCGCACTTAGTCAGGCAGGCCGCAGACACGGGGCAGGGAATCGTCAGCTATCAGGTGGTGCAGGAGTTCTTCAACGTTGCCTTTCGGCGGTTCGCACACCCGATGAATTTGGCCGAGGCGGAGCAATATCTGATTACGGTGTTCCGGCCTCTACTGGCGGTCCACTCCTCCCCATCCCTTTACGTGGAGGCATTGCGGATTCTTGGGAAACACA
The DNA here is from genome assembly GCA_020073105.1 of Terriglobia bacterium. Taxonomy (GTDB): domain Bacteria; phylum Acidobacteriota; class Terriglobia; order Terriglobales; family Acidobacteriaceae; genus JAIQFW01. The sequence goes on from JAIQFW010000059.1 coordinate 16,081, forward strand.
GGTTGTCCTGGTACGACTCGTTGATCGTTGCCGCCGCTCTGGAAGGCCGGTGCGACACGCTTTACAGCGAAAACTTGCAGCATGGGCGGGAGATCGAAGAGGTGAAGATTGAGAACCCATTTCTGTAGCTGGAATGCAAACTGGCGAGTCCCGGTTCGAGATCTCGCCAACGATCAACGACTGTTCTTACGCGAACCTTACCTTTACATCCGGTCCCTTCTCCAGGTGGATGCTGTCGATGAAGCGCACTTTGCCCGTCTGCAAGGTCATAATCACCGATGAAGTTCGCGTGCCCTCGCCGAAAAAGCGCACGCCCTTCAGCAGCGCGCCTTCGGTGACGCCGGTGGCGGCGAAGATCAGTTGTTTACCCGGGGCGAGGTCTTCAGCTTCGTAAACTCGGTTCTTGTCCTTGATCCCCATGCGCGCGATGCGCTCTTCCAACTCGGGTTTGTTGATGACTAGGCGTCCCTGCATGTAGCCGTTCAGGCAGCGGATTGCCGCAGCCGTGATGACACCTTCCGGCGCACCACCCGAACCCATGACCGCATGCACGCCGGTGCCGATGACGGCCGCCGCGATGCCCGCTGAAAGATCGCCATCGCCAATAAGCCGGATGCGTGCCCCAGCCGCACGAATCTCGGCGATCAGCTTCTCGTGACGCGGGCGGTCGAGCACGATCACCACCAGATCTTCTACGTCTCGTTCCAGCCGCTTAGCGATGTTTTTGAGGTTATCGGCGACGGGGGCGTCGAGATCAACGGCGTCCTTGCAGGACGGTCCGACGACGATCTTGTCCATGTAGCAATCGGGTGCATTGAGCAATCCGCCGCGTTCCGACGCCGCCAGGACGGTAATCGCGCCAGGCGCGCCGGTAGCACACAAGTTGGTGCCTTCGAGCGGATCGACCGCAATGTCAACCTCAGGGACGTCGGTGCCATCGGAAAACTCGGCGCCAACCTTTTCGCCGATGTAGAGCATAGGCGCCTCGTCGCGCTCGCCTTCGCCGATGACGATGGTGCCACGCATGGGGATCGAGTCCATGGTCTGGCGCATGGCTTCAGTGGCGACCTGGTCGGACAGCTTGCGTTCGCCCTGGCCCATGGTGTGGGCCGAAGCGATGGCGGCGACCTCCACCACCCGCAGAAAGCGCGAGGCCAGATCACTTTCGATGTTTTCCCCAAAACTGCGGACTTTGCCTCCCTTGCTCTCAGGTCGGGTGTTGGTTGCCATGCGCTCCTCCCAGAACAAACCGGCTTAGGAATATAACGCGAACGAGGGTGGGAGGGGAAGTCAGGGGAGGACGGCGGCCGGGTCTGGTCGTTCCTCGGCGCGGCTGTTAAAATTGCCTTACCCGCGCAGTTTCGTTCTGTCCGTGGGGCTATAGCTCAGCTGGGAGAGCGCATCGTTCGCAACGATGAGGTCGTCGGTTCGATCCCGACTAGCTCCACCAAGATCCCCTACCGCTGCCTGCCAGGGCAGTATTCCCCGCTAGCCTGATGAAGAAGGTTGCAAGAAAGTCGGTGAGGAAGAAAGGATTGCGCGCGCCCACCGTTCCCAACCGGAAGCTGCCGGGAGCGGCATCGCATGGTTCGACCAGGGGAACGAAGCTTCTTCGCTCCCCCAATCGAAACCAGTTAGGGAAGTACGGCCATGCCGTGGATTATCCCGTTTGAATCGGTGTAACGACCAGTCACGACCTTTGCATTGTTGAGGCCACGGCACCGGGTTTCCGCGGAGCCTGGAAAATTGATGGTAGTGAATCTCGTACCCACCAAGATATACCCGCTGAATGGACCCGAACTGCTGGCGCCAAAGAGGCCTACCACATTGCCGCTTCTGTTGATCTTGTCGGCTGCGGTGACCCCGCTGCCAGGAACGGTAATGTCGATAAACTGACTGCCGACCACCGCAAATCCGTGCTGGACAGAGTTGCTGTCGAAATAGATACCCACCATCTGCCCGGCATCGTTGATGCCCAAAAGTTCCGTAAGCAGGGAACCCGAGGGAGCGTCGTAGATGGTGTAATTGCCGTTCTTGAAGACGAAGCCGTGGAACGCACCATCGTTGGCGTCCACGTACGTCCCCACGATCACTCCGGCGTTGTTGATGCCCCAAGCATTGGTCAGGATCGTATTGGGCGGATCAAGGGTCGTGAACTTGTTGGAACTGAAGACATAGCCGTGCTGCACCCCATTGCTGTCCACGTACCATCCCACGACCTGGTTACTGTCGTTGATGCCACGGGCAAAGGTTCCAAGAGATCCGGGGACGTCAAACGACTTGATCCTGGTGCCACCGATCAGAGCGAAGCCGTGGTTTACGCCACTTAGATCAATGTAGTCACCGACTGCGGTGTTGGCATTGTTGACGGCATTCAGGTCGGTTTCGGAAGCGTTAGGAACATCGACTGTCTTAAAGGTTGCTGCTTGGACTGTAGCAGCGCTCAGCGTAAAGGCGAGAGCTACAGACAAACAGGTGAGAAGCAAAATTCCAGTTCTGTGCTTTGGCATTGGCAGCCTCCTGAGACTGTGGGCGACCATGGTATGCATAAGGCTGGCAGGTGTCAAGCTGTGTTATTGTGTAAATCCCGCGTCGGGCGCGGTCTTTCATGGGGCCAGGCGAACTTAGGGTGTGCCCAGAAAACCGTGGACCACCCCGCTTACGTCGGTGTGACGGCCTACGATTGCCCCGCCCTTGTTGACACCCCGAATTCGGGTGTCCGAGGCCCCGGGAAACGTGACCTTTGTAAAAGCACGCTTGACCAGGACATACCCGCTGAATGGGCCTCGCCCATCGGGGCCGTAAAACCCCACGATCTCCCCACCGTCAGTAATCCGCTCGGCCGCCGTCCAGGCACTGCCGGGGTAGTCAATAGAGAAGAATTTCCCATCGGCCAGAGCCAATCCATGCTGTACACCATTGGAGTCGTCGTAGATGCCGGACATCTGACCGGCGTTGTTGATCCCCGTGAGTTCGGTGAGGATCCCGCCAGGTGCGTTGTAGGTGGTGTAGGTTCCGCCGTTGTACGTGAACCCGTGGTGGAGATGGCTCTGGTCCAGATACGCGCCTACGATCACGCCCACGTTGTTGATGCTCCAGGCGTTGGTTTGGATGGAGCCCGGAGGATCCAGCGTGGTCAACTTGCTGCCACTCAGCAGGAAGCCATGGGTGACGAAGTTGTGGTCGATGTACCACCCGACGATTTGATTGTGATCGTTGATGCCGTAGGCGAATGTCCCCTCGGAGTTGGGGGCGTCGTAAAAGTGGAACCTACCCTGGATTAATCCGAAAGCGTGGCTTACCCCGCCGGAGTCAAGGTAAAAGCCCACCACAACCCCGGCCCGGTTGATGGCGTTGCAGTCGGTCTCAGTAGCGCCAGGAACATCTACCCCGGTGAGTGCGTCCTGGGCTCGAACTTCCGCCGGGCCCACCACAAGCAGGACCGACAAGAGAGACGCAAGGCGAATCGCAAGCACTCGGAGCTCCGGGATGGGAAATGTGCGGAACGGCATAAGCACCAGCTTACGCCGCTCCGATTCGGACCTGGTCCATTACGGCGTGAATTTGAACACCACGCCTTGGGTGTCCCTTCCACCGGACACGGTCGTTCCGTAAAGATCGCCCTTGCTATCGGGGGTCAAGCCGTAGTAGGGGTAGCCTCCGTCGGGGGACTCTCCGAAGCGATGCAGAATGCGCTCCTGCACTCCACCACCCTGTCTGGGACTCAGCTCGAAAACCGTGCCACAGTCGCATCCCGGGTTTCCACCCATCGAGGTCGTACCGTAAAGATTTCCGGCCTTGTCAAAGACCAGGGTGGTGGTGGTGTTGCTTCCGTCCGTGCCACCTTTAAAGTTGTACAACACAATCTCTTTCTTACGGGTGAAGTCCAGCTCGAAAACGGAGCCCATTCCGTTCTTGCCGCCGTAGTACGTTGTTCCGTAGAGATTGCCGTGGGCGTCCGCAATCAGGCCACCGTAAGGAAAGCCCGCATCAGGTTGCCCCTTGAAAGCGTAAAGCGTGGTCATCTTCCATCCGCCGCCTTGAATGGGAGACAGCCGGAACGCGGTGCCGGCGCCGAAGGCGCCGCCCAGCTCAGTGACTCCGAATAGGTTGCCGCTTCCATCGCGCAGCAACGCGCCGAGCGAGCCGACCGCGCCATCGTTGCCGCCGGTGAAACTGTGGATCACCGTCTGCTGCCACCCACCACCTCTCACCGGAGAAATCTGGTACACCACGCCGACCGCATTGGCGCCCCCGTCGGGAGTGGTGCCATAGAAGTTGCCATTACCATCGGAAACCAGCGCGCCACCCGGCCCGAACCCGTCATCGCCGCCAGTGAAGCTATACATGACCGTTTCGTTCCAGGTGCCACCGGCGTTGCTCAGCATGTAAACCACGCCGCAGCCATCGCCGGAACAGATCCCGCCAAACCCGCCCGCGACCGTGGTGCCGTAGAGATTGCCTTTCGAATCCACGACCACGCCACCGTAGGGGTTTTTCCCGGTAGTAAAACAGTCGAAGCTGAACAAGACGCTTTCCGTGAAGCGACCGCCTGAAGGCGTCAGCTGGAAGACCGTGCCACAGCCAAAGTCGCCTCCCGTGACGGTTGTGCCATAACCATTGCCCGATGCGTCGAAGGTCAACGCGGTGGCCGGGTCGCCTCCGTCGAGACCGCCGGTAAAGCTGTACAGCAACTTTCCGTTACTTGCCGCCCAGGAACTGCCCACCAGCAGCACGGCCACAGCGGCCACTACCCAAGCGTGATTTATGAAATGCATGAATTGTCGAGTTCTCATTTCCCCTGGCCTCCACTCAAATGTCCCTTCCGAGCGACGACACGTGCCACGACAGAGGTCACTCCGGCCCGGGCAGCTCAGGGATTCGCTGGGAGAAAGCGCGGGAGTACTCCCTTGCTAGACTGCGCGGTTCGGAGGCAACCTGCGAGCGGGCGTATTGTGTCACGAATCGGGCCGGGATTCAATGCAGACAAGGCTTTTGGGGCAAGAAATATCCCCCGGATCAAGACGATCCGGGGGAATGTTTTGTTAAGGTTTTCGGTCTTATTGTACGGTCAGGGTCACCGTTGTGGTCTTGGCTGTACCCGCCGCCGGCGTGGCCGTCACGGTGATCGTGTAAGTGTCAGCGGGAGTGCCGGGTGTGCCGCCGCCACCGCCTCCACCGTTATTGGTGCTGCTCCCCCCGCCGCAAGCGACCAGGAACAGCAGGCCTGCGACCACCAGGAACATCAGGATGTAGCTGACCAGTTTCTTGCGCTTGGGAGCGGCCATGCCTGCGCTGCTCAGCAGCATCGCTGGCAGCAGCAGCCACACCGCGTACATCGGCAGCGACCGGTGCCCAATCGCGGGTGTGGTCAGCGCCGCGACCGCCGCGGTGGTGGTGATGGTCAACGTGGATGGCCCGCTACCTGTGGGCAGAGACGTTGGGCTTAACCCGCATCCCGGTGCCCGCGAGGGCGTCGGCGATACCGAGCAAGTCAACGTGATGGCAGAGTTGAAGCCGTTCTGGGCGGTGATAGTGATCGTCGAAGTCGCTGAATGCCCAGCGGTCACAGTTGCCGGGTTAGCAGCGGTCGCATCGATCGTGAAGTCCGGCGCCAGTGCATTCACCACTTGGTTTAGGACTGACGAGGTGCTGGGAGCAAAAGTCGCGTCGCCGCTGTACACCGCGGTGATGCTGTGCGTTCCTACACTTAGGCTGGAGGTGGCTAGAATTGCACTTCCCCCGGCGAGAGCCACGGGACTCCCCAATGGCGCCACTCCATCCTTGAAGGTAATCGTGCCCGTGGGTGTGCCACCCGTCCCAGTAACTGTTGCCGTGAACGTCACCGACTGGCCTGAGGTGGATGGGTTTTGTGACGAGCCCAAAGCTGTGGATGTGGTGACAGTGCCAGTTCCAGTCCCAGACAGACTAACGCTTTGCGGGCTGTCTGCAGCGTCGTCCGCGATGCTCAGCGATGCCCCGCGCGACCCGGTAGCCGTAGGGGTGAAGGTCACGTCGATGTCGCAACTTGCTCCCGCGGCCAGCGACGCGCCGCAGCTGTTAGATGAGATAGCAAAGTCCCCGGCATCCGCCCCGGTGATCGTGATGCTCGAAATCGCCAACGCTGAGAGATTGCCATCATTCGTGAGGGTTACCGTCTGGGATGAACTGGTGGTGTTCAGCACCTGCGGCGGGAACGTCAGGCTCGTGGGCGATGGCGTTGCCGTCGGGGCCGTAGCTAAGATCCCCCCAACGCTCCGCGCACGCCAAGTGTAGAAGTCGGTGATCAGCAAATCCCCGGCGGAATTGGCACCGAGACCCAGAGGTTGCGCCAGTTGGGCGCTGAGGGCCGGAACGCCATCTCCCAGATAGCCCCGGAACCCGCTACCCACCACAGTGTCGATGTCTCCTGGGCCGATGACCTTTGTATCCACAGTGATCGGATTTGCCCCGGTGTTCACCGCACGGATCACAAAGTCACCCGAGTCTGCAATGAAAACGGTTCCTCCATAATCCACGAACATGTCGAAGGGTTGCGCCAGAAGCGCTGATGTGGCCGTGCCGCCATCGCCGCAGCTCGCACTGACACAAGGCGCTCCGGTGCCGGCGATGGTAGAGATATTGCCGGCGGTGTCCACTTTGCGAATCCGATGGTCTTGCGTGTCGGCGATGTAGATGTTCCCGGAACGGTCCACCGCAACCCCGCTCGGACCGTTGAGTTGTGCGCTGGTAGCCGCGCCGCCGTCGCCGCACGGGTCGGTGGAAACGGCACAAGCGGTCCCATCCCCGGCAACCGTGTCGATGTTACCCGGATCAATCGAGACGCCCGCCACCGTGATTTGGGACGCTTGCGTATTTACAACCCGGATCACATTGTTGTCGGTATCGGCAATGTACATATTGCCGGTACTGTCCAAAGCCATGCCGCGCGGTTGATTGAGCTCGGCGTTGGTAGCAACGTCCTGGTCCCCAGAATAGCCCGGTTGATTTACCTGGCCCGCCACGGTAGTGATCACTCCGTTGGCCGCAACTTTCCGGATGGCCGAGTCCTGATAGTCGACGATTAGAATGTTCCCCGAGGTGTCCAATACCACATCGGAGGGGGCTGAGAGCTGGGCGGCAGTCGCTTGGCCATTGTCGCCGCAGGTAAGATTCAGGCAAAACGCCCCATTTCCAGCAACCGTCGTGATGGTGTGGGCGGGGATCGCGACGTTGGCCACCGTGATCTGAGAGTTCTGGTTGTTGACCACGCGTATACGGTTGTTCCCCGCATCAGCGATGAAGAGGTTGCCCGAAGTGTCCGTGGTCACTCCCGATGGATTGCGCAGCGCGGCATCGGTGGGCACCCCAGTAACGTCTGGATAGTCACCGGAGAAGCCCACAGAGGGCACCCCGTTTAGAAGAAAGGAAAGATTGCCCGCGAAAGTGTCAATGTTCCCACCGGTCACCTTGCGGATGGCGTCGTTGTTCTGATCGGCGATAAAGAGGTTGTGGGAGCTGTCTACGAACACGCCGCTAGGGGTGTCAAGTTCGGCGCTGGTAGCAGGGTTACCATCGCCGTCAAAGCCTTGCGTGCCGTCTCCCGCAACGGTCGAGATGTTACCGCCCGTAACTTCGCGAATGCGAAAGTCGGCGCTGTCAGCGATATAGAGGTTGGAACCGTCAAGAAACAGGCCAATCGGAAGGTGCAATTGGGCGCTGGTCGCAGCGGCGCCGTCGCCGCACGCGGTTGTGGGGTCGGCGCACACCGTCCCATTCCCGGCGAAGGCGTTAATCTTGCTGTCCGCGGCTGTAACCTCACGCACCCGCTGATCGCTCGTGTCTGCAATGAAAATGTTTCCAGAGCCGTCAACCACCACGCCTTCGGGGAAATTGAGATCCGCTCCGGGTGCAGTGGCCAAGCCGCCATCGCCGCACGCGGTCGTCGGATCGGCGCAGGGTACGCCAGTGCCGGCAACCGTGCTGATGTTACCGGTCGCTATGTCCACCTTGCGAATCTTGTTGTCTCCTGTATCAGCAATGAAAATATTGCCGGAGCCGTCAACGAACACACCGGCCGGAGCATTCAGATGCGCATCTACGGCGAGCCCACTGTCGCCGCACGCCGTCGTCGGGTCAGGACACGCGGTTCCATCGCCGGCGATGGTGTTGATCCCGTTTGCAGGAACCGTTAGTCCGCCGATGGTAACCGGGGTTCCAGTTGGGTTGACAACACGAATGACGTTGTTCGCAGTATCTGCTACGTAAACGTTCCCTGCGCCGTCTACCGCTACGCCTTCGGGGGAACTCAGGGATGCTTTAGCCGCCCCGTCGGTGACGCCATCAAGGGTGTACCCGCTGACAATGTTTCCGGCGAGTACGGTCAACGTGCCGCTCCCGTCAATCTTGAAGACACGGCTGGTCAGCGTGTCCGTGATATAGGTGTTCGTTCCATCCTGGACCACGCCCCAGGGCACACCGATGCTCGACTTGGTCGCTGGCAAATTATTCGGTCCGCCGCCGGCCAGGGTGCTGATGGTGTTCTGGGCCTGGGTCGCCACCGCGAACAAGGTAAACAGGAAAGCTGCGACCGCCGAGATTGTGATTGGGTTCTTGCGCATGACTACTGGTCCCTCCCCATGGGAAACCCCTGGATTCGAATTGTTGCGCTGACTTTGTCCCCTCGCTGTCGAATGCACTGTTAAGATCAGGCCCTTTTGCCGTCCGGACACACACCACCCGCCCGTGGATCCGGAGGATATGGTTGCTTTCGGTTGTGCGTCGTCACTGTTGTTTTGAACTGGCCAGGGGAGCTGACTACTCTGAGGAGCAGAGGTCGAGCAAGTGGTTTTCTACCATCCGGGTTGGCAAATGTCAAAGAAATACAGCCATTTAGAGACCATAGACTCCGCTGGCATGGAGTCTAAATAGAGGTTGGCAGCGGCCTGTAGGTTTTGGTGCACCCAATCGCGGCTCGCCTCCCGGACAATCGCCGGGCCGGGGGGCTATCCCTAGCGCCGCTCTTGCAGGACCGGCTGCGCGACTTGCTCCTGAGAAGCGGCGCCGTGCAGATCATGCGCCTTGCGTCCGTGGAAAAAGAACAGGTGAATGAAGAACATCAGAATCAAGACCCCGCCAAAGGTGCAGACAATGGTGGCGCCGGTAGGTAAGTCGAGCAGAACGGAAAAGTAAACTCCCAGGGCGGAAACCAGAGTCCCCATGGTCCAGCCGATCACCAGCCGCCGTCCGATCCGGTCGGCGAACAGCATGGCGCCCACCGAAGGCACAATCAGGTAACAGAACACCAGCAGCACGCCGGCGATCGCTACCGAAGACGTAACCACAAAGCCGAAGGAGGCGTAAAAAAGAAAATCCCAGAAACGAATGTTCAGGCCCTTGGCCTCCGCCGCAGCCGGATTGGTCGAGATGAGCAGAAATTGCTGGCGGAAGATGTAGTGAAACAAACCGATCGCACCGTACAGGATCGCCGTCTTGGTGACCTCATGCATCGAGACCGCGAGAATGTTACCCACCAGCATGTCCTTGAGGTGCTCGGTTTCGCCCGTGGCTTTGCTCATGGTCAGAATGGCCAGGGCCGACGCGACCGCGTAGGCAATGCCAATGAAGGCTTCCTGCGGGATGTGGCCACGGCGAGTGCGGGCAAAGGCAAAGATGGCGGCGCCGACAAAGGTGAATCCCAGGCTCAGCCAGTACGCGCCCCCGTTGTGCGGATCCATGCCGACCAGGATGGCGACCGTGGCGCCTAACGCCGCAATCTGGGCCAGCGCCAGGTCTACGAAAATGACTCCGCGCTCCACCACGTGCACGCCCAAATAAGCGTGGATACCGGTCAGAATCAGGCTGGCCAGGAATGGCGCCAGCAGGAACGGCAGAATCTCCATAGTGCTCCTTCGTTACTTGGATGCGTTGAAGGCCTTGGTCAACAAATCGATATCGTAGTCGAAAAGCTTAAAGTAGTCGTCCACCCCTTTTTCCCCGCCCACCGAGGGAAGATAAACGACTACCTGTGCGCCTGTCTCCCGCCCGATGGACTGGGGAGTCTTCAGATCGAAATAGGGCTCCACCAAGACGACTTTGCAGTTCTCGCGTTTCATCAGTCCGATCAATGCCAGGTGGAATGCCGGGCCGCGGCTCCACATAATCAATCACGTCCAGGCCATAATGGTTGGCGAAGTTCGGGAACGAACGGTGGTAAGTGACGACTTTGCGTCCCCGATAGGGCTTCATCTCCGCGTCCCACTTCTGCTCCGCCGCCGTCAGGCGCTGATCGAAATCCTTAAACCGCTGCTGGAAATATGCCGCATCCCCAGCGTCCATCTCCGCGAGTTTGTTGGCGATGCCTCGTGCGATCCGCCGCCCGTTGTCTGGATCCAGCCAGTAGTGGGGATTCCCCAAGGGATGAACATCCCCCATCGCGCGGGTGACCTGGCCTTGCGGAACTTCCAGGATCTCGGCAAACTGCGACGCATCCAGGTATCCCGGCGCTCCCACTTGGATTCGGGGGTTCCCGCTTTGCGTGATCAGTGGTGGCAGCCAGCCGATTTCCAGTTGCAGCCCTACCATCACCAGCAGGTCGGCATTGCGTAATTTGAGCAGGAAACTGGGTTTCGCCTCGACAAAATGGGGGTCCTGATATCCCTTGGCGATCGACTCGACGTTGACCCTGTCCCCGCCCACCTCCTGAGTCAGTGCTGCCATGTCTGTCGTAGCGGTGATGATACTGAGTTTCTTGGCTGCCGCTGCCGTGGGAGAAATCGCCGCACACGCCAGCCCCAGCGCAATTGCCAAACCGGAAAACCTGCTTCTCTTGGTCATGCCTCTCCTAAACACGACTCTCTTAAAAAGGATGCGCTCCATGCGCCCCCAGTGAAAACAACAGCTGCATCAGGAACTCATTTGCGTCCACGTTGCCCGCATAACGCGTGAACCGGTATTGCCCACGTATCTGGCTGAACTCGCTCGGCCAGTACGTAAGGACCGCGGACGCTCCCTGGTCTGTGAGGTTGGCAAATTCGCTGCGCCCGGCACGGTCATAGCGTCCACCCACGAACCATCGCCGCCCCAGTTGATAGTCGCCTGACGTGTAGAAGCCAAAGGCGCGCTGCTCGCTCGGTAATTGCTGGCGCTGGCTCCAGATTAACTCTCCTCGGCCGACGAATGAATGGTAGATGGAGCGGCGCAACGGTTTCCAGCGCAGGGTTGCATCAACGCCGTAAAGCTGAGTCAGGAAATCAGTGCCCAGGTTGTTGTGGCCGCGGGCGTACGACAGCCCGAGATCTAGATTAGTTGATTCGGTGATGTCTTTATACCCGCGCAGATGTGCAACTGCGCTCACGTCAGAAGTGGTCGAGGCGCGGAAAAGCGGATGGTCCTTGTCGCCCGAGTCCCCCCGGAACAGCTGCCCGGTAGCCTCGAGGAAAATACCTTTGGGTGCAGGCAGGATGCGCTGGATGGAAACCCCGGCATCATCGAGCCCATCTTCGCCGCCCACGAGGTTATTGGTGACCAGGGGCCGGTCCACCCACGGCAACACATGGTTGTGCAGGGTATTCACCTTGCCGAATGCCGACCGCATCTTCCCGACCTTGGCGACAAAGCCGGCAGGCAGGGCGGTCAGTGTGATGTACCCTTCTTCCAGGTTGACCCCTTCCTCTCCAAACGACAGGAAGAAATCGCCCCTGGCATAGGGATCGATAATGGCCTGCAGCCCAACTTCCGACTCGTGCATCTCGAGCGATGGCGAGGGCTGCAACGAGTTGTGACCGGCGACGCTGATGAAATCGCCGATCACGCTGATGTCCGGGTTCAGGGCTTTGGCAGCGCTTCCTCCCGCCCCGCCCAGGACCCCGGGTGTGCCCGCCTGGGCAGTGAACGCGCTCGCAGGCGCAGAGGTCGTGGGTTGTGCCGGCGGCGGCTCTGTCTTCAGTTGGCGAACCTGCCCTTCGAGCGCAATGACCCGGTCTTCTAGGTCGCGTATCTTCTGCAGCAGGGCCGCGGTGTCGGGCTGGCCGGAGGCCGCTTGCGGTGCATCTCCCCGCTGGGAGAAAACGGGGACCGCAAAGAAAAGCAAGAAGATTGGCAGCCATCTTGAGTATTTCATCGTCATTGTCCTCAGCGTAGGGAGGTGCTGCATCTGTGAGATGCTCGAACCATCGTGAGTGTTGGATTTCGCATTCCGGACGGAGCGTAAAGTCCAGCGCGCCGGCGCTTCATAACTTGCTCAGATAATCCACGATTTCGCGCTGGTTCCAGTCCACCGGGCCGATGAACTTGCGCCGCACGATCCCCTTGCGGTCGATGATGTAGGTCTCGGGAAACTTGAAGGTACCGTAAAGGTTGTTGCTCTTCTGGTCCGGGTCTCGAACCGTGAGGAAATCGATCTTGTGGTCGGCGAGGAACTTGTGGTAGGCATCACCGTCGGCGTCCACGCTGACTCCTACAACCGTTAAATCTTTGTCCTTGAATCGTTGTTGCAGTTGCACCAGGGAAGGCATCTCGTCGACACAGGGGGGACACCAGGTAGCCCAAAAATTCAGAACCACAACCTTGCCGTGAAATTCCCGCAGCTCTACCTTGCGGTCGGCGTCCTGGACGATGAAGTCGGGAGCTTCGGTCCCGATGCGGGGAGGCCGCGAACCGCTGTAGCATCCGCTCAGTAGCAGGGTCAGGCCGAAGAGAACGATCCCGGGGCGCACAAAGTTATAATACAGAATTCAGCCCGTGGTTGGTTCAATCCCAGTATCGAGTCGGCCAACCGTGTCGGTCATCATACCGGCACGAAATGAAGAAGCCTGCCTGGGAGCGTGCCTGCGGTCGCTCACCCAGCACGCCGGGGTGAGCGTCGAAGTCATCGTTGTGGACGACGGTTCGACAGACCACACCCGCGAGATTGCTCAATCCTTCTCGGGGGTGCGCGTGATCGACGCTGTGCCGTTGCCGCAGGGTTGGACAGGGAAGAACAACGCAGTCTGGACCGGTGCGCAGGCGGCGCGTGGAGAATGGCTGCTGTTCACCGATGCCGACACGGTGCACGCCCCGGGCTCGCTCTCTCGCGCCGTGGAAGAGGCACAGAAGCAAGGTGCGGCCCTGCTGTCATATTCTCCCCAGCAGGAGGTCCACGGCTTCTGGGAGAAGGCGATCATGCCGGTGATTTTTGCTGAACTGGCCTCGACCTATCGGCCATCTGACGTCAGCAATCCGGCATCACCCGCGACCGCCGCAAACGGGCAGTATCTGTTGGTCTCGCGAGATACCTATGATGCGGTCGGCGGACACGCGGCGATTGCCGGCACCCTGCTGGAGGACGTCGCGCTCGCCCGGGCGGTAAAAAGGTCGGGCCGCAGGATCTTTTTTCGGTACGGTGCAGACGCGGTGCGCACCCGTATGTATCGCAGTTTTGGCCAGCTCAGGGAAGGCTGGACCAAGAACCTGGCCTTGCTCTTTCCGTCGCCCCTGCGGCTGGCGGCGCAGCGCCTGGTGGAATTTGTGTTGATTGTGGGATGCGCAACGGGGACGGTGCTGGCGGCAGCGGCAGGGAACTTTGGATCGGCGGCATTGGCCGGATCACTGGCAATCGCCTTGCTTGGACTGTTCGCCGCGCGCATCCGCAAAGCGCATTTCTCGTGGGACGCAGACCTGTTAGCCCTGGCGGGACTGCCGGTGTTTTCGTATCTTCTGCTGCGGTCCCGAATCTCTCACAGGCGTGGGGGTGTGAGCTGGAAGGGAAGGATGTACCCATCCAGCTCTCAGTCGGTTTCGGCGGAACACGCGCTGGCAACAACCACGTGGGGACAGCCGCCTCAGCCTGCCCTGAGCGCAGTCGAAGGGGCTGTCCGGCCGAGCGAAGCTCGGCCAAGGACGTAGCTTTCAAGGATGGGAATGGTCTATCTAACTCGCAAAGCCGAATTCTCCGCTTCACACTATTATCACAATCCGGACTTTACCCTGGAGGAGAACCGTCGCGTCTTCGGCAAGTGCAACAATCCCAACGGACACGGCCACAACTACACCCTTGAGGTCACGGTGAAAGGCGATGTCGATCCGCGCTCAGGATTCGTGGTTGACTTGAAACAGTTGAAGGAGACCATGCAACGCGAAGTGCTCCACGCCATGGATCACCGCTTCCTGAATAAAGAAGTGCCGGAGTTCTTCAGCCGCATTCCCACGACCGAGAACCTGGCCATCGCCATCTGGCAGCGCCTGGCGCCCAAGCTGAACCATGCTCGCCTGCATCGCGTGCGTGTCTACGAGACCCCGGACTTGTTCGTCGACTTCTACGGGGAAGCATGAAAGCCTATCTGACACGGCGATACATGTTTTCGGCGTCACACCGGCTGCACAGCGACGCCATGTCCCCGGACGAAAATGTTGCCACCTACGGCAAGTGCAACAACCCGTATGGCCATGGCCACAACTATGCCTTGGAGGTAACGGTCAGCGGTCCCGTCGACCAATCCACCGGCATGGTCTGCAACCTGGTCGATCTGGATGGCTTCGTGCACACCCAGATTCTGGAACGTTTCGACCAGCAGAACCTGAATACCCTGCCGGAGTTCACCGAAACAGTGCCGACCACGGAAAACTTGTGCCTGGCCATCTACGATATTTTGCAGCGCGGATTCCGCCAAGCTCATCTGGAGAAAGTGCGCTTCGAAGAGACTATGATGAATTCGTTCGAGTATGCAGGAGGCGGCGAGCTGCGCAGATAGGGTTGGCATGAAATACGTGGGGACCGGCGCGCTCGCTGTCCGGTCGAGCGAAGCTCGGCTTTGATCGCCGCGAAAGGGAATGAAACGAAACATGAGCTCCTCCGTTGAAACTCCGACACTGACTAGCGCCAGCTTCGAAGACCTGGTGCGAGAGATGATTGTTCGCCTGGGAGAAGACCCCACCCGCGAAGGTTTGACGCGTACTCCCAACCGTGTGCACCGCGCCTACGAATATCTTGTGAAGGGATATAAAGAAGATCCCGAGGCGCTGCTCAAGAAGGCGTTGTTCACCGTTACCTACGACGAGATGGTCATCGTCAAGGACGTGGAAATGTTCAGCCTCTGTGAGCACCACATGCTGCCTTTCTTTGGCAAGGTGCACGTGGCCTACATCCCCAACGGCAAGGTCATCGGGCTGAGCAAGATCCCCCGGTTGATCGAGATCTTTTCCCGCCGCCTGCAAATCCAGGAGCGGCTCACCACCCAGATCGCGGAGACCATCCAGAAAGCCATCGAGCCACAGGGAGTGGGCGTGGTCGTTGAGGCCCGCCACTTGTGTATGATGATGCGCGGCGTGGAGAAGCAGCATTCGGCTGCTGTTACCTCTTCCATGCTGGGCTGCTTCCGCGACGAACAGGAAACGCGGACAGAATTCTTGTCCCTCATCCGTAACCGGGCGAATGGCGTATAGGGTGTACCTCCAGCTCAAGAGCCGCCCGGTCGTCTCGACCGAAGCAGCACCCCTTCTAGCGGTCACGGGGAACTCTGCGGTGTCGTGGTTTTGAAGAACTGGATTCTGGGCGAAGCCGTGGGGCAGAGTTAGCAGATTCCAGCCGCGAAGCGGCGGCATGTGATAGCCCGGCACGTGAGTGCCGGGTAAAATGGTTCACCGACCGAGCCCCGCAGGGACGGCACAACTTCTCGCGTCCCGGTCATCACGCAGGAGACAATTGGCAGAGGATAGACATCGCTTGCGAGAAAAGGTTGCCTTGATCACAGGCGCGAGCCAGGGGATCGGTCTGGCCATCGCGCACTTTCTCGCCCAAGAGGGCTGCGATCTCGTCATTACCGGCCGCAAAGAGTCCACCCTGAACAAAGCCGCGAAGGAACTCGCGAAGCTGCGCGTTCGAGTCCTCCCCGTAGTCTGCGATGTGAGGGACGAGCGCCAGGTCGCAGAGCTCTTTGCCGCCGTGAAGAAGCGGTTTGGTCGGCTCGACATCCTGGTCAACAACGCGGGCGTCGCACACTCGAATCTGCCAGTCGCCAGGATATCGCTCACCGAGTGGAACGAAGTCCTCGAGACCAATCTGACCGGGACGTTTCTGGTGACGCGGGCGGCGTTGCCGTTGCTCAAGCGCGGCGGGTCGATCGTCAACAATCTTTCCGTTTCGGCGAAGCGCACCTTCCCCGGCATGTCCGCCTATACGGCCGCAAAACACGGAGGGCTGGGCTTTACCAAGGCGCTGCGCGAGGAATTGCGCCCGCAAGGAATTCGTGTAATTGCGTTACTGCCCGGTGCAACCGACACCGCCATCTGGGACGCATTCTGGGCCGGGGCGCCGCGAAAGAGAATGATGTCGGCAGAGACGGTGGCGCAGATCGTGGTAAACGCCCTCAAACTACCCCAAGACAGCACAGTGGAAGAATTGCTGATTGCCCCGACTACCGGGGCGCTATGAGACTACGGTGAGCGTAGCGCCGCCCCTTCGACAGGCTCAGGGCAGGCTACGGCGGCTGTCCGGTGGGCGCCTCGCCCGCCGAGCCGAGTTCTTTTTACTGTGAGGATTCCGGGCTGCAAGACACCCCAAAGTGCAGTCGTAGGGACGATTGTTTCAACTGGGAAGGCAACGCTGGGAACGGGGCCGCAGTAACGCTCTGCCGGGCGATTCGATCCAGAGCAGCGTCTCCCGAGCTTAGAACCACGGTTAGACCGGCGATCTTGCCGTCCCTCAGGATAGTGAACTCCAGGGCCAGGTTGCGCTGTTTCGCCAGCGGCAGGTCAGAGACGTTCGATGCCAGCTTCTCCCGCACTGTTTCCATCACGCCTTTCAGATACGGGGTGAGATTGACACCCGAAGCCGCGCTCAAAATGCTGATGCTCGCCTGTATCTGCACTTCTCGTGCGGCTGGAGCCGTTGCCTCAGTGGCTCGGGGACTTTCCTCCGAGCCTGATGCAGCCTGAACTTTTTCTTCTGCAGCTGCTTGTTGTTCCTCCACTTCGCGTGCGGCCTGTTCTTTCTGATATTCCTGCATGCGATCTACGTAGGACATGAGGCTCTCGGCGTTCGCTTTTTCCACCGGGTTTCTACCCAACAAGCGCGCTCGAATGGCGGATGCTCGGGCCTCGTCGAACTTGTTCATGCGCAACAAAACCTGTGCCAGCGCCAGCTCGTAGTTGGAATTGCCTGGCTCAAATGTCGAGGCTTTCTTGGCCAGATCAATCGCCTCGGGAAGATTCCGGCCATTGGCTGCCAAATACACAGCCAGTAGGGCGTATGGCGGAGCGAAATCTGGAGTGATGGCAATCGCCCGCCGCAAATCCTCTTCAACCTGAGGACTGTCCGCGGCAATCCCGGATCCTCCCGTGGCCAGAAATGCCCGCAAGTAACGGGTGAACGAGTTCTGGGGATCCAAATTGATCGCCGTGGACTCGGACTCCATGGCCTTTTGTGGTTGGTTCTGAAAGAACTGTGTAATCCCCAAGTATTGGTAGGCAAGAGCAACCTTGGAATCAAGCCGAATGGCTTCTGCCAACAACGCCGTGGCCCCCTCGGACTGACCTCGAATGGCTGCGAATCCTCCCCGGTATGCCACTGCCTCTGCTTCCGACAGCACACGAACTTTCATGTCCTGGTCGCTGATTCGTGCAGGGGCCGGCCCCTTCAGGTATAGAAACGACGCGTTCCGGATGTAGGCCTGCAAGTCGGATTGTAGTTTCTTCAAATCGGGGAACGCCGTAGCAACAGCGTCGTCCTGAGTTTTTCCCTGCGCCAGCACGCTCAGGTATTTCTCCAGCATGTCCCGGTGCGCCATGCGGTCGCCAATCATCAAGTAGTGCGCCAGCGCCCAGGATTCGACGTAGAACATGGATGTCTTGTTCGCTTCGTTGTAATAGGGGGAAGACTGGTCCACTTTGAACAGAGTGTCCAGGGGAATGAACGGCCCGGCCCGGAGTTGTTCGAAGAACATCGGGGTCGCCTGTCCCATGCCGACGAATTTCTCGTCGATCTGCGTGTGACCGAAAAACTCGGCCAGTCCTTCCGCCAGCCACGCCGGAATGTCCGGGAAATAAGGAATGGTAATGGCGTGATAGTACTCGTGGTAGAAGGTCTCGTAGGGATTCTCTCCCTGCGCCTCGAGCTCCACCGCTGCATAGAACTGATTCAGACGTCCAACGAAGAGTCCCGCCGGATGTGCGTGGCCTTTGGCCCAGTACTCGGGCAGCAACTCGCGCATGGATCCCTCATCTTTGACGGCAAGAATCGTGACGATGGGACTGGGGCGTTCACTTACGCCTTTCAGCGACTGCCGAAACACCGCACGAATCTGCTCGAACTGCGCGGCCGCCTTTCGTGCTGATTTCTCCCCTGCATTACTCACCACGATGAAATTGGGGCTGCGCACCTCAACCCAGGTTTGCTGCTTGGCTTGGGAAAGTGAACATACCAGTGCGGAGGCGATGGCGACGACGGCGGCTCGGCGAAAGCCTGACATAACACTTATCGAGCCGCTCAGCATACTCCATGTACTTGAATCCAGCCACAAGAAAGGCCAAACCGCCCGACTGGGGCTGCCCACGGCAATAGCGGCTCGAGGTGCAAGTTGTTTCACACTGTCGCAGCCGCGGGTCTGGGTATATGGTGATTGCCGTTTTTCTTGGGTCACAAAGTGTGACAAGCAGGTCCCCGCCTGCGATCACCTGGCACTCATCCAGGACATGAACGATCGGGGCCCAATGCCATTGGACCCCACGCACGAAACACATCAGAAGAACACTTCCGGCGACACGTGGAATCGCCGGGCTAGGTTACGGATGTGTTCTGTCGTCAACTTGCGCTTTCCGCTGAGGACCTCCGACACGATGCTGGGTGCGCCAAAGATATCCAGTAGGTCTTTCTGCTTCAGTTCATTGGCCGCCATCAGTTCTTCCAGCACCGCGATCGGAGTGGCCGGTTTCAGAGCATAATGCCGTTCTTCGAAGTCTTCGATCAGCAACGTAAGAAGCTCGGCCAGTCGTTGCTCCGCAGCACTCAACCTTGATCCCTTATGGTCAAGTTCCTCCAGCAGGGAAGTGTAGTGCTCGTTTTCCTTCTCACTGCGGATGACGGCAGGGAGAGTCTTGGCGAGAAGAGTTGCATACTCCGGTCTGCTCGTTGCTACACTCATTGCTTCCATTTCTCCTGATCGTATTCAGCGTGGGTCAACACATGGCGGATGTAGACGCGCTGAAATCGATAATTGATCTCAGTGATCAAACGGTACCTGTTGCCTTTGATGTTGAATACCGTCCATTTCTCTACCGAGTCGGCGCTGGAAAGGGTTTTCCGAACGTCACCCAATGTTTGCCACGAGGCTCGCTTGGCAATGCGGAACCAAGCGTCCAGCGGCCCCTCCAACTCGCTATGCCGACCCGCTGCCTCTTTGAGCTTCTTGCGGCTGATGACGTGCAAGCGGGCTCCTCAGAGACTTCGCATATTGCGAAGTTCATTGTAGTTCGCGAAATGCGAAGATGTCAAGACCTCTAACTGTGTGAAACAGTAGTGGATTAGGGTAGCGCGGGCTTCCATCTGTCGTCGAATCCCCAACTCAACCACGCGAGATACTGCCCGAATAAAACCTCAGCCGCTTTGATTACTTCCTCTGCCTCCTCTCGCGATACGAACCGACCATGCATCGCTTGATTGCACACGTTGAAGACTTTCTGGGCTAGCTGCATCTGGTCAGAGGTAATTGCCCCCGCCTCGTGAAGTCGCGCTAACAAACGAGGGATCGGGCCCGAAGGTGGCTTCACCTTGAACCCAAGCGCTACGTTGCGCATCATCGTCTCCAAGTCGATTCGCAAGGCTGCGAGGGCGAGAACTGGGTCCGCTTCTGCCTTGGCGCGGTAATAGGCGATGTCAAGCCCACTCAGCATTGGGGCTAGTCCCAGCCTGATCATTCGGGCGTTTGCTTCAGTGAGAGGAATTCCGGGCGTCGTTCTGTGCTTATCTGAGGGAGGGGTCAACTGGATTTTTTCGGATAACTGCTTCACCTCCCGCACTTCTTCCTGGAGGTCGACGGAGACGCCACCTGGCAGCACAGCTTTTCGTAGTCTCGCAAGTACTCGCTTGATCTCGCTTCGAAATAGGAGCGAAAGCACTAGGACGGTTATGGGCCAAATCAGGGCTTTTACGTATTCAAGAACAAGTTTGGCGATTTCCATAGGTACGCCCTACCGGGCCGACTCAAAAACGCTTCAATACGCATCACGGCCCGTCAGATACGGCTACTTCAGAGTCGAGGTTCTGGATGATAGGTGCGAATACTCTCTGGAAAAGCTCAAGCGTCTCTCTTAGCCACTGTTGTTGTTGAGGCCAGAGCTCCTCCCGCAGAAAGTCGGCGTCCTGCCTTGTGTAAATTCTGCACATGTTCTTGCCCGTCGGGTTATGCCAGGTGAGGGGCACGCCGCATGCCTTCTCTATCTGCTCCCGCTGCCGCTCCAGAGCCACGAAGTGCTGTTTCGCCTTGTCTCCGGTGAGCGTCAATTCGACTCGGATCTCAGGTTTGTTAGTGCTCGTGGCGGAGTTCCACATGGAGGCTATGGAAGCAAGGTGAAACCCAGTTCGTCCGATCGAGTGATTCATCCAATGCTGTGGGTAGGCCTTCTGGCAACGAATCTTGCTGTTCTTTTCCATGTAGTCCCGGAAGGCGATCCAAAACCGAAGCTGCTTCTGTTTGTGCTCAGTAATCTCCCCGGTTTCCCTAGCGGCTGCTTGCACTGTCCGGCTCCAGTCGTTGGGCTGGCTGACAACGTTGAACTTCGGGGCTACCGGCGAGTCCCCGATCCGCCAAAGCTCGATTTCTAAGCCGAAGAAGTTGATCTGCTCGTCTGTCTTCTCATTCAACCAATCCAGCGTGGCGCGGTGTTCATCCGTGAAACGCTCGGCAATCCAAACGATTGTTACAGCTTGCAGTCCGGCGGCGTAGGTCAGTAATTGCCCGAGATGCGTATGATCTGTACGTTCGACCTGGTTCTCAATCAGCACCCAGTTGTCGCTCGACGTGTCCTTACAGAGTATGTCAGCGCGAAACGGCCCAACGTCTTTCTCCTGCGCTTCCAACTGCAACTCGATACCGATGGTTTCAGCAAGAAGAGTCAGATTTTCTTGTTGCGCCAGCCATGGCGTAAAGTCGCTAGCCTCGGAGGCGAAGACCTCGCGCAAGTCAACTTTTATGAAGCGCCCAAGAGGATTAACCTTCATGATGAAGCAATTCTATATCCTACGGCGGGTCAGCCAGCCCCTCAGAACGCATCCACTCCGGTTACGCTCTGCCCGATGATCAACGTGTGAATGTCGTGCGTGCCCTCGTAGGTCTTTACCGACTCCAAATTCATCATGTGCCGCATCAGCGGATACTCGTCCGCCACCCCGTTCGCTCCCAGAATATCGCGGGACATGCGCGCGCACTCCAGCGCCATCCAGACATTATTTCTCTTGGCCATCGAAATGTGCTGCGCCCCGGCTTTGTCCTGATCCTTCAACCGTCCCACCTGCAGAACCAGCAACTGGCCCTTCGTAATCTCATTAATCATCCACGTGAGCTTTTCCTGTACAAGTTGATGAGAAGCAATGGGCTTATCGTGGAACTGCTTGCGCAGCAGCGAATACTGCAAAGCGCAATCGTAGCAGGCCATGGCGGCTCCCAGGGCCCCCCAGGCAATTCCGTAGCGCGCTTGGTTCAGGCACATCAGAGGAGATTTCAGTCCGCCACTCTCGGGCAGCAGATTCGACTCCGGGATGCGGACATCCTGCATCGACAAGCCCGAAGTCACCGACGCCCGCAGCGACCACTTGCCATGGATGTCTTCTGCCGTGAACCCCGGGCGGTCGGTCTCCACCAAAAAGCCGCGGATCTTGTTGTCCTCGTCCTCAACCTTCGCCCAAATCACCGCAACATTCGCGATGGTGCCCGACGTGATCCACATCTTCTCGCCATTGAGGACATATTCTTTTCCTACTTTGCGAGCACGGGTGCGCATACCCCCCGGGTTCGAGCCAAAATCCGGCTCGGTCAAGCCGAAGCAGCCCAGCTTTTCGCCGCTCTGCAGCGCCGGGAGCCAGGTTTGCTTTTGCTCGTCGCTGCCGAAGGCATAGATGGGATACATGACCAGGGCTGATTGAACGCTGACGAACGAACGCACGCCGGAATCGCCGCGCTCCAGTTCCTGCATCACCAGACCGTACTCCACGTTCGACATGCCGGCGCAACCGTAGCCTTTGAGACTGGCGCCATAAAAGCCGAGATCCGCCATCGGCTTGACCAGTTCGCGAGGGAATCGCCCGGCTCGATTGCACTCCTCGATGATGGGAATCAGATTCTCTTCAATGAACTTGCGGGCCGTATCGCGCACCAGCCGTTCGTCGTCGCTCAGCAAGCTGTCGAAGCCAATGAAATCAACACCGCGGAACTTGAGGGCCATGGAAACTCTCTTTCTGCTTTTGGGGAACTCTAAACGCTAGCAAAGGCCACGGGGGGCGTCAAACCGGACGGTCTAGAGGAGAATTGTCGCGAATCAAGGCTCCACCCGAGCCTTTTGTGTTTTCACGCCCTCGGTACGTTGAGCCGGTTTTACAATCTTTTTGCAATTCGACGTCACATCGTTGGGCACTGGGCATCTAAACTGTCTAAGACACTACGGACCCAACGGACGCGTGAACTTGTTATTCAAGATTCGAGTCGTGACGAGTAGTCTGCTGCTTGCGGGCCTGCTCTGCTCGTTGGAGACCGCGGCGGGCGCCGACCTTCCCGCGAGTGCGCCGTCCCTCGATCGTGGGTTTCAACTTCTTTACGAACTGGACTTCGACCGTGCTCACCAGGTCTTTGTGGCCTGGCAGCAGCAGTTCGCGGATGATCCCATGGGCCCGGTTTCGGAAGCCGCGGGGCTGCTCTTTTCCGAATTCAACCGCCTGGGTGTGCTGGAGGCGCAGTTCTACGAAGATGACCGGGCATTTCAGGCGCGCAAGAAGTTCACCCCGGATCCTTCCCTCCGGGACCACTTCGACGCGGCGTTGGATCGGGCCGAGACAAGCGCCGCAACGCGGTTGGCCAAGGATCCCAAGGACCGCCACGCCTTGTTTGCCATGACGCTGGCGTCAGGGCTCAGGGCGGACTACGCCGCCTTGGTGGAAAAACGCAACCTGGCTTCCTTGCATTACACCAAGCAGTCAACCAATTGGTCTCAGCAACTGCTGGCCGTTGATCCCAGTTGTTACGACGCTCACCTGGCCACTGGCATCAGCCAGTACATCATCGGCAGCATGGCCGCGCCGATGCGCTGGCTGGTGCGGTTGGGTGGCATCTCAGGAGACAAAAAGATAGGGATCAGCGAACTGCAACTGACCGCCGAACGTGGCCGCTACCTCGCGCCCTTCGCCCGTATCCTCCTGGCTATCGCGTACGTCCGGGATAAAGACAAGGTGCACGCCCGCGAAATTCTGGTTTCTCTGCGCACAGATTTCCCGCAGAACCCGCTTTTCACAGTGGAAATCGCTCGTCTCGATGCCTTGCCCTGAACCGCGGAAGTCACAGCCTGTCCCGCCACGTAAGTCCAATCGCGTGATGCTGATTTACCAGAAATTCACCGTGCTGTAACCAACCTGTAACATTCGCGACGTAAAACCAACCTGACCAAAGTCAACCTAAGGAGGACTCATCGCGTGATACGCCGAATTGTGTTGTTGTGTGTGGCTCTGACGCTACCCGCCGTCGCGCAGACGACACTCAATGGGGCAGGCGCCACCTTTCCCTATCCGATGTATTCCAAGTGGTTCAGCGAATACCACAAGGCTCACCCGGACGTCGAGATCAACTACCAATCGATCGGTAGCGGCGGCGGGATCCGCCAGGTGCTGGCGGGGACCGTGGATTTCGGCGCCAGTGATGGCCCCATGACCGACGAGCAGCTATCGCAGGCGAAGATTAAGATCCTGCACATCCCGACGGTGCTAGGGGCGGATGTTCCGGCTTATAACATTCCGGGAGTTACGGCAGAGTTGCGATTCACGCCACAGGCCCTCGCCGGAATTTTTCTGGGCAAGATCACTTCCTGGAACGATCCAGCGATTGCCAAGGAGAACCCTGGCGTCAAGTTGCCGGGTGATCCCATCGTTGTGGTCCATCGCTCCGACGGGAGCGGAACGACCTACATCTGGACCGACTACCTCTCGAAGGTCAGTCCAGAATGGCAGAGCCAAGTGGGCAAGGGCACGTCGGTGAAGTGGCCCGTAGGTCTTGGCGGCAAGGGCAACGAAGGCGTTGCCGGTATGGTTCGCCAGATGCAGGGTGCCATGGGCTACATCGAGTTGATCTACGCCGTGCAAAACAACATTTCTTACGGGGTCGTGAAGAACTCCGCCGGTAGTTTCGTGAAGGCCAGTCTGGAGAGTGTCACCGCCGCGGCCGGTTCCGTTAAGAGCATGCCCGCGGACTTTCGTGTCTCCATCACTAACGCACCGGGCAAAGATGCTTATCCGATTTCCAGCTTCACCTGGCTGCTGATTCCTGTGCAGGCCAAAGATGCCTCCAGAGGAAAGATTCTGGCCGATTTTCTCAACTGGATGGTGGATGACGGACAGAGAATGACCGCCCAGCTGACCTATGCTCCGCTGCCGGAAAGCGTGGCAACCAAGGTCAAGGCGGAGATCAAGCAAGTCCGGTAGTCCCAGCAGGTCATTTGAGACATCAGTGGAAAACTAGTCGCCTCCACCCCCGCGAGGCAAAGGAGAGAAGATGAAGTCCGTTCTCAGGTGGTGCGTAGTTCCGATGTTGGCAGCAAGCTTGTCGGCACAGACCGCAGCCCCCGCGAAACCCAAGAAGGCCAAGGTGGCGGCAACAACGGTATCAGCAGCCGATGTGCAGGAGCTGAAAAATGCGCTGGCGGCGCAGCAACGGCAGATCGAACAGCTGAAGCAGCAGCTCGCGCAGCATGAACAGAGCTGGCAGCAGACCAGCCAGGCCGCACAGCAAGCGCAACAGCAACTGCAGCAGGCGCAAGCGGCGGCCGCCGATGCTCAGCAAAAGGCCGCAGCAGCCGCAACTGCCGCCGATGCCCAGAAAGACAGTGTTTCCAAGCTGAGCAGCGATATGGCCGACGTCAAGACCACGTTGACCAATACCGCCGTCAATACCCAGGAAGAACAAAAGCGTATGTCGGCGCTCGAAGGCTTGGTCGGCCGCTTCCGCTTTAACGGGGACATCCGAGTGCGCGGTGAGACCTTCGTCCAGGACAAAACCCAAGACCGCAATCGCGCCCGCATTCGTGTGCGCTTCGGTTTTGACGGCAAGCTGAACGAAGACTTCACCGGAGGAATCTACCTGGCCACAGGCACTCTGGGCGATCCCACCAGCACCAATACGACGCTCACCAACTTTTTCGACAAGCACACTATCGGCCTGGATCGCGGCTTCATCGCCTACCATCCCGCCGCATATAAATGGTTGACGGTCACCGGCGGAAAGTTCGCCTACACCTGGCAGCGTACCTCGGTCACTTTCGATCCCGACCTGAATCCCGAGGGCTTTACGGAGAAGTTCTCCTTCGACACTCATCTGGGTCCGGTGAAGAATGTCACCGGCCAGTTGATCCAGCTCCTATTTAATGAAAGCGGCGGCGGACAGGACTCCTATGCTCTGGGCGGACAGCTTTCTGCCACCTTGCGCTACAAGCGATGGACCGGGACTCCGTCGTTCTTGAGCTTGAAGTGGAACCGGCCGGATTCCATCCTGCAAGCCTCGGCCTTTGCCGTCCAGGCTACGACCACTGGCAGTTCCTCGGTCACTACTCCGGTACCATCCATTCCTACACCGGGTGAAGGCCCGGGCTGCGGCAAAGCCTTGAATGCGCCGGCTTTCGCTCCTTGCGTGTTCGCACCCAATGGGATGACCAACGCGACCTTCGTGGACGCCAAGGGCAACCTTCACTTCCATTCCGGTTTCAACTACGCCGACTTCATCCTGAACAACACGTTCAACACCGGAATTCCGCGGCTGCCGGTCAATTTGCTGCTGGAATTTGAACAAAACCTGGACGCCTTCGATCATCCGCTCGACTCGACAGGGGCCCTGGCGACCAATCTGGGCAGCCAAAACAAGGAGTACGGGTTTGATTTCAGCGTGGGTCAAACCAAAAATAAGAACGATGTCCAACTAGGCTACGCTTGGCTGCGGCAGGAGCAGGACTCAGTCATCGCGTCCTTCAACGAAAGTGATCAACGAGCCCCAACCAACATCCTGCAGAACCGCATCTATGCCCTGTGGAAGCTGCGCCCCAACACCGTCGCCAGCTTCACTTACTGGCGGGGTCGCACCTTGAACACCAACCTGGAGAATGCCGTGAAAGCTAGCGGCGTAAAGACGGGTCAGACAGAACCCAACCTGAACCGTCTCCAGTTTGACTTGATTTACAGTTTCTAGAATCCTGAAAGCCAAGAACGACACGATTCGGGGCGCCGACTGCAGAGTTGGCGTCCTTTTTTACCAAGCGTTATGATTAAACGAGCCCTGGTTACCGGCCCCCGCCTATGAAATGGTTCACGGCTACGTTGCTGCTCGCCTGCTTGGTTCCTTCCTCGTATGGAGTTCAAAAGCAGTATGCAACCGGCAAGATCGTTGCCGTGGAGCAGAAGGCGAATACCAAGGTCCTTTACTATCTGGTGAATACTCCGGTCACGCAAGACGAGCCGTACTACGAGGTATCCGTGCAGCTCAAAGACACGATTTATCTGGGACAATATACTCCCTGGCACGCCAAGGAAACCCTGCCGGAGGAGTGGGAGCCCGGTTTCACGGTTCCCGTCCGAATCGACGGCCGCCACCTCATTCTTAAGCGGCCTAGCGGAGTCGATATGGAGTTCGTGATCTTGAAGCGCACTGCGGTAAAGGCCGAGCCGAAAGTTCCGGCACCCACGCCTGCGACGAAGTAAAGCTGTCTTGGGCGGCATCGTGTACATGTAGCTGGTTCTGCACAACCGAAGTCATGACTCGTACCTCGCTCGACAATTCGGCCTACTACATCAACCGGGAAGTGTCCTGGCTGGCTTTTAACCGCCGTGTGCTCGAAGAGGCAGAGGACCCGAGCAACCCCCCTCTGGAGCGGGTCAAATTCCTCTCCATCACTGCCAGCAACCTGGACGAGTTCTTCGAGGTCCGGGTAGCCGGCCTGGTACAGCAGATTGAAGACGGTTACACGGAGGCGGGTCCGGATGGTCTCACCCTTCTGCAGGAGCGCGATGTAGTCTCGCGTACCACCCACGAGTTCGTCGACGATCAGTACCAGTGCTGGAATGAGCAACTTCGTCCTTTACTCGCCGAAAACGGTATTCGGGTGCTGGCCTTGCACGAATTGGATGCCAAGGCCCGGGCGTTCGTGGAGCAATACTGTGAACGGGAACTTGACCTTCTGCTCACTCCAGTCACCGTGGATCCGGCTCATCCCTTCCCACGGGTGATCAACAAGGCCTTGTGTGTGGCCTTCCTGCTACGCCGCCGCCGTCGTTCCTCGACCACCTACACGGGTGTGGTGACGGTGCCGCGGGCGTTGCCGCGATTGATTCGCCTGCCCTCTGAGAACACCGTCGATTTCATCTTTCTCGCCGACCTGGTGACGCACCATGCTTCGCGCATGTACCACGGTTACGACATTGTGTCGTCTGCGGCATTCCGCGTCACCCGCAACAGCAACCTTTATCTGGCGGAAGAAGAGTCCCGCAACCTGCTCGAGTCGGTGCGCACCGAACTGCACAACCGGCGCAAGGGCGACGCGGTCCGTTTGGAGATTGAATCGGAGGCGGACCCGGAAATTGTCGAGCGTTTGCGCACCAACTTCGAACTGGAATCCTGGCAGGTTTTTCCCGTGAATGGACCGGTGAATCTGTCACGGCTGTTCAACATCTACGAGCAGACCGAGCGCCCGGAGCTCAAATTCAAACCTTTCATTCCACGGGAGCTTCGGCTCACGGCGAAATCGCAGGATTTGTTCGAAGAGCTTCGCCGCCACGACGTTCTGCTGCACCACCCCTTCGACTCCTACGATGCCGTAGTTTCCTTCATCGAGGCGGCGGCGGAAGATCCGCGCGTGCTCTCCATGAAGCAGACCCTCTACCGCACCAGCGAGCACTCGCTGATCGTTCCTGCGCTCATGTCGGCGGCAGCCAAGAAGGAAGTCACCGCGGTAGTGGAGCTCAAAGCCCGTTTCGACGAAGCATCCAACATTCGCTGGGCCCGTGACCTGGAAGACGCTGGGGTGCAGGTATTTCACGGCTTGGTTGGACTGAAGACTCATTGCAAGTTGTCGCTGCTGGTGCGGCACGATCCCGACGGCGTCACCCGTCGTTATGCTCATCTGGGTACGGGCAACTACAACACCACCACTGCCCGCATCTACACCGATTTAAGCTTACTCACCGCCGATCCGGAGATCACCGGTGCGGTCCACGATGTTTTCAGCTTTCTGACCGCCTATGCGGAACACCCGAACTACGACCCTCTGCTGGTAGCGCCCCTCAATCTGGCGGAACATTGCCTGGCGTTGATTTCCCGCGAGGCCGAACATGCGCGTCACGGACGTCCGGCGCACATCATCGCCAAGATGAATGCCTTGCTCGACAAGAACATCGTCCTGGCCCTGTATCATGCCTCGCAGGCCGGAGTGAAGATCGACCTCATTGTTCGTGGAATCTGTTCTCTCCGTCCCGGTGTTCGTGGAGTCAGCGACAATATCCGCGTGCGCAGCATTGTAGGACGTTTCTTGGAGCATAGCCGCATCTTTTACTTTGCGAACGGAGGTCAGGAAGAGGTCTACCTGGGCAGCGCCGACTGGATGCCGCGCAATCTGTATGAGCGCGTGGAAGTCATCTTTCCGGTGAAAGACGAACTGCTCCGGGAACGCGTCCGTCGCGAGATGCTCGAAGCTTATCTTGCGGACAACCTGAAGTCGCGCCTGCTGCAAAAAGATGGAAGTTACGTCCGGGCCTGGCGGGCGCAAGGCCGGCGCAAGCCGCCGGTGGGCCCGGCCGCGCTCAACTCGCAGGATTTCCTGATGGCCGTGGCGGAGGGCAAGCAGACTCTGGACGCGATTCCCCCCGTGCCCGCCACCCGCACCCGAAGGAGACTCGTCGGGAGGGAACGCTAAGCAGACATGATCATCTACTTCCTTCGTCATGCTAACGCCGGTCAGCGCTTGACCAACCTGAAGAAGGATGAGAAGCGCGCCCTCGATAAAGAAGGGATCGAGCAGTGTGGCATTATCGGCCGGGCACTCGCCGCCTTAGACGTTCAGGTCGATATGATGATTTCCAGTCCGTTGAAGCGCTCCGCGCAAACTGCCTCTCTGGTGGGCAACGAACTCAGCTATGAAGGTAAGCTGCAACTGGAGAGCGCCTTGCGACCCGGCGCATCCTTCGCCGATTTCCGCCGCCTGCTGGAAAAATACGCGCAACAGGAAACCATCATGGTAGTCGGGCATAACCCCAATCTGAGCGAGTTCCTGGGGCGGATTATCTGCGAACCCGGCTGTGAGGCTGGCGTCGAACTGAAGAAGGGGGCCGTGGCCAAAGTAGAAATGGGGCGCAACTCGGCCATGTTGCATTGGTGCCTGACCCCGAAGCTCATTCGCGGACTTTACGCGGCCGCCACCGAAAGCTCGCGGCCAAAAACTTCGCGGAAGTAACCCTTCTCTTTCTCCGCCGCCCACAGTTCCAGGTCCACACTGCTGCGTGGTCTCGGCAGCAGGGCGAGTCGCACCGCACCGTCCCGCACCCGCACCTGCACCGCTCGGATGGCGCCACTACGGCTGAGGTTGAGCGCCCGCGCCAGCCGCAGCAACAGGGAAGCCTTGGGCACGCAATCCTGATCGGCACTGGGCAGCACTTTGACCGGACCGTCGCCGGCGCTCGGTCGGGACTTCCCCAAATAGCGCGCGATGGCGGCGATGATTCGTCTCTGCTCCGGCGTATAACCCAGGATTTCCGAATGCGAGATGATGTAGTACGAATGCCGGTGCCGGCCGTTTCGGTTCACGTAGTCCCCGACTTCGTACAGCATGGCAGCCGCCGACAGCCACTCTGCGTACTCCGGCGGCAAACTATGAACGGACTTCAACGCAGAGAACAGGTGCATGGCAGAATTGCGCACCTGCAACGCGTGCTCCATGTCCACGCGATAGTGCTCTACCGCAGCGCGAATGGAATCCCAGCGTTCCGATTCGATTTGTTTCCCGGATCGAGTGCTGCGGTCATATTCCGCCGCCATTTGTGCCAGCAAACCGTCGCGCAGGCCCAGGGGAGAGGCGCGAAACCCAGTCAATTGGCAGCGCTCCAGCAGTTCCGAGTACACGGCTGCCCCGGCCACAACAATTTCCGCCCGCCGCGGCCCCACTCCCGAAAGGCTTCTGCGTTCCTCCAGAGGCAGCCGCGCCAGCAGCTTGGCGATCCGCTGCATCTGTGTCTTGGAAACCGTGGCCGCCCGAGCGCCCTTGGTCTTGTAGAGACCGTGGCAAACCGCCGCCAGCGACTCCGCGGTTCCCGAGGTCGCAATCACCACCTTCGGCCGGGCCCGCCGGATGCGGTCGGCAGTGCGCCCAATCTCTCGCGCGATGAAGCCGCGCATCTGACGTAGTTCCGCTTTGCGCGGGGGCTCGTGGTGCAGAAACTCGTTGGTCAGGCGCACCGCGCCCAGCGGCAAACTGATGGTGCTGCGAATGTGGCCCTCGCCCGAGATGGTCAACTCGCAACTCCCGCCACCCAGGTCGACCATCAGCAGAGGTGAGACATTCACTCGCAGGCTGGAGATCAGTCCCAGGTGGATGAGCCGCGCCTCTTCCAGACCCGAAATGATCTCCACCTTCCACCCCGTCACCGACCTTACCCATTCCATGAACGCCTGGGAATTGCGAGCATCGCGCAGGGCGCTGGTGGCGACGACGCGGACCACATCAACGCCGACGTTCTGCACTGCGCGATGAAAGCGGCGGAGCACTTTGACCGTGTCGGAGATGGCTTCGGGTGAGAGAAAACCGCTGCGGTAGACCGACTCGCCCAGGCGCGTGACCTCGCGGTCTTCATGGATTTCGGTCAGGCGATGCTTGGTCAGGCGGGCAATCTTCAGCCGGACGGAATTCGATCCGATATCAACCGCGGCAAAGGTCGGCATGGCGGAGGGCAATAGTGTACCGCGAGTGAGGGAAGTGTCCGAAGAATGAAAAAGGGGTGGCCCATGTCTCGCCGCTTTTGCGAGACATGGGACCCGGGCCGTCAGGCATCCAGATCAATCCGGACCGTGAGCAGTTCTGTCCCAAAGAACCGGACTGCCGCGGCATTGCTGGCGCTGCCGGGTAACTGACTCTTAAGCCAGCGTTGCCGCTCGCGCGGGTCGTCGTCGGGGATCAATTGGGCTGTGCCGCTGTGCCAGCGGGCCCAGAGCCCATCGCGCACTTTCACCCGCACGCGCGGATTGCCCGCAATATTGCGCACGTAACCAGCTTTCTGTCCGTGTTCAGTGACGATCCAGAACTGCTTGCCCACCAGCCCATAGCCTACCGGAGTGCGGCGCGGTTTCCCGGTCTTGCGGCCAATCGTTTCCAGCAACGCATATCCCGGAGGAACCACGCCGATCGCGAACAGCAGCTTGATGGGCGGGTTGAGCAGGTACTTCTGCAGAAAGTGGACGATGCGATGTTTCATGGTCTCATGGTGTCCATCGACGGCGATTATATCTTGGAGATGGAAAGGGGGATGACAGTGGCCTACCCTTTTACTTTCGGGGCTTCTAACCCGAACTCTTTCCGTATTGTCATTCCGAGAAGCGCAGCGACGAGGAATCTGGGTTTAACGACTTTTCGTAGCGCGGGCATTCCTGTCCGCGAGAATGCGCGCTATCACTGTCCCCGTAGGGATGGCCGCCGTCGGGCGATTATCCTTAAGAATCGGACCCGGGGCCGCCCGCCGCCCCGCACTCTTTCCACAATTTTTCCCAATTCCAGATCCCGGACGTCACCTTGGCCGGCAACGGGAACCCGAGCTGATGCGCCAGCATGCACACCTGCCCGCGATGGTGGGCTTCGTGCGAAAGCATGTAGCACAGCATTTCCGGGCCAACCGGCCATGGCCGGGCCCAGCCGTCTCTGAGAAATTTCTCGACGCGGCCCCCACCGCCGAGCGCTTCGGCGAGCATCTCCGCGCAACGAGCGCCGCTCTCGGCCAATCCCGCGCGCGCCTGCCGCGGCGTGCAGCGCGCGCGGTCCAGTTGGCGCGGAACCTTCAAGTGCGGAGCGGTAAGCCGGACCCACTTGCAGCGGACGTTGTGCACGTGCGTGAAGATCGCGGCAATGCTGCGGACCTTGCCGGGCGGCGTGGCTTTCCAGGCGGCAGGGTCAAGATGTTCGATAAGCATCTGGTTCATGCGCTCGTTGGCGGCAAAGATCCGGATTGCGGCTCGGCCGAGTTGACTGTGAACTTTGGGTGGACGTGTGGTCACGGCTCCTTACTCCTTGACTTATCATACTTCCGGCAGGCCGGCCCACCCTGTTATAGAAGGGTGGGCAGTTCGACGGCTGACGGGTTAATGACGCGGTATCGCCGATAAATGGAGGACAGATTTAGTCATGAAAGATGCCACGAAACGCTCGATTTTTCGCTGGATTCACCTCGTCTTTAGCATTCCGATACTCGGCTATATCTATAGTCCGTTTGAAAAACTTCCAGACTACGCCCCCGCAACTCGGTTTGTCTTCCTTCCGGTAATGGTCCTTACGGGATTGTGGATGTGGAAAGGCCATATCCTTCGACGACTTATTTCGAAGAGATCGGCCTAACAAGACGCTGCCGCGAACCGGTGCTGGCGGGCGGCCCATCCTTTCGCGTTCTCTGCGAAAGGGTAGGACTCGGCGGCCAGATGATTACTAGTCAGTACCGATACCCCCCCTCCCCCCGGTCTAGTGGAATCAGGGGATTAGAGGGAATTTTTGGACGTGGTCTTTGAATCGAAAGGAGTTATATCAAAGTATTCCGGAATAAGGAGTTAGTTGGGGAATCCCTTAGGGGTCTCGATTCGGGAAAGGTGAAGACTTGTTTCGGTGTTATCCGAGTTTTCAAGGATAGCCGGGAGGTCCGTCTCTGGAGACGGGCGCACTTGTGTATGGGCGAAGCAGACGCTCATTTTAGGGGATGGCGAGTTGGAAGTCTGTGATGGCGCACACAGTCTGTTTGTGATGAAAAAATCAGGGGGCGATTCAGAAGCTCGGTCAGAAGTCAGAAGTCAGATTGCAGAAGTGAAGATCGTGCGTGCCGGATTCCGACGGCATGTGCAACGGGGCCAGTCCCGGTAGTCGAGGAACCCAGGAACGCCCCGTCCCACGCCGCCCACCCTTTCGCACAGAACGCGAAAGGATTGGGCACCCGCCTGTTAGGTTTCACTTGACGGTAAGTGAACGGTCCAAATTACAATCTCGGCATGGCACGGAAAGTCATCCTGGGATTTGGAATCAGCCTCGACGGCTATATTGCGCGCCGGAACGGCGCCATGGATTATCTGGTGATCGACAAAGAAGGCGAAGCGCTGATGGCGGACTTCTTCGCCAAGATCGACGTCACCATCATGGGGCGGAAGACGGCAGCGGCCACGGCGGAAATGCGCAGGAGTGGCGAGATCCCGGAGATGCCGGGCATGTCCACTTACGTATTCTCGCGC
>JAIQFW010000060.1 GCA_020073105.1 Terriglobia bacterium
GCTCTCTGCCAATGGCTGGGGCCGTCTCCGATGATTGGGGACGTTCCACTGTCATCCCGAGCGAAGTCGAGGGATCCCTACTCACTTCACTGTTCCCCCTACCGTTTAGAGGCATTCTCCCGTTCGCTGGGTGGGCTACTCAAGCCCGGTCTTGGCCGGAGTGGGGACATTCCGAACCCGCTCTTACCCACTTGCCATTCCAAATCCGCTCTCACCCACTTGTCATTCAGAATCGCTTCAGCGATGAGGAATCTGCTCCAACTGACCGCTAACACACCGTGGAAGGGCACGGCTTCAGCCGTGCCGCAAGTGCAGCAACCCGACCCAAGGTGCCGATGAGGCGCAACCGCCCGATCGCTTGGGAGACAGTCATCGAACCAATCCGTACAACCGAGAACTCCGATTCATTTGGAATACCAGGAGCCGGAATGATAAACACTCTGTATGCGTCTGAGCTGGTCTGAAATCAGGGCGCGCGCTGCCAAGTTTTCCGACGACTGGAAAGAAGCCCATTATGAGCGCGGCGAGACCCAGACCTTTTACAACGAGTTCTTCGAGGTCTTCGGCGCCAGCCGGCGACGCGTAGCCAGCTATGAGGAACCCGTCAAGCGCCTGGGCAACCGGCGCGGTTTCATTGACCTGTTTTGGAAGGGCGTACTCCTCGTCGAACAAAAGAGCGCCGGCCGAGACCTCAAGAAGGCTAAAGAACAAGCTCTAGACTACTTTCCTGACCTCAAGGATTACGAACTCCCGCGCTATCTCCTCGTCAGCGACTTCCAGCAATTCGAGCTCTACGATCTCGACGAAGGCACAGAGATCCGCTTCCCCCTGCGCGATCTGCCTCGCCATGTCGAGCACTTTGCCTTCATTGTTGGCGTCGAAAAGCGCATCTTCCGCGATCAGGATCCGGTCAACATTGCCGCCTCCGAGATTCTTGGTTCGCTGCACGACGCGCTCAAGGCCTCGAGCTACAAAGGCCACGATCTCGAACGATTTCTTGTTCGTCTGCTCTTCTGTTTGTTCGCCGACAGCACCGGAATTTTCGAGCGAGACTCATTCCGATCCCTCATGGAAGATCGCACTGCTCCGGACGGAAGCGATCTCGGACCTTGGCTCAGCAGGCTCTTTGACGTCCTCGATACCGTCGAGGACGACCGCTCCCCGGCTCTCGATGACGACCTCAAGCAGTTCCCCTACGTCAACGGCGATCTCTTTCGTGAGCACCTCCGCATCCCGGTTTTCGACATCAACATGCGCTTCCTGCTTCTAGAGGCATGCCGGTTCAATTGGGAAGCCGTTTCTCCCGCGATTTTCGGATCACTATTTCAGTCCGTCATGGAAAAGAAAGAGCGCCGTTCCCAGGGTGCGCACTATACGACGGAGAAGAACATCCTTAAAGTCATTCAGCCCCTTTTCCTTGACGACCTCCACGCCGAGATCGAGCAACTCAGGCAGCGCCGAGACACCGGCCGCCGCAAGGCAACCGAGGATTTTCACCAAAAGCTCGGCTCACTCCGCATCTTTGACCCCGCCTGCGGCTGTGGAAACTTCCTTGTCATCGCGTACCGCGAGTTACGTTTGTTGGAAATCGAGGTACTTAAGCTTCTTCGCCGCGACGAACAGCTCAAAATGGCGGTCGTTTACTCGCGCGTTGACGTGGATCAGTTTTACGGAATAGAAATCAACGAATTTCCGGCTCGAATTTCCGAGGTGGCGCTCTGGATGATGGACCACATAATGAACAATGCACTCTCGGCCGAATTCGGAAACCCGTACCTGCGAATCCCGCTCAAGAAATCCCCGCACATTCATCCCGTCGATGCGCTCGAAAACGACTGGGCGGCAGTTCTTCCACCAAAGCAGTGTTCCTACGTATTGGGCAATCCCCCGTTCGGCGGCGCAAAGTACCAGACCGACAAGCAGCGCGAGCAGGTGCGTCGCGTCGCGAGGCTCGGCGGTTCCGGGGGAACGCTCGACTACGTCACTGCTTGGTTCATTAAAGCCGGCGAATACCTGGCCAACAGCGTCGCCCGCATCGGCTTCGTCGGCACGAACTCCGTTACCCAGGGCGAACAGGTCGCGCAGATGTGGCCCGTGCTGTTCAGTCGCTGCGGTCTGGAAATTTCGTTCGCTCATCGAACTTTCGCTTGGGGTAGCGACGCCCGCGGCAAGGCGCATGTTCACGTCGTTGTCATCGGCCTCTGCCGCCGCGATGACGAGCCTCCCATTAAACGCCTCTTCACCTACGACGACATCAAAGGCGACCCCACTGAAAGCCGCCACGCTTCTCTCACGCCCTATCTGTTCGACGGCAGCGGCATCGCGGACCGGCATCTGGTTGTTGAGGAAACCTCAGACCAGCTCTGTGGTCAGCCGAAGTTGATCATCGGCTCGAAGCCGATCGACGATGGCAACTATATTTTCGAAGCCGAGGAGCGAGAGAAATTTCTCAATGAAGAGCCCCGTGCCGCGAAGTACCTGCGCCCGTTCGTCGGGTCGGAGGAGTTCATCAACGGCGGAGACCGTTCGATCCTCTATCTTGAAAACGCGGCGCCCGGGGACCTCCGAGCTATGCCACACGTCATGAGGCGCATCGCGGCGGTAAAGGAGTTTCGTAAAGCAAGCAAGAGTAGCGGAACGCGAGCGCTCGGTGACTTCCCGGCGAAGTTCCACGTCACCGTCGTGCCCGACCGCCCGTTTCTCGTTATTCCGAAAGTCAGCTCCGAGCGCCGTGAGTACGTCCCCATCGGTTGGCTCGAACCGCCGATCGTTCCGAGCGACCTCGTTTTCGTTCTTATGGATGCCGATCTCTTTCACTTCGGTATCCTCACCTCGCGCATGCACATGTCGTGGCTGCGCTACATCGGAGGCAGGCTCGAAAGCCGGTATCGATATTCCATCGGCATCGTCTACAACCCGTTCCCCTGGCC
The DNA here is from genome assembly GCA_020073105.1 of Terriglobia bacterium. Classification (GTDB taxonomy): domain Bacteria; phylum Acidobacteriota; class Terriglobia; order Terriglobales; family Acidobacteriaceae; genus JAIQFW01. Next base: position 2,931 of record JAIQFW010000060.1, read on the forward strand.
TGATGCCGACGACAAGCAGAGCGCCCGCATCCGCGACCTCGCCCAAGCTGTGCTCAACGCTCGCGCCAAATTTCCGGGCGCGACCATGGCTGATCTTTACGACTCCGACGTGATGAAACCAGAACTCCTGCACGCCCACCGCGCCCTTGACGCGACCGTTGACAAGCTCTACCGCTCCGAGCCGTTTCCCGGGGATCGTCAGCGCGTTGAGCACCTGTTCATGCGTTACGAGAAACTCATTGCGCCGCTGACCGCACAGCCGAAGAAACGCCGGGGCCGACGCTCATAACCCTTCCCAATCCGGGAATCGGTCCTATTTTTTCTCGCTTTTCTCTTGCCTTCACTTCTCCCGCCGGGTGCCCCGCTCCTTGCGTTCTGTGCAAGGGGCGGGCGAGTGCGTCACGCTGCCTAATCTTCTACGCTCATCAGTAGAACACCAGGAGGCCTTCCTGCCCGTGATGAAGGTCGGCGAAGACAGCGACTAGAGGCCGGTCTGGTTACTCTGCAGTGACTGGGTACCTAAGTAGGTGCCCCTGCGGGTGTGCAAATCTCAGAGGTTGCTTGAAATTCCTCGACCGGGAAAACCGCTACCCCACAGACCTTTACAAATCCCTAACACGCTTTAGTAGTTCGGCTTAGGTGACAAATGGGCACTGTAGCCGGCCTACCGATCAGTCGGCGGAAAGGACCTCCAATCAGCCCAAACTACGCTTCCACAAACTTTTCCACAGAAAATGTGACCTCAGGCACAGAAACCCCAGGGCAGAAATGCTCATTCGGACCGGTCCATACCTCCCTCCAGCAGCGACTCAAACCGGGTCGAATTCTTGAGGAAAGCCAGGCTGACTTTGCCAGTGGGCCCGTTGCGCTGCTTAGCGATGATAAGCTCTGCCTTCCCCTGCAGATCAGGGTCGTCCTGCTTGTAAACCTCTTCGCGGAAGATGAAAGCCACCACGTCAGCATCCTGCTCGATGGACCCCGATTCCCGCAGATCCGACAGCTGCGGCCGATGGTCTCCGCCCCGGCTTTCCGGAGCACGGCTCAACTGCGACAGCGCAATCACCGGCACCCTCAGTTCCTTGGCCAGCCCTTTCAGGCCGCGCGAAATGGCCGAGACCTCCTGGGTCCGGTTTTCGTACCGCTTGCCCCCGCCCGACATCAGTTGCAGGTAGTCGACGATCAGCAAATCGAGCCGGCCTTGCGACTGCATCAGCCGCCGCGCCTTGGCCCGCATTTCGCTCATGGCGATGCCGGGGGTGTCGTCGATAAAGATGGGGGCGTGAGCCAGGTCTTCCATGGCGCGCACCACCTTGGTCATGTCATCGCGCCAGAGGGAGCCGGTACGCATCTTGTGCGAGTCCACCCTCGCTCTTGAACAAAGCAGGCGCAGCAGCAACGCCTCGCGCGACATTTCCAGCGAGAACACGCCCACCACTTTCTGGTCTTCGATGGCCGCGTTCTCCGCGATGTTCAGCGCGAACGCCGTTTTGCCCATCGAAGGCCGCGCCGCAATGATGACCAGATCGGAGCGCTGGAACCCGCTGGTCATTTCGTCCAGGTCGGTGTAGTGGGTCGCCAGGCCGGTGATGCGCTGGCCGCGCTGCAGCAGGGCGTCGACCGATCCGAACGACTCCTTGACGATCTCCTGTACGTCCATGAAGCCACGCCCGATGCGCTTCTCGGAGAGTTGGAAGATCGCGGCTTCGGCGTCATTGAGGACCTCTTCGGCCGGATCGCTCTGCTCTGCAGCCCGGGCGATGGCGGCGTTGGCGGCATGAATCAGCCCCCGCAGCAACGCCTTGTCGCGGACAATCTTGATGTAGTGCTCAATGCTCGGCCGGTCAGGAACACCATCCACCAGCCCGGAGATGTAGCCCACATCGCCAATCGCCTCGAGCTCCTTGCTGCGCTCCAGCTCCTCCACCAGCGTAATCATGTCGATCGGCCGGGAAGACTCGGCCAGGTCCACCATGCGGGTGTACAGCCGGCGGTGGGAATCGAGCGAGAAGTCTTCTGGCTTCAGGTGCTCTGCGGCCTGGTTGTAAGCCAGATTGTCGAGCAGGATCGCGCCCAGGATGGAACGCTCGGCTTCAACGTTCGCCGGCAAGCTGTGCGCGAGACTGTAATCAGTGGTGGCCAAGGTCGCGATTGCTTTCGAAAAAACTCTGTGGAAGTGCGAAGGCGATACTACTCACAAAGCGCTTGTGGATGAGCAGTAGCTCCTTCGGAAAAGCGCGCTGAAAAATGTTTTTTGTTGGCCGCATACGTGCTGATTGAAGTATAGGGGAACAAAAAGCGAATAATCAAGAATTGTGTTTTCTTCTCTGTGTCTCCGTGGTGGGTTTTGGTTTCTCTGCGTTGATCTGCGTAAATCAGCGGCGAGAGGTTTTCTCGCCAAAAAAGTAAATGCGGCTCGGGGGCCAGCCACCCCCGGGCCGCACTGCTCGTGAGATGTCTTGGCTGCCTCTCACCGCACAAGGCAGCGAGGCGCACGTTTCGAAACCGCGCTCTCAAAGGAGCACTCGTCTCTTTACGTACTCCGCAGGTCGTGACTCCCAAGTCGGAGACCCGCGAACCACAACCGCGGCCATTGCTTCAAGCCAGCAGCCCAGTCCTTCTGGTGAGGAGGACTTCGGAGGAGGCCGCAACGCCCGGGTATCCTTGTGGCGCGCCATGACACGCTTTTGGGAAACCCTCCAGCAGTTCACCCTCGAGAACCGCCGGAAACCACCGGCTATTCGCAATCTGCAGCAGCGCTCAAAGACATCTCACGCATGCACTGGGGAGGTACTTTGCTTGAACAGGGGAGCAGGCGCAACAGAAAATTCGCGGGGGATTGTGCAGAACCTGTGGAGGACGAAACTTCTTTGTGGAAAGCACTAGGAAAAAGCAGCTAAAATCTCGCCGCAGATTCACGCGGATCAACGCGGATCAGAACAACGAAGAGGCACGACCGCGGCCGTGCCTTCCGAGTCTCCTGCGCAGAGTCCTCTTGTGTTCCGTGGGGTGGATTTTGATCTATCCGCGTGAATCTGCGGAAATCCGCGGCGAAAAGAAAAGCTCACTGCTCCAAATGCCGCTTCACGAATCGGAGCGAGGCTTCGATCCGCTCCATCGCGTCGCGCGGAAGCCGTTCCGGTTCCGCCGGCTCTTTTTCTAGCGGCTCCTCTTCCACCGGCTCACCTTTCACTAGTTCTGCGGCGCTCGCGTCTTCCTTCGCTTCTCCTGTTTCTTCTTTCCTGGCGATCGCCTCCCGCATCAGGTGCCACGCTTCACGGTACCGCTCGTATTTCGCTTTGGTTGAATTCGGGTAGAGCGTAACGCATCCTTTGCCGTGAACGACTCCGGCTGGGATGATGTACCACACATCCGCTGGGACGACGTAGGCTGCCAGGAAGTCAAACGATCCCAGGGAGTAGGGTTGATGGCCACCACGCACGGTGCAAACATATCCCGTGTCGAGTTTGTCCAGGGTGGACTTGACCTGCACGCTGACGAAGCTTCCGGTGGAGCCGATGACGAAGTCGTAGGGGGACATTTCTCCCCAGGGCCTGCTCACCGGCAAGCCACGCTCGTGGGCCCGGGCCATGAAAACCGATTCTGCCCATTCGCCACGCTTCTTCTTGTCTTCGATAATTTTCGGTTTGCGCTTGTTCATGCCCCCAATGCGCGGCGAATTCCGCGTACTCATTCGCCTACCCCAAAAGAAAAATGCGGCGATTCGTGGAAATTCGCGAACGCCGCCTTATCCTTCTATTGGAACTGGCGAGCGACGCCGAAGGCAAGAATATTCGTCAGAAAAAGTGGGAACGATTCCCGAAGTGGGAACCTGTTTCCCGTCTTTATGTAGCCGGCCCCGTGGTTTAGGAACCTGAATGGCGGACATCCAGTAGCCGCGTCCTGCCAACTCCAGCGGAGACTGGATCAGAACTATCGTTCTATCGCAGCCCGAAGGCGTCGGAGGAGCCTTCGTTCGTTGCTGACTGACAGTTCGTGATGCCAAATGCGCAGCACACGCCACCCACGACTTCTCAGCGTGCGTACCACCAGACGATCGCGGGCTTTGTTGCGGGTGAGCTTGTCGGCCCAGAATGCCTCGTTGTTCCGCGGTTGTGTCGCGTGCTTTGGACAGCCATGCCAGAAGCATCCATCCACAAAGAGTGCGAGTCGAACTTTTCCGAAGGCGAAGTCCGGTTTTCCAAACAGAGCCGCATGGCGGCGCCAGCCGACAATTCTATTGCGACGAAAAATCGAAACCAAGGCCAGTTCGGTCGCCCTGTTGCCCCGTCCGCGAACGCGTGACATGATCTCGGAACGTTTCGAACGAGAAAAAATGTCCATGGAGCCTACCAGTTCTTTGAACTCTTCTTATGAGCCATCGCGTCTTTCATACCACAAAAACCGAGGAAATCGCAGGACGGGCACCTGTGCTCACCGGTCGGATTTGGTCGTGGCCCGCCGTTAAAGCGGCGTTGACGTATCTGCGATGCCGTGTTCGCGACAGACTTCTTCACCTTGGCCAGCGAGGTAGCGTCCAAAGGAACCTTCAGCTCTGATTTGGATTTGTCCTCGGCGTCCAAATAGCGGACGAGACCTTGGTCGGGCTGGTATTGAAGCTCTTTCTTTGCAGCCACGGCATATAGCGCGACCTGCAGCTGCATTTCTTCCTCATTGAGCTTTTGGTGCTTATCAGAGTCGGGGTCGCCGGATTTGAAATCAATCAAACTCACTCGTGGCGGATTGTCTTGCCGCACTACATCGATCGCGCCCGAAATTAGCGCACCGCCGTCCCCGTCCTCATACTCAATCAGTGTCTCGAATTCCTTTTCGGGCTCGAAGGTAACACTGGCCATCTCGGCGGCATAGCGCTGTATGTAATCAGCGACAATCCTGACCCCTTTTCCTCGCATGTTCTTGGCTGGATCGCCGGTTGTGTAGCGCAGGTAGAAGAGGCCCCGATCCACCAGCCTTTGAATCTCTCGTTCCAGAGCCAGACGATCTTTGGCAAGCAAGGCCCACTTCTTTGGATCGGAGTGGACGGCGCGCATCAGATTGTGGACGCCACGTCCGTACCCGAAGGCCTGGTCGATAGTCGGTGCGAATCCGAGCACCTTCCTTAAATAGAAATCGTGCGGGCACTCCAGGAAGTATCTGAGATCGGAGAACGAGGTCGCCAATCTCACATCGCGGCGATGTTCTTTGGGAGCGTACTTAAGTTCCTCCAGCAACCGCTTGGAGTTGTCGGTCACAAGCCCACCGCTATCGTTTACGAGAACCCGCAGTTCCTTGATGAACATTGACGTTCTCGACCCCGAGTAGCTGATAAACAGAAATCTCTCGGCGCGAGTAAGCGCAACGTACATGAGGCGCCGCTCCCCGTCGTGGTTTCCGTTGTCGGCAAGTCCGGCAATGTCGATATCCCTGATGATCTTGCCTGCCAGTGGTAGCTTGGGGACGTGTGAGGCTCTGCTGCTGGGAAAACGTTGTGCGCATACATCTGCAAGAAAGACCGCCGCGAACTCCAACCCTTTTACGCCGTGGACAGTGCTTATGTTTACCGCGTCTGGCTGAACCATCAACGGTTGTTCTTCCGTCCTACCCTCTTCCGCTCCGTATTGGCACAGGCCGATGACCTGCCATGGATAACCATCCACGCTAGTCCATCCTGGCGTCTCTAGACCCGTGATCAGGCCGCTCAGAGCACCGAGGTGAAAGAGTGCAGCTTGACCACGCCCCTCGCAAGTGTCCCACGCATCGACCTCCGCCTCCGCAAGCAGCATATGAAAGAGTTGCTGTGGGAACACGCGCCGAATTTCGTTGCGAGAGGTCAGAAAATCGCGGAGCTTTGGGGTCCGAAGGGCGCTTGCCTGTGAGGCAGTCAGGCTATGTGTTTCTTTCATTCTTCGATGGATTGCCTTTGAAGCGAGAAGCAGTCGATCCTCGGCGTCGCGATCAAACGCGAGACCGGTTCGCCGTAACGCTTTTGCCGCTGCACGAAGCACAGCTTCAGGCTCGGGAGCGCACCCGAGAACCGACTGAATTCGCAGTGGAAGGCTCTTAGGATTGAATGGCGAACCAAAGAACTGCTCGCAGCCGGCCGTCAGTGCGAGTGCGCCCAGAAGAAGCAAAACTTCCGGCTGTGAAAACAGATCCGGTCCTGCCCGAACAACACAAGGGATGCCAGCCTCTTCGAGAGATTGCATGTATACCCGCACGTCGGTGGATGATCGCACGAGAACAACAATATCGGAGAGAGTTAAGCCCCGACTGGACCCATCTTTCTTGTCGTGAATGGCGCCCTCTACTTCCGAAGGCACTAACACTCGGATGGCGTCAGCAATCCAAGCGGCTTCAGTACCTCGATCTGCGAAGTTGACCAGTGCGACGTGCGATCGATGCTTATCTTTGCGTCCCGGGTTTCCATGAGTCATCGGAGCAGTGGCCATCGAGCGGACTTGTCCAATGCTGCTCGCCCAACGGTTTGCGAGGTCGATAACCCTCGGGGTCGATCTGAAGTTTTCCTGTAGGTCGACGACTTCTGAGTCGTCCGATTTCTTGAATTGTTCCCAAAGGTCGGCAATGATCTCCACCTTGGCGCCGCGAAAACCGTAGATCGCCTGCCGGTGGTCGCCGACGGTGGTCAGCTTACCGGAGCTACCCACAAGCAGGCGCATCAGTTCGCGCTGGACAGGGTTGATGTCTTGAACTTCGTCCACAACCAGATGAATGTTCTGGCTTTTCAATTCCTTGGTCCGGTCAGAATCCAAGTGCAGTTGTCGAATGAATTCGCTTTGTGATGTGCTGAAATCGAGAAAGCGTCGGCATTTTGTATAGGCGTAGTAACGCGCGGCAGATTTGGCAAATGCCTGTGCTTCGTTGGTCGAACCAACATCAGTAATCAATTCGGCATCTTTGCACCATTCGTTTTCAGGTATGCCGAGCTCAAACGGGGGCTCTTCGGAAGAGAGTCTGCATTCAAAGTGGTTGTGTTCATGCAGCTGATCGTAGGTGAGGGCAAAATCTTCGAGTGTTGCGTACTGGCTGTATTGGCCTTTCGGTTTGGTTGCGGCTATTGCCGCTCTCAAACCATTGAGACCAAGGACTCCGTTAAAACCACGAAGAACGAGAGCGGTCCGGGCAGCCTCATCGAGAATGTCGAAATTGTGGTACTTGTCTGGCCAATACTCGCGAATCTTCGCAAGACAAAAGCCATGAATCGTTCCGATGTACATACCCCCAAGAGCCACTTCTTCGCCATCGGGAGTGATTCTCTCAAACCAGCTCCGAATCCGGAATTTCATTTCCTCTGCTGCACGCTCGGTGAACGTGAACGCGACGATATTTTCTTTCGGTGCCTCTTCGACCCCGACCCACCAAGCGATGCGCCGAGCCATTACTTCGGTCTTGCCGGAGCCAGCGCCAGCGACAACAAGAGTGCGACGTTTCGAAGACCTAACTGCTTCGGCCTGCTTGCGCGTCAGATTTTCAAGCAGGAGATCCTTTACGTTCGACATGGGTGCTAAACCCTGTCCGCTATGCTACTCATCTCGCAAAAGCATCTGCGCGACTGATCGAGCGTGTGCTGCTATGAAGGGAGGCGGCAATGCGTTTCCGATCATAAGCGCCAGGGCGACTTTTCCATCTTCGGCCTCAAACCTGTAGCGTCGAGGAAAGCCCTGTAGCATGGCCGCCTCGCGGATCGTTATCGCACGGTTCTTTGTAGGGTGTAGGAAACGCCCTTTAGAAGGGTTGAAACAGCCGGTCGTAATTGTCGGCGCAACTTCATCCCACGCCATGCGACCGTATACATCCTTGAATCCGTCACAGGACTTATGGCAGTCAAGTTGCCGTCTGCGTGGAAGGTGCGTCCGTCCACCTCCGTTTTTGGGCACCCCCTCGATGATTCTCTTCACCTTTAATGTCCGACGTTCCGGCATGTCATGCAGGGCGTCGCCGCTTCTCCCAGCAGGCCGAAGTGAAGAGATAGAGCGTCTAACCGTTTTCCACCTTCTCGTCGGATTCCCAAACGGAACCTTTCTTCCCCGGCCTGCCAAGTAAATGAGCCTCCGCCGTCGCTGCGGAACTCCGTAATCAGCAGCATCAAGAATTCGGTGTTCCCCGAGGTAGCCAAGCTGTCTTAATTGCGAAAGAAAACGCTTGAAACGGTGATTCGTCGCCAACCCTGGAACATTCTCCATCATCACGGTCTTTGGACGGAGCCCTTCCACAAAGCGCAGGAATTCGAGTAGTAGGTCATTTCTCTTGTCTCGATTCGAGCGATTGCCATTTAGCGTGCGCAGCGCTGAGAAGCCTTGACACGGCGGGCATCCAGCAAGGAGGTCAAGCTGGCCCCTACGTATTCCTAGTCGTTGGGCGACCACCTTGGTGCTCAACTCCCGCAGGTCCGTTTTCCACGTCTGAACCGCTGGATGGTTCAGCTCATAGGTCCTCACGGCGGTTTCGTCAACATCCACGCCTCCGAGAACCGTAAAACCAGCCTTTCGAAGCCCCTCAGTCAGGCCGCCACACCCGCAAAACAAATCAACTGCTGTCAGTTTAGGTTTGGTACCACGTGCGACCCGCACTTCCCTTCCCTCCTATTTCGCGACCAGTGTAGGGGATATTCCCGAAAGTTCCAAGAACCAAGAGCAGTACCAGACTGATGCTCGGGGTAATTCGGGGAACGGAACTGACCCCAATTCCAACTGGGCAACACGACAAAATTGGGGTCGCTTCCGTCTGTCCCTGACCCGGCGCACTCAAGCCCGGTTCTGGCCTGGTACGCCGCACAACGTGGTTTTCGTTGCGTGGGCGGCTGGCTTTCTCACCGTGTCTGGAACGAACGGGAGAATACGTTCAAACAGCAGGGAAACAGTGGAGCGGATAGGGGGCTCCCTCGACTTGCGCTCGGGATTTCGGCAGCGGGCTCGGACGCCCGCTGAACGCCTCAACTTCGACTTCGCATCTGGTTTCGCAAGCGAAACCAGATGCTTCGCTCGGATGACAGTGGGCTAAGAGGAATGTCCCTACGTGATTCGATTAGTCCCTTACCCCATCCATGAACGCCCGCAGCTTGCGCGAACGCGACGGATGCTCTCGGTTTTCTGTACGGACGGCCTTGATGACCCGATCAATTCGGCTCGAACTGAGCCTGTTTGTTCCCTTGCGTCGGGATTCGCTTCCAATCATCCTAAGCACCTCCGGCTCCGGGGCAGGTCGGCGCGAGCGTGTTTTTGATGACTTCCTTGGCATATTGCGATGCGCCACAAGAACAAAAGCCCCGAGATTGACTCGGGGCTTTGATGGTACCAAACGATGCCTGTCATGATTATCGTAGCAGGCGGGACAGCAGTGTCAACGAATATTTGCAAATTCGAGTGACCCTAGAGGGTGAGGGAATCGAACCCTAGTGGCTGAAAAGCCACTCGAATGCGTGACAGGCATCGTCCAGTGCCCACTGGCACCACCCTCCAAACGATTGCCTGTGCAAGTGATTCTACGTACCGGTTCGGATAGACGAATGTGACGAACGAACACGAATGTTGCGAAAGTTCCGTTTCGGGAAAAAGCCCGATTTCTTGAATGACAGGGGTTAGAGACTTAAGATTCGCAAGAAAAAAGGCACGGTCGAAGCCGTGCCTTCAAGAATCCGCGTTAATCTGCGCAAACGCGGACAAGAGTGTCCGCCCCACAGCTTGCCGGCGAGACGCCGGCGCTACACTTAGTCCCTGGCGGCGTCCGTGAAGGCGGGTAGAGATTCTTCGACTGCATCCGCCTTGCGCGGGGCGCGCAAGGCAGATTTCGCTCAGAATGACAAAAAGAAAAAGGGCGCGATGGCTCGCGCCCAATTCTGCATTCCTGCTTGTCAAGCCACGGACTTTCTTCTTCAAATAATCCGCGTTCATCCGCGAAAATCAGCGGCGAAAAGCCTTTAGTCCCTGACCCCGTCCATAAACGCCCGCAGCTTTCGTGACCGCGACGGGTGCCGCAATTTCCGCAGCGCCTTGGCCTCGATCTGCCGGATGCGCTCGCGAGTCACTGCGAATGACTGGCCCACTTCTTCCAGCGTGTGCTCGCTGCCGTCTTCGAGGCCGAAGCGCATCTTGATGACCTTCTCCTCGCGCGGGGTCAGCGTGCGCAGTACCTGCGAAGTCTGGTCCTTCAAGTTCACGTTGATCACAGCTTCCGCCGGTGAGACCACCGCCCGGTCCTCGATGAAGTCGCCAAGATGCGAATCTTCCTCTTCGCCGATCGGGGTTTCGAGCGAGATCGGTTCCTGGGCAATCTTGAGCACCTTGCGCACCTTGGCCACGGGAATATCCATGCGCTTGGCGATTTCTTCCGACGTGGGCTCGCGTCCCAGTTCCTGCACCAGCTGCCGCGAAGTGCGGATCAGCTTGTTGATGGTCTCAATCATGTGCACCGGGATACGAATGGTGCGGGCCTGGTCGGCGATGGCGCGGGTGATGGCCTGCCGGATCCACCACGTGGCGTAGGTTGAGAACTTGTAACCACGCCGGTATTCGAACTTGTCCACGGCCTTCATCAGGCCGATGTTGCCTTCCTGAATCAAGTCCAGGAACTGCAGACCGCGGTTGGTGTATTTCTTGGCAATGGAGACCACCAGGCGGAGGTTGGCCTCGATCAGCTCTCGCTTGGCCTGCTCCGCATCCATGTCCCCCTGGATGATTTCGCGCTGGGTGCGTTTGAGCTCCTGAAACGACACCCCGGCCTCGATTTCGAGCTTCTCCAGTTCGCCGCGGATGGTGCGCGACTGGCGCCGGTATTCCTTGCGCTGGTCCTCGCTGCGCGTCGCATCCGCTTTTTTCTCCAGGTTCGTCGATTGGCGGTCGAGCGAGCGCATGGTATCGACCGTCTTGTTTACCCGCTCGATCAGCCGCTTGCGTTCGGTGTTGGTGAAACCCAGGTTCCGCACGCAGAGCGACACGTTGACAACGGCGCGGGCCAGTGCGATCCGATACCGGCGATAATCTCGCGGCCGTTTCTTCTGGTTGACTGCGGCGAACTTCTCGAGCAACTGGTTGGCCTTCTTGTAGGCCTTGGCCAAGGCATCGATCTTGCCGGTGAACTCTTTCAGGCGGTTCTGCAGAATCTCGTCGGTGATCTCCTCTTCGTCGAAGGTGACCACTTCCTTGATGGAGCGGACACTCTTCTTGAGGTCTTCGCCCAGCGCCAGCAGTTCGTTGATGACGATCGGCGAACGGGAGAGCGCCTTTAGAACGCGGATCTGGCCGCGCTCGATGCGCTTGGCGATTTCCACCTCGCCTTCGCGCGTGAGCAACGGAACGGTTCCCATCTCCCGCAGGTACATGCGGACGGGGTCGTTGGTTTTCTCCAGGGCGCCGGGAGTGAGGTCGAGTTCGACGTCTTCGCCGACTTCGTCATCCTCGAACTTTTTGTCGAGCGCGGCGGAGGGAAGCTTGGGCCCCTCCAGCACGTCGATGCCCTGCGTACCAATGGTGGTGAGCAGATCGTCCAGGTCTTCGGGAGAATGCACGTCGTGCGGGATCAGGTCGTTGACCTGGTCATACGTCAAGTATCCCTTTTCTTTCCCGGTATCGATCAGTTTTTTAATATCGTCGTATTTATCGTCAAGAGCCAAGACGGATTATCCTCAAGTCGTCCCGTTGGGAGGACGGCGAAACTGCGCATTATCGGTGGGAACGTGAGTTGGCGGAACCTAGCGCCGACACAAACTTTCAGAGTATAGCATGAACTTCGACTGCTCGCCCAAGCAGTTCTCTTGATGGACCGTGGCCCGCTGCTCTATGTTCCCCTGCCTTAATAACTTAGATGGCCAGACTGAGCGTTTAGTTTCAAGGTTCCGCGGCTAGGCTGCGGGCGGCGATCCCTCCTCTAGCAGGCCCGGATCCATGAGCGCCCTCTTGAGGCGAACCTTTTCTTCCAGCAGCGCCTGCAGCCGGCCCGGTTCCTTGCTCCGCGCGGCCTGCAATTCCTGCTGCACCCGGTCCAGCTTGCGCCGGATTTGAATGCGCCGAAGCGCCTTCACCGCTCCCTCCAGCCTGTCCGCGGTAAGCTCCTCCTCTTCCTTCAGCAGGATGGAAGCCAACAGGTTGCGGTCGCCTTCGCTCAACTCAAGCGACATCACATCAGCAGACTCGGGTGCCGCCAGCAAGGCCTCTATCAGCGACTCCGTGGCCAATCCGTGGTGCAACGGGTCGTTCCTCAGCACAAATTGCGCCTGCCGGGCGGGGTCGAATTCCTCTTCGGCGCCATCGCGCGCCGAGAGGTGCTCTTCTGAGGCCTGCATTTCGCTGGACGAAGTCAATGCCCGGACCAGAATTCTCTCTGCGTCGGTGACTTGGGCCTCGGCCGGCGCCTTTACAGCGGCGGAAGACCGGCTGGCGGCCGCATGCTTCAACTCCTGACGCAGGACGGCGGAGTCGATGGCCAGCTTCTGCGCGATCTCGCGAGACAGTTCGTCGCGAACGATGCGGCTGGGAACCTTCTGAATATGCGGCAGGAGATAATTCACTGCCTTGACCTTGCCTTCTGCGCTGCGCACGGGAAACTGCGCTCGTGCACGTTCGATCAGGTAGGTGAAGTAGGGCTGAGAATTTCGCAACGCTTGAGCGTATGCGTCCTTCCCCTTGCGGCGGATGAACAAATCCGGGTCGAAGCCGGGTTCCAGCGTGAGCACCTTGATCTGGAACTCCTCCTCGACCAGCAGTCCCAGGGTGCGTTCCGTTGCCCGTGCACCGGCGGTGTCGGGATCAAAATTCACCACCACATTCTTGCTGAAACGGCCCAGCAACTTGGCCTGCAGTTCGGTAAACGCGGTCCCGGAACTGGCAATCACATTGTGAAAGCCGGCGGCGTAAACCGAAATGCAATCCATCTGGCCCTCTACCAGGATGGCGTAATCCAGTTTGCGGATGGCCTCCTTGGCCTGGTCGAGATTGAACAGCACCCGTGACTTGGAGTAGATCGCGGTCTCCGGGGAGTTCAGATATTTGGGGCCGGCTTTCTCGTCGGTGGCGAGAGTCCTCCCAGTGAAGGCGATGACACGTCCCGCCTCGCTGGTGATGGGAAACATCACCCGGTTGCGGAACTTGGAGTACATGGCAGAAACGGCGGCTTCTGGCTTCTGGCTGCTGCCTTCTGGCTTTGCCGGTGCCGGGGAATCAGCCTGGTCTTCCTGATGCCTGACGCCTGATGCCTGACTTCTGTCTTCCTGCTTCCACGAAAACAACCCGCTCTCGCGCAGGGTTTCTTCGTCAAACTGATCTTTGAGACGATCTTTGAGCAGAAAGCCCGAATCCGGTGCGTAGCCGATGCGGAAGGCGCGGATCATTTCTTCAGTCAGGCCGCGCCCTGCGAGATATTCGCGGGCGCGGGCGCCCTCGGGACGGCGCAAACATTCCTGGAAGAATGCGACTGCCCGTTCGTGGACTTCCAGCAGCACCGTTCGCAACTGTGCATCCCTGGCTTCTAGCGGACTGCTGAAGGCGATCTTGGGCAACGGAATTCCCAGCTTCTGAGCGACCGCCCGCACCGCCTCGGGGAAAGTGATGTTCTCGATCTTCTGCACGAAGCTGAAGACATCACCCGAAACCCCGCAGCCGAAGCAATGGTAAAACTGCCGCGTGGCATGAACCGAGAACGACGGCGTCTTTTCGTTATGGAACGGACAGAGCCCGGAATAGTTCTGTGCCCCAGCTTTTTTCAGCTTGACGTAATCGCCGACGATGCGAACGATGTCCGCCTGCTGCTTAACGGTTTCCTTGAAATCACCGGCTTCGGTCATGGGTGGGCACAGTCGTCCGCAGGAATTGTGAGCCAGAGCGGGGTCAAAAGGAATATAGCAGGGGCAGAGTGTCTTCGGAAAAACTGTGGAATTGCAGAATTAACGGTTAACCGGGGAGGAAAACTGGGTTGCTACGTTCCTACCCTAATGTCATGCTGAGCGGAAGCGGGCCGGTCGCTTGCGACCGGATGGCGTAGTCGAAGCATCCCTGCCTGCTTCTTATCGAGGGTGCTGAGGCTCCAGAGGGAGACTTTCGTGCCTAGGTAGGGATTCTTCGACTTCGCATGCCCTGCGCAGCGCGCAGCGCCTGCTGCGCTCAGAATGACAGGGCAGAGGTGGAAACATCAATTATCACTTTCGTTCTTTTGTCATGCTGAGCGCAGTCGAAGCATCCCTACCCACTCCACCAATGCCCTTAGCCAAATCTATCCAGTGCGGGTTCACCGATTCGATCAGCGCCACTTTCTTTTCTCGCCGCCAGCCTTTGAGTTGTTTTTCGCGACCCAGCGCCTTGTGCACATCGTCGTAAGATTCCCAGTAAAGCAAACGGCAGACATCGTACTTGCTGGTGAAGCCGGGGAAAGCGTGTGCTTTGTGTTGGAGGATGCGTGTATCGATGCGACCCGTAACTCCGATGTACAAGGTGCCCGACAGACTGCCCAGGATGTAAACGCAGTAGCTGCGACGCTCTCGATATCGAGTCATCTTGCGGTAGGGATTCTTCGACTACGCGTGCCCTGCGCTGCGCGCAGGGCATACTTCGCTCAGAATGACATTGGATGGACAGAAACTTAGGTGACTCGGGTCACAAAGTGCAAGGGGGCATTCCAATTTGGGACGAACGTGTTCTTGGTGACGATAGGGATTCTTCGACTACGTTCGCCCTGCGCTGCGCGCAGGACATACTTCGCTCAGAATGACATAGGGCGAAAGCTACACTCTCAGTTCCACCACCGTCGCTCCTCCTCCCCCTTCGTTCTGCGGAGGCTCGGTCACGGACTCAACGTGGGGATGCTTCTGCAAGTACTGCCGCAGAGCCTTCCGCAGAATTCCCATGCCGCTGCCGTGGACCACGCGCACACGCGGCAAGCCCGCCAAAAACGCGCGGTCCACGAACTTCTCGACTTCGCGAGTAGCGTCGTCGACATTGTGGCCGATGACGTTGATTTCGGTGGGAACGCTCTGGCCCTCGCTCTCCAGCGAAACTGAAATGCCTCGGGCTCGCGCCGCCTTCACCGGAGAGTCCGAAGCCCGTGTCACCACCTCGGCGATGTCGTCACGGGCAATCTTCATCTTCATCGCGCCCACTTCGACCTCAAAGTGGTGATCATCGATCCGGCGTGAAACCAGCGCGGGCCGTCCGACCGACTTGAGCTTGACCGTGTCTCCCTCGGAGACATGCTTGACGACCTGAGGCTGAGCATGGGGATCACCCTGGTCGGCCCCAGTGCTGTGAGCCACGACCGTGGAATCGAACTGCTCGCGGAATTCGCGGCGCAGTTTGGCGATTCGCCGCTCCGCATCTTTGGAGAGCCTTTGCGAAGCAGCGCGGTCCTGAATGGCGTTAATCGCCTCGCGGGCGTGATACTCGAAGTCACGCAGCAAGCCCTCCAACTTCTTTTCCATCTCTTTGAGCTTGTCCTGCTGTTCCCTCTTGCCCTCAGCCGCCAATCGCACTCGTTCGCGCTTGACCTCTTCCTCTTGTGTTCGCAGGCGGAGACGCTCGGTGTCCACCTCGCGCAACTGAACATGCAGGCGGTCAAGAAACTGGCCGACATCTCGCGCCTGGGAACCGAGTCGGGCCCGGGCCGCCTCGATGATGGAAGAAGTCAACCCGAGTCGCTGGGCGATATTGATTCCCGCTGACGCACCGGGCACACCGATCTTCAACTCATAAGTCGGTTGCAGACTGGCCTCGTCGAATCCAACCGAAGCGTTCAGCACGCCGGCGGTGTTGGCTCCGAAGACCTTGAGCGAAGTGTGATGCGTGGAAATGATGGTGATGCACCCGACCCGGCGGAAGTGTTCGGCGATGGCGACCGCCAGGGCCGCACCTTCTTCGGGGTCTGTTGCCGATCCGAGTTCATCCAGCAGAACCATCGACTGCGCAGTCGCGGTGCGGGCGATGAAATCAATGTTGGTGACGTGAGCGGAGAAAGTCGAGAGGTTCTGCTCGATGGACTGGTAATCGCCAATATCTGCAAGGACGGCGTCAAAGACGGGGAATTCCGCCCGATCGGCTGGCACGGGTATCCCGGATTGCGCCATCAGGACGAGCAATCCCACGGTTTTCAGCGCCACTGTCTTTCCGCCGGTGTTGGGGCCGGTGATGACCAGCTCACGCTGCTCACCTTCGAGTTCGACGCTGATGGGCACCAGGTGACCACCCTTGGCTTTCAGATTGCGTTCGAGCAGCGGATGGCGCGCCTTGCGCAACAACAGGGGAGCCTTGCTAGCCATCGACGGACGCGGCTCCCCATCGCTCCACGGGATGGTTGGCACACAGTTGTAGTCTTCCGAAAAGCGTGCTTTGGCGAACTGCAGCTCCAGTTCGGCCAGCGTATCCACGGCCTTGAGGATCGTGGCGCCATTTTCTCCGATGCGGCGGGTCATCTCCAGCAAGATGCGGTGGACCTCAGCTTGTTCTTCGTCCAGCAATCGCACCAACTCGTTGTTTTGTTCGATGGTTTCCAGTGGCTCGACGAAAACGGTCTGCCCGCTCGAACTGACGCCATGCACCACCCCCTGCACGCGCCGCTTCTGCTCGACTTTTATCGGGATGACGAAACGCTCGCCGCGGATGGTAATCAGCTCGTCTTGAACTGTTCCTCCCTCGGCCAGCCGTCGGAGGTAGCCGCGCAGAGATTCCTGGATCAGCCGCCGTTGCTTGTCGATTTCGCGGCGGATGCGGGCCAACTCCGGTGATGCTTTGTCGTCCAAGGTGCCATCGGGAAGGATCTTGTTGCGAAATGCCCGCAGGAACCCAGTGAAGTCGGTGATTCCGGATGAAAGCTGGGCGGTCGCTGTCCACTCGACCTTCATCGCAGCCGGAGGACTGAGCGCGATTTCACGCCATTCCGCCGCACGGTCTACGACCAACACAACGTCACGAATCTCAGAGATCTCGAGCGCAGCGCCGCTGATCCGTGACTTCTCCACTTGCGCTGTCACATCGACTAACCCGGAAAAGTCGAAGCGGCCTCCGACCCGCCGGAACTCCCGAATTTCGCTGGTGAGCTGCTGCTGGGCTTGGATCCATTGCTGGTCCAAAGACGGCGCCAAGGCTGCAATCAACCGTTGTCCCAGCGGGGATGCGGCATACCCGCGTAACGCCTCAAGCAGAACATCGAACTCGAGTACGCGAGCGCTGGAGTGGGAAAGCGGATGGGGCGGCATCGCAATTTATGGTACAGGAAACGAGCCGTCTGGCCACAAGTGGGCTTGCGCGGACGAGGCCTCCGCTGAATGTCCCGCCCCCCTGGGTCGGATCGAGACAAATATGGGACTGCCTGCTATTACCGGCCCGCTGGCAGCGGGTCCGAGAGTTCTTCGCAGGTATCTCCCACCGGCACCTTTGAGTCGGCTGCTGGAAAGCGCAGGCTGAAAACCGCGCCGCCTTCCGCGCGGTTATGGCAGATTATCTGACCGTGGTGATCCTGCACCACGCCGTAGGTAGCACTTAAGCCAAGCCCGGTGCCTCTTCCAATCGGCTTGGTGGTGTAGAAGGGGTCAAAGACACGGTCAGGCTCAAGAATGCCGGGCCCGGAGTCGGAAAACTCCAGCACCACTTCATCTCCCTCACGGTTTGCGCTTACCCACAATGTACCTCCCCCTACTTCTTCCAGAGCGTCCATGGCGTTGCCGAGGATTTCCAGGAAGCCCTGCATGAGTTGGTTGGCGTTGCCCCATATGCGAGGCAGGCCTGCGGCTATCGCGGTTTGTACGCGAATCCCTTTGGTTTCCAATTGCAGCATCTTCATCTGCAGCGAGCGTTGCAGCAGTGAACCCAAATCGACCAGCGTCTTCTCTGCCGGCGTTTGCTGCGCAAAGCTCAGCAGACCGGAAACCAGGTCCCGGGTACGCCGGGCCTGTTGTCCAATCTTCTGCGCCATGGTGAGCTGCGTTTCATTCAAGTTCCTGTTTGCCGTGAGCAGTTCCGAATATCCCAGAATGGCAGCCACGGGGTTGTTGATTTCGTGTGCGGCGCCAGCTACCAATTGTCCCAACGAGGCCAGCTTCTCCCGCTGGACGACCTGGGTTTGCAAACGCTTGAGGTTCTCCAAACTTTTGCGGGACTCCTCGAGCAAGCGCACCAACTCACGGTCGAGCAGGTACTGTCGCAGGAAAACGAAGGCGCCCAACACCAGCATGGCAGTAAGGGTCACCAGCAGCCGGAAGCGACGTATGGGGGGAGGTGCAGTATCAACGAACTGTGACCAGGCCCCCATGATCGGAAGAGACAGAATCGCCAACATGGCCAGGCGAGGCGACAGCGCCAGCCATTTGCTGTTACTGGGGGGTGCCGAGTCGCAGGCCGGGTTCAGGTCGCGTGCCATCAGTCCTGCGAAGATGAACCAGCACAGGGATGCCACCAACGGAATGTCGTACCAGTCCCCGGTGGAGTACTGCCCACGTGTGATGGCAGCATTGATGGCCTGGGAACTCCAGGTGTAGACGCCGGCCGCGATGAGGAGGTTCCAGTAGACCTTCTTCCAGGCGCCTCGGACATTTGTAGTAAGCAAACCCAGCGCGACCAGCAACACCAGGCTTTCGAGCTGGTAGAGCAGGTCGTAATTGCGGCTGTAGACCGGCGAATTCAGCACCACGTACTCATCCGGGAACACGATGAAGGTGTAGAGAAAGACCCACCAGATCAATAGCATGAGGAAATTCAGGGTGGTGAAGTAAAGCCTCTGTTCCTCCTGCGGACGATGCGGACGCAAAGCCACCGCAGCCATGAACGGCACGATATGGACGAACAGGATGACGTCTCCGAAGAAGGGGTCTGGCACATCCCGCCGCAGGATGACCTCGAAAAGCGTCCACGCCGCCAGGTTGGTTCCCCACAGGAGACATCCGATGGTGATCAACAGCCAGAACAGCCGGGCCTGACCCCGACTGGAGATCGTGTTGGCGGCCATCACCAACGTGGCCAACATGATCAGCCCCAGTTGGGTGATGTCCCCAAAGGCCGTTCGGGCATAGCCGGGAGGGGCGCTGATCGCGACGATCGCGTAGCCCAGAATCAGCCCCCCGGTGCAGATTGTCCACCACTGTCGCCGCAAAACCATGGCTATCCGCATTCTATGTGCCACGAGCCAGGCTCCAGAGACTTCCCGCGAGACATACCGTTACCTAAGTAACTCTCGGCGCATGGCTGCAGGAGAAATCCATCAAAGGCAAGCCTCGATCGGGATGGCAGGATCCTCCTCCTTCTTCCCTGCCAGCATTGATGAAGAGTCAAGTTCTTCCAGACTTCCGCTGGGGCGGCCTCCCCGCTCTGCTAGAATCGTCATGCAGGGCTGTCGGTTTACCAATTCCGGAGCTCGTTTGTCATGGCTTTTCCCATTACCCGCCTGCGTCGGCTTCGCCAAAGTGAGCAATTGCGCTCCATGGTGCGCGAAACCCGGCTCTCTCCCCACTCCCTGGTCTACCCAATGTTCGTATGCCCGGGAGAAGGGGTGCGTAAGGAAGTTCGCTCCATGCCGGGGGTTTTCAACCTTTCGGTGGATCAGGCGGTGAAAGAAGCCGGCGAAGCGCACGGGCTGGGCGTGCCGGCGGTCATTCTTTTTGGACTTCCGGAGAAAAAGGACGAAGTGGCCACCGGCGCCTGGGCGGAAGACGGTGTCGTGCAACAGGCGGCCCGGGCGATCAAGCGCGAGGTCCGGGATCTCGTGATCATGGGCGATGTTTGCCTATGCGAATACATGTCGCACGGACACTGCGGAGTCGTGCGAGCTGCGCATCCACAATCGTTGGGAGCGGCAGTTGCAGCGCCACCGGCGGCGGCCACCGAGTATGAAATTGTTAACGACGCCACGCTCGAGATTCTTGCCCGGACAGCGGTTTCGCTGGCCCGCGCCGGGGTGGATGTGATCGCGCCCTCCGACATGATGGATGGCCGCGTCGGCGCCATCCGCAAGGCACTCGACCAGGCCGGTCTGGCCAACACTCCAATTCTTTCGTACGCCGCCAAGTTCGCCTCCGGCTTCTATGGACCTTTCCGCGAGGCTGCCGATTCAGCGCCCCAGTTTGGCGACCGCCGTTCCTACCAGATGGATGGCGCCAACTTGCGCGAGGCGATGCGTGAAATCGGGCTCGACATCGAAGAGGGAGCGGACATGATTATGGTGAAGCCGGCCATGCCCTATCTCGATGTGATCGCCGCGGCCCGCGAGCGCTTTGACCTGCCCCTGGCCGCTTACCAGGTTTCGGGTGAGTACGCCATGATCGAGGCCGCCGCGCGTAATAACTGGATCGATCGCGAGCGGGTCATGTTGGAAGCTCTGCAGTCTATCCGCCGCGCCGGCGCCAGCATCATTCTGACCTACTACGCCAAGGAAGCCGCGCGACTGCTGGGGTGAATATGCTGTCATCCGAGCGTAGCGCCATCCGCTGCGCGGATGAATCTGCTCCGCTCAGATGTAATGAAAACAAAGGCGTGCCTCCAAGGGTAGAGTACGTGCTCGAAGCACAAGCCCTGAAGGAGGCACGCAGATGATCCACGTTGGCGTAGATCTTCACCAGAGATTCTGTTACATGACGGCGTT
>JAIQFW010000061.1 GCA_020073105.1 Terriglobia bacterium
CGTGACGATGCCGCGCGTTTCCTTGTTGAGCGGAATGTGCAGGCTGATGATGTCCGCGGTGGGTAACGGCGGCTCCGAGTGGTAGCTCAGGTTGAGTTTGTCAAACTGGCCGTTCAGGTTAACCGTAACGTCGTAATCGCGGACCCGGGTCGAAGCCTGCAAATCGAGGACGGGAGTTGTAGTCACCGGATTGATGAAGGTCACCTGTCCGCGCTCCATCCGGTACTTGGTGCCATTGAAGTACACCTCGCCTTCAATGACGTCCGCTCGTCCCAGCAAGACCGGCTTGGCCGTCGTGCCCCGCAGTTGCAAGTCCGCGCCGCCCGAAAGCCGTACCACCGCGGTTTGCATCTGCAGTTCGGGGGTAGTGACGATGTGTACGTCAAGCCGAATACGGTTCAGCAGGGGGTTGGTCTGGGGCAGCGTAGAGCTTTGCGCACTGCGCTGCAAGTAGGAAGCGAAGTCAAACCCCGGCGTCACCGCTAGCTTGGTAATGGTGGCGTTGCCAGAAAGCGTGGAGGCCGTCGACGTACCTGCCCAGTGCAAGTCGGCGTTGGTCATCGAGCTTACACCCGGAGGATAGCGGAGGCGGACATCTTGCCCCCGCAGCGTGAGGTCAAAATTGAGCTGGCGGTTGTAAGCGGTCGCATAACCGCCAAAGCTGACATTGCCACCCCCAACGTGCGCCGTCAGGGTTTCAATCTGCAAGCGGTCCTGGTTAAAGATGAGTGATCCGTTGATGTCACTCAAACCGCTAGGGAGATCGCTGTATTGGATGGAGCCGTGGCTGATCTGGAGGCGGCCCTGGCTTACCGGCCGATCTGCCGTACCTCCTAGCGCAACATCGATGGTGACCGTTCCGGACGAGGTGAAATCCGGGTTAAGGCTGTGAAGGAGTTCCAGGTCGGCATGGCCGTTGGCCCGCAAATCGAGGCGATGCTCCCCGGTCAACTGCGCCGTGCCCGCCACGATGAGGTCGGTGCCCTGCCCGATCAAACGCAATTGCTGAATATTGAGCGCTCGATCGGAAACGGCAAATCGGATGGGCCCGTTGTTGCGCACCTGGATATGTTCCGCCTCGGCCAAGAACTCGCTCAGGTCACCCTTCACTTGCAGTTCACCCGGGTCACGCAACGGCCCAAGCAGCTGCAGATCTCCGGTTGCCTCGGAGTGGCCGGTCAGGTGCCCTTTCAAGTATGTCCTGAGCACAGGATCCACATCCAAGCGATTGAAATGCAGGTTTACTGTCGCAGGCCACTGGTCGCGCAAATGAACATTGCCGTCGATGTCGAGCGTGGCATTGTGAAACTGGGAATGCCCGCTGAGACGCAGTTCCGCCCCCTGGGTCATAGCGTCCAGCGCAAAATCGCCGGCGAGTTCGTGGTCAAAGCTCAGGTCGTGCAAACGGATCTTTGCGTCAATGACAGGCTCATCCAGGGTTCCTGAACTTTGCGCGTCAAAGTCCATGCGGCCTTCGACCGCCACACGACTGAACTGAAGAGCGGGAATGCGGGCCAGTTCGAAGTTATTTCCGTGCAGATTCAACTGGAAAACCTTGGTAGAAAAGTTGTAGGTACCGTCTCCAGTGACCTGTGCTCCGTCCCGTCTGAAGTGAACTTCCTGTAAAGATACTTGTTCCCGGTTGAACGAAAACCCGGCCTCGAATTGCTGAACCGGCCCGCCGTACAGCATTGCCTCGGAGAGCTGCAGTCGCCCATGGCCTTGGGGTTGCGCTCCGGTGCCTGACGCATGCAGAAAAAGATCCACCTTTCCGCGCACCGGATAGTCTCGGCCAGCCAACGCCAGAAGGTCGCCAACATCAGCGTTATGCATCTGTAAGCTCGCGGTAAAGCGACTTGAGTCCGTAAACTTCCGGTTGTCCAGCCCGAAGTCCAAGTCGAAGCTCAGGTCGGTTCCGTCACGGCGCAAGGTACCGTTATGGGCTGCGAACGCGCGCGGCGAGAGCTCGATCTCCGCTCCCAGATAGTCCCATTGAATCCGCTTCTGGGAAGTGTGCCCAGTGGCCGGGATGACGAGCTGGAAGTCCTGGGATTGCAGTCTGCCCGCAAAGTCAATTTCTGAAAGTCTTCCGGTGGCGGTCCCCGTGAACGAGGCACGGCCGCGCACGCTGAACGGAATTCGCTCCGGGTACCCAAGCGCGCTCAGAGCGGGTTCCCACTCGCCCAGATCGAGTGTGCTGACCGCGAGCCTCACGGCGGCCTGCTTGGAGAGAGTCCCCGATGCGCGCACCTGGGTTGCCCGGGTTGCGGCGTTGAACTCGGACACCGCCAGTTCCCCCGCGGCCGCGCGGTAGCGGGCATCAGCGTGCACGTCCAGCGGTAACTGCCCGGGGGGGACCCTGTCGGGCGGGACCACGGTGAGCGCAATTTCAGTCTCGGAGTCGTGAAGAGACCCCTTCCAGTGAGTTTCAATTGTGCCAGCCGCCAGGCCAGCCAATTTCAGGCGATGCAGCGGGCGAGCGGAGGACGACAGTGCAGCTGCGATCTCCGCAGCCGAAAGGTCCTTGAAACGCAGGCGGACGCTTCCCTTCTGTCGCTCTGCCACCTTCTGGCCGTTCGGGGTCCCGGACGTTGCTGGGTTGAGCCAGTTACCGACCTCCGCCTCGCCGCTGACCATGCCTCCCAGCAGCTTCGCCTTGATGTCAGAGATCTTGAGTTGCTGCGGATTAACCCCGAATTGAGCGCCGAGGCTCTCTGCACGCAGATCGAGAGATTCAACGTGCCAAGCCAAGTCTTTAACCAGGAGGGTCCCATCAGAGGCGAATTGTGGATCTGACCAGGTGCCACGGCCGGTAGCGTGTACAATTCCTTGGCGCATCTCCGGATGACGCGACACCAGGCCTGCCTCGCGCAAATCCAGGGTGAGATCGTATTCGCCGCTCACCTCGGGCCGGCGAAAGTTTATCAGCCGGCCACTCCCTGTCAGGTGCGAGCGCCCTGACGTCGCCCTCAAAGACTTCACTTCCAGCCGGTCCGCGCCCAACTCAAAGTGAATCTCCCCCATCCATGCTACCGGCCGGAAACCGTCCCACTTCGTGTCGATCTTCCCTACCAGCAAGTCGCCATTGTAGCGGCGATGCAGCAGTGAATAATCGATGCTGGCAGTAACATTGTCGGCCACAAAATCCAGCGGGACCTTTTGATCATTCCAGATCGCTTCCCCGTGTCGGACCTCCAGATGGCCGACCGATGCCGCGAACAGTTGCTCAAGGGGAGTTCTAGCCGACACCGTGCGCAGCTTGGGTTCCGGCTGATTGGTAGTGCCGTCAGGATAGAAGATGACGTGAATTACGGGGTGGTCCAGGACGAGCGAATCAAATCCAAATTCCGCCCCCAGCACCGAGATGAGCTTGACCTGCGCGACCAACCGGTCCACGTGGGCATAGGGCACTTCTCCTTCAGCCTCGCGACCATGGATGGTGAGATCGCGCACGTCCACCACAAAACGGAAGGGCATGGTGTGAATGCTGCCCAGTTCCACACGGCCACCAGTGATTCGCTCCAATTCGGCCGCGAGACGGTGCCGCACCATGGCCTGAAAGGAATCTGTCGTCGCGTACCAAGCCAGAAGGCCCAGTGACAGCAACCCCATGAACGCAACTAGAGCCAGATACTTCCAGAACCCGCGCCGACGCGGATTGGCGCCGCGGTCGCTCACCGCATTTCGCCCGGGGAATCGGTCGGCGGCAGCTCCTTCCGAATATTGCTTCCGGAGCGCAGGTTTTGTAGCCACGCTACGAGCAATTCGTTCACCTTTTGCTGGGTGAGCAGTTCCTTGATCTTGGGACTGACTTGAGCGAGCGGAACATCCTGACCGCCCGATTGCCGGAGTTGCGGCAGGAATTCCTGATTGTAGTAACTCTCAATGCTCTTGGAATCAATGTTGACGGCGGGGCGCAGACGGGCATCCACCAGTTGCATCAGGTCCAGCTGCAGTGCGACGTATTGTTTTAGCTCACCTTCGGTGGTTCCACAGCGGTCAAGAACTGCCTGCCAGCCTGATGGGCTGTCTGCTCCTGGATGCTGTTGCCGGATCTCCGCCATGCGTTGCGCCACATGCTTATCGCTGGCATGTTGAAAGTCGGAGGCGTGCATTTGCTCCCGCAACAGTTCCTGGTCAATCAGGTGATCCAAAGCGGCCTTACGCTCCTCAGCGGTGAGCTGGCCGGGCGGACGGCCGTCCACGCAAGCCGCATTGCGCAGGCTATCCTCCCAGTCACTCTGCAAGATAATGTGGCCGTTGACCGTCGCCACAATTCGGTCCAGCACCTCTCCGGCCGGCGAAGGAACGGCCACGCCGAGACATGCGGTCAAACAAAGAACTATGCAAAACCTACGATTCATCAAAAGCTCTGTCCAATACTGAAGTAAACGTTGAAATGTGATGCGTGCTGCGGCACGAAGTAGGAAAGGCTGCCGTTGCTGCCTTGTGTGCAGAAACTTGAAACCGCCTGTCCGCTCGTGCCCGGCTTCGCCTGGCAACTGGGGAATGCTGGTGGATTCAAATTGTACCCGAAATCGAACCGCACCGGCCCGATGGGCGTCTTATAACGCACGCCGATTCCCACTGCGTGGGACAGGTAACTGTAGTTGCACTGGCCGGCCGTGCTTTCCTGCAGGCAAAGTTGCGGGTCCTTCTGGCGCCAGCGCAGCAAGTTGTCCAGCATGGCCCGGCTGTCGGTGAAGACGTTGCCCGCATCCTCGAACAGGACGAAGCTCATGTTGTCCTGAAAATATGGCAATGGGGTCGGGGGCAGACGGAGTTCGAGGCTATTCAGGAACAAGGCGCTGCCGCCCAACGGAAATCCGGTCGTCGGATCGCGCGGCCCCGCCTGGTTAAGACCAAAGCCTCGGTGAGAGTTCCCGCCACCTGCCAGGAACCGCTCCGCCAGCGGAATGACGGTGGCCGACGGGCAGTCGGTCTGGGCGGGATCGGGACAACTCTGGCCAGGCGGAAGGATAGAGGTATTGCCAAAGGCGTTCTCCACTCCAACCCGCGTCGAACGGGCAAGCACAAACTTTCGTTCTCGTCGTGGGTTCTTCCCGAACACGTGGTAGGTGGAGTTTTGCGCCAGAATACGGCTGAAATCCGCCTCGGAACCGAAATAACTGGTTGCGACCCCAGCCGTGACCGCGTTGTAACTGCCCTTGGTGCTCTCCAGGTCGCTGTCCCGCGTATTGCGAACGTAACTGAACCCCGGCTCACCGACACGCACCGGCAAGGAAAGCAGGGGGATTTCTGCGGGACTAATCTGGATGTCGCTGGCCTTTACCCGACGATAGGTAAGGCTGTAATCCATGGTCGTGACCGGGGATCCCGCCGCGCTTCGAGTAACCACCTGCTCTGCCAGCACCGAGCCCTCCAGACGCTGCGAGGTGAAGGTGGTAACGTCCAGGGTATTGTCGTAGAAGCTGGAGAACCTGAGCTCCCAATTCTGACTGTTGAACCAGCGCGGTGCCACATAGGTGATCAGACCACGCTGTTGCAAACTACCGACATCTGCCCTGAAGGTGATGGTGTGGTCCCTTCCCCGGAAGTTGAGCCGGGTCACGGCCAACGACGCCCTCGGGCTGACTCCGGTCTGACCCTTGGCCTGGTTGGTACCTACCCTTGTAGGCTGCCCGGTCTGAAACTCCAGCCCCAAGCCGTAAGTGAAGGTGTAGCGCTTGGCTTCCTGAACATCGACCAAAACGTTCTTATGCGGCAGGCTTCCATCCGGATTCTGCACCGCCGTGTCTACCTGGTTGAAAATGCCCAGATCGTACAGCCGTTTTTGTGTCTGCAGGATATCGATCTGGCTGAGGGGATCCCCGCTCTTGACCTGCAGCTCACGTTGCGCCACAAAGGGCTTGGTGAAGTTCAGTCCTGCGGTATAGATGTTGTCCACAAAAATCTGCTCACCCTCATGGATGGTAAAGGTCACATCCATGCGGTGGCCTTGGTCCGGGGTCGGTTTGGCCGAGGCCTCGAAGGTGGCGTGCGGAAATCCGCGGTTGAAATAGTAATTCAGCAGGTTGTCGCGGTCTTCAGCGATGTAATACTCGGAGAAGGGCTGTCCCTCGGCAGTGTTGATTTCAGCGCTGAGTTGGGCTTCAGAAAAGGCCTGATTGCCGACGATGTGAAATGCTCCCACCCGGGTCTGTAGACCCTCATCTACGGCGATGGTGATCGCGATGTCATTCTCATGGCCTTGATAGTCGTCCGTCGCGTGGGACGTGACCTTGACCTGCTGGAAGCCGTTGGCCCGGTATAGATTCTCCAGGCCCTGAACATCATTTGCCAGCATGCGCTGGTTGTAGCGTCCGTTGGCAAACAACCGTCCGGCGGGCTGGACCTGCAGGCGCGGAAGCAAGGTCTCGGTGAGAAAGTACTGGTTTCCGCTGATCTCCAGTCTTACGACCTTATGCCGCGCGCCGGCGTTGATCGCGTAAATGATCTGCAGTTCATTGCCGTTGGTGTTGGGCTGTTTCTTGAGCTCCACGGTTGCGTCAAAATAGCCCCGGCCTTGAAGATAGTTCAGCAGATTGTGGCGGCCCTCGTTTAACAGGTCCTCGTCCACCGCGTTCTCCTGGAAAATAGGGACGTTCTGCTTCAAAACCCCACGCCTGATCCTGAAGCCTTCGGTAGAAACTACGACCTTGGGCCCGGGAACTATATCGAGTACATAGTCCACGGCATTCGCATCGGGCCGGTACGATTTCTTGCCAATCGACACCTGCGCCAGTAACCGGTTCTGCTTCTGGTAGCGCTTGCGCAGCCGCTCCAGCGCGCTGCTGGTGCGTTGCATGGAGATCGGATCTCCGGGCCTCAGTTTTGCCGCCCGCTCGATCTCTTGCGGTGAACATCCCGAATCGCAATTCACGGTCAGGCTTCCGACATGCGCCTGTGGCCCGGGATCGACGCGAAACCAGATTGCGATCTGTTGTGTGCTGACCTCCGGCCGTTCCTCCGGGGTCACCGAGGAGCGATAGTATCCGTTTTCTTCCATGAGCTGCCTGATGTTGGTCAGCGCACGGTCAAGCTTGTCGCGAGTAAACAACAACCCCAGCTCGAGTTTGGAAGCGTTAACGATTTGGCCAGCCGTAGGGCGATTGAGGGCGCCCTCAACCCTCACCTCGGAAACAAAGAGGTTAGACGTGGTGAAGAACAAAAGGGAAAGCCTTCCGTCCTGGGAATGCTCAGCTTCGACGCGAATATCGCTGAACCGTCCGCTGGCGTACAGCTCACGAATGCTTTGACGGATTAGATCGCGATCAAGGGGCCGACCTTCCTTCTGCGCGATCACGTCCCGCAGTCGCTGCTGATCAACCGCGTTCAGCAGATTCGGCCACACTATTTTTTCCACCGTCAGTCCCTGATACGTCGCCATGGTGTCTTGTTGGCGTACCACTGGGGAGGTCTGTGCTTCACCGGACTGGCCCTGCGCAGGCCCAGGTAGCATGCCGGCGGAGTCCGCGTCCCGCGCTTCCGCGGGGCAGACGGCCGCGAGCACCAGCACGGTCAGGGCTTTGGGCAAAGCTCCCCTTAGAAGCAAACCGGCTCCTCGGCATCGTTACAGCTGGTTGGCAGCTTTGGTGAAACGATCGATAGCAACGTATCTTTTCTCTCTGAGTGCCGTGACGGGTAGGTCGCCCGGCCACGGACCGGTTTCCGTTCGTCGTCCCGTGAAACCTATAATAATGGTTTGGATGCTCGTAGACGGTGATCTCTTTGGAACTGGATGAAAGATATTCTCGTCAGGTGCTGTTTCGTGGCGTTGGCCCCGAGGGTCAGCGAAAATTGGCGGCCTCGCGAGTTGCCGTTATCGGGTGCGGCGCCACGGGCTCAGCGCTCGTGTCCTTGCTGGCCCGCGCCGGTGTGGGCACCATCCGCATCATCGATCGCGATTACGTGGAGCCGAGCAATTTGCAGCGGCAATCCTTGTTTGACGAAGCTGACGCCGCGGAGTCCCTTCCCAAAGCGATCGCCGCAGCGCGCAAGGTGGCAACCTTTAACTCACAGATCATCCTCGAACCCCAAGTTGCAGACCTCACGCCGCCCAACATCGATTCCCTGCTGGAAGGCGCGCAACTGCTTCTCGACGGCACCGACAACTTCGAGACCCGGTACCTGATCAATGATTTTGCCGTTAAGAATTCCCTTCCCTGGATCTATACCGCGGCGGTGGGCAGCTACGGCGTGACTCTCAACGTGCTGCCCGGTCGTAGCGCGTGTCTGGCGTGCATCTTTCCCGACCCGCCACAAGGCACATTCGAGACCTGTGAAACCTCGGGAATCCTGAATTCCACCGTGAACCTTGCGGCCTCGATCGCCGCCACAGAGGCACTCAAACTCCTCGTCGGAGCTGAGCCGCAACTCCGCCGCACCCTGCTCTCCTTCGACGTCTGGTGGAACGACCGGGCGGAGATCGCTGCCGACCGTCCTCGTCCGGGATGCCGCGCCTGCGACCGCCACGAATTCCCTCACCTTGCCGGAGAAGGGCGAGCTCATATCACGCTTTGTGGCCGCAATTCGGTGCAGATTCACGAACGGCATCGCCCGGTCGATCTGGTGCAAATGAGCGAGCGTCTCAAGCCCCACGGCACGGTCCGGCACAACGACTTCGTTCTGAAGTTCTGGCGGGACCCCTACGAAATGACTCTTTTCCCTGACGGCAGGGCCATCATCAAGGGGACCACCGATACCGCCGTGGCCCGAAGTCTCTACGCCCGATACGTCGGGACCTAACAAAAGCCGCGCCCAGAGCCGGGTTTCGGGTGTATGATTCTTCAGCGCCGGATTCTGGAAGCCTCCGCCGGGACATCCTGAGGAACCGCCTTCGGAATCTGACTACCCAGGATTTGTGGAGGATTTTATGCGTTTGCTCTCTGTTCTGTGCATGCTTGTTTTGTTGTCTGGACTTGCAGCCGCCCAGGCCACTGTTATTGGTGGCACCGCCAGTAATTGGGTTCCGGCCTACGGCGTTTATGCTGCGCCTTACGTTCCCGTGGTCACTACTCCGTCTGTGACTTTGTCCACCGTGTCGCCATCTTCAGTGGGCGCCAGCAATGCCACTTTTGGTTTGGTCGCCGGTGCAACCAACTCGACCCTGTCCAGTGAGTTCGTGGGCGAGCCTCCGGTCGGGGTCTACACCCAGCCGGTTTGGTATGGTCCCTCGGCAGCAGTGGAAGTCGGAGGAGGCCCGATGCACGGACACATGCACGGGCAGATGGAACAGGGAGGGTTCGATTTCGTCGCCACTTCCTGGGAAAGCAGCGCGAGTGTGGCCCGGCTGGTAGCAGCCTCCGGCCCGGCGCGAAAAGCCGCCCGTACCTACACCAACCAGGACGTCGACCGAGTCATTCAAAACACCGGCACGGTTAAATACCGCGGCAAGACCGAGCACATCTAGTCGACTATTTCGGGAGCGGTCTCCTTCGCACGCCGGAGGAGACCCGCTCTATTTGACGAACTCTCCCGTCCCGCCCTTGCCCCAAGGGTCGTAGGTCAGGCAGAACCGCACTCGATCCGAGATCGGCGGATGACTGTAGAACAGGAAGACATTCATCGGGTTGGGATCGGGATCGGACAGATCCACCTCGCCCAGAGCCTGGAAAGCCTGCGCGGCCACCTGGCCTGAATCCGGAGTCAATCCGTGGGTCACTTCCAGCCCATACTGATCGGCCTGATGTTCAAGGTACCGGCTGAAGGCGCTGGCGACTGGATTCGCTACAAAGAAAAACGCAGACAGTAGCAGCATCAATGCCGGCAGTGAGGCCCAATCATCCAAGCCACGGACTCCCCAGCCTCCTCCCCCACGGGCCAGCATCCATCCGATCGAGCGATAGACCAAGTAGAAAAAAATCAGCAGCAGTCCGGCAAGAAACGTGAGTCCCTTGGCAATGTGCAACAGAACGTAATGTCCCATCTCATGCCCGGCGACATAGACGATCTGTGGAGTATTCATCTTCGCAATCGTGTTGTCCCATACCACAATGCGTTTCGATCTGCCGATGCCGGTAACGTAGGCGTCCACCGCGGTCGTCTTTTCGCCTGCGCCCATCCAGAACATCCGCTCCGGAGGGATGTTTTGACCGGCCCGCTGCACCATCTGCTCCAGGCCCGCTACGAGACTGGGGTCCTTCTGCTGTAAAGGCTCAAATTTGTGAAACATCGGGTCGATAACCAATGGCTGCAGAAAAACCAGAAACACACCGACAGGCAGGGAAATGAGCCAGAAATAGAACCAGCAGCGGCGCGGACTACGGCGAATTGCGCTATAGAGGAGCCAGATCAGGGCAATTCCGATCACCAGGGAGATCAGCTGGGCCTTAATCCAGTCCCAGCCCCACGAACTCCAACTCTGGACGGAAATGCCAAATCTTTTCTCGACTACTTCACCGTAGATGTCCAACGGCAGGGTGAGAACGGCGATGGTTAGCAACAGCAATGGGGAAAACACGGCACTCTGCAGAAAGCGCCGCGAACTGAATCGCTCAGCCCAGTCGCGGTATTTCGGCGCGAGCTTCCAGCGCAAGATCGCCCAAAGAACCGCAAGGCCGTAGACGAAGCCGATCAGGGCCAAACGAAAGTGGATACGGCTCCGGTCGTGGGCCTTCTGGTAAACGTCGGCAGGCAAAGTGTAGGCGGTGATTCTCTTCTGCGCCGAGACTTCCCCCACGGGCAACGTGGCGACGCTGGAAGCCGATGGAACTGGTTGTGCCGCGGAAGGTGACTGCTGTTGGGCTGCGCACAATGGACAAAACCAACCCGCGAGAGCTAGAACCAACAGGAACCGTTTCATATTTCGCTCCTGGATGACGGGGCAAGTCTGCTCCAGTCGGGAGCAATTGTCTACCGTTTCACCACGCGCTCCAACACCTCAAAGAATCCTGGATATGAAATGACCGCTGCATCTGCTCCGCAAATCAGGGTCTCTCCTTCGGCCCGCAGCGCGGCTATGGCAAAGGCCATGGCGATGCGGTGGTCGCCGTGGGAATCAATTTTTGCGCCTCGCAACTTCTGTCCCCCGGGGATCTTCAGCCCATCCTCATGTTCCTCGACCGCTGCCCCCATGGTTCGCAGATTAGTGGCCATGGCCGCAATGCGATCCGACTCCTTCACGCGCAACTCCCGAGCGTCGCGAATCTCAATGCCGGTAGTGGTATAAGGCGCAATCGCCGCCAGCACGGGGATCTCATCGATCAGCATGGCGGTGTGCGGATTCTGGATCGTGACTCCCCGTAACTCGCCTCCTGTGGCCTGCACCGTGCCCACCAGCTCTCCGTGGGTCTCTTCCAGTTGCGTAACCGATACGCGCAAGCCCATCCCCACCAGCAAGTCCAGGAGGAAGCTTCGCGTCGGGTTCAGTCCCAGACCAGAGATGGTCAGCTGCGATCCCGGAAACAAGGCAGCTGCGCAGAGAAAAAATGCGGCGCTCGACAAGTCCCCGGGAATCGTGGCTTCGATCGCGCGCAGTTTCTGCCCACCAGCGATGCGGGATTCATTCCCGTGTTGCTTTACCTCGGCCCCGAACGCGCGCAGAGCCAGTTCTCCGTGATCGCGCGTTCGCAGCGGCTCCTCAACTCGTGTTTCTCCCGAGGCAAACAATCCGGCAAACAACAACGAGGTCTTCACCTGCGCGCTCGCGACCGGCAGTTTGTACTCAATCGCTCTGAGGCGCGCGCCCGCGATCCGCAACGGAGGCCGTCCGCCATCGGCAGCCGTAATCCTGGCGCCCATCATCTCCAGCGGAGTAATCACACGCGCCATGGGCCGCCGGGAGAGCGATTCGTCGCCGGCCAGTTCGCTGGTGAAATTCTGCCCTGCAAGAACCCCGCTCAGCATGCGCATCGTCGATCCAGAATTCCCGCAGTCGAGGGGCCTGGCCGACGGACGCAGGTTCGGCCCACGCCCCTGAACCACCACACGGTTCCCTGCACGCTCCCAGTTCACGCCAAGCGACTTGAGGCAGTTCAGGGTGCTGGCGCAATCCGCCCCGGTCGAAAAGTTCTCCAGAGTGGTAGTGCCCTCGGCGATGCTCGCTAACATGGCGTAGCGATGCGAGATCGACTTGTCCCCCGGTAGGCTCAATGTCCCAGCAATATTTCGCCCCGGACGAATGATGATTTCTTGCGCCATGTGTCTATCACTATAGCGGAAGAAAACCACGCATTGGGCTGGGGAACGCCGTTGGGGTAAAGACGTGAGCTAGCTGGCAGAGCCGGACCAAGACTGATTTTTCGCGAAGCGGGGTGGACGATCTAGACTCACACCAGCGCTTTGGCCTCGGCAGTAGCTTCCTTAAGAATGTCGTTGGGCACTTCCCGGATGCTGACGCTGAACTCAAACATCGGCGTTTCGCTGCCCCGGCCCCAGCGATTGACTTCCCAGTGTGCGCGGACAAACTTGACGTCCCGATGCTCATTCAGGTCGAGGAGCAAAGGGTGTTGCGCGCGATAGAATTTCTGAGGAAAGTTGGTGAGCGGTTTGGGCCCCCAAGCTGCGCCGTCAGCCGATCCAAAAATGGTGACGTCCAAGGCTTCCTGCTCGACGACGTTGACGATATTGAGGCTCAACAGAAAGACACGATTGCCTGCGGCGCTGACGTCTACAGCGGAGCCATCGCCTTTGGCGGTGACTAGTGTCTTCTCGGGTACCAGAAAGGTATCAATCATGGCGAGAGAATTGTAACTCAAGGGACAGCTCTCAGCCGCGCCACTGAAACCGGCTGCGGGAAAGCTCGGGTTCTGGGTGGAGCAGCCCTTCAGCGCTGCAGCAAGCCCTTCTCATCATTGGCCGCTTTAGCGCTTCCTGCCACAACGAGCCTACCCCTTGCTCACTCCATCCATGAATTGTCTGATCATCTGGCCCACTTCTGCGGGCTGCTCCCACGGAGAGTAATGCCCGGCTTTGGCCACCACTTTCACTTGACTGCCGGCAATGTGCTGCTTCATCAACTCCGCTTCGGCGACGCCGGTGAGAATGTCTTCGTCACCGGTTACGATCAGCGTCGGCACATTAATGGTCTTTAGGGTCTCCACCGAATCGGGGCGCTCCGCCATGCCGCGCTGTACCATCGCGACGTCCTCTGCCGACATCTTGCGCATCATGCGCAACGCGCTTTCGGTGAGATCGGGACGGGTCCGGCGAGTCGTCTCTCCCAGAAGCTTGGGAATCATGCTGGCAAAGAACGGTTCCGTATCGCGTTCTAGCACGTCCGCTGCCGCCTGCATACGTCCGGCTCTGGCCTCCGGAGTGTCTGCCGGTGCCTTGGTATTGCACAGCACCAGCGCCGCCACCCGTCCGCGAAATCTCCGCCAGAACTCGAACAGGACATAGCCGCCAATCGAAACTCCGACAAACGGCGCCCGGCCCACGTGCTCTTCATTCAGAATTCGGGCCAAATCCACGGCATGTTTCGCCATGGTTGCCGGGCCTTCGCCCACGGCTGACTCGCCGTGTCCTCGCAGATCGGGAAGAATCAGGCGATATTGCTGCACGAGCGCCTTGCCTGCAGGTTCCCACAGTTCATGGTTGGCGGGAAAAGGATGGAGAAGAACTACAGGCGGGCCATCACCCATGACTTCGTAGGAGATCTCTGCGTCTCCGCTACGAACTTGCTTCATCGCTCCGATTTAAACACAGGAGTTGCGCGCAGACCAATGGAGGACAATTTGTCAGTGTGGCGCGGGCGCCCTCGCCCGCGTGTCAGCACTAAGCAACGCGCGACCTAGGGATTCATCACTCTCTGCCCCGCAGGCGCGGAGATCATCAGCGGTTCCTCCGGCATCACGATCCAGGCGATGGGATACGCCAGCAAGCCCACACCGGTCATCAGCGCGACGATCAGCCAGACCAGTCTCACAACCGTGACATCGATGTCGAAGTATTCGGCAAACCCGGCGCACACTCCGGCGATCTTGCGGTCCGCCCGGGGACGAATCAGCCGTTTGCGGGCCAGTACCGCGCCCACTCGTTTGCCGCAATAGGCGCAAACATTGGCATCGTCCTGGATGACCTTCCCGCAATAGTTGCAGTACATAACCCGCCTCCTGAATCAAGATACGAAATTCAGAATACGCCGGTTCCCCACAGCCGCCAAGGCAGTGGAGGACGGGGCCTCCCTCACAAGCGCTCACTTATGCAGGTCGGGCTAGAGGTTGACCCTCCCGGCTGGTTTCTGGGCGGTAACTGCCGAGTAGCTGACCACCCGCCCGGAATACGGCGGCGGGGGATGGCCAGCGCCTCTACTACAAACCCGTTACACGGCCGCTCACAAGATCCGTGTTAACGGAACTGAAATCAGCGTAGAGTTGAACAATCTCTTATCAGCCAAAAGTGCTCGCATGGGCAAAGTAAGACTGCGGATCGCTATCGGCCTGACCCTAGTCGCGATGACTTGGGCGGTATCGAGCCAGCAGGTCAAGCGATCTATTGGGAGCGACGCACCTCGAATCCAGCGCGCAGAACCAGTCGATGCAACCACCCTCGCGAAGCGACAGCGTTTCTTGGAGATGTTTGCTCGGGCATACTTCCCGGGACGAACCGGCCAACTCCTGATCGTGCCGCGCGAAGGCGACTTCATCACTCGGGCCGACGTGTCTTACATGCACGGTTCGCCGTGGACGTATGACGTAGCGATTCCGCTGATGTTCGTGGGTCCCGCGGTAAGAACGGGAAGGTACTCGACTCCGGCCGTGCAGCAGGACGTTACGTTAACCCTTGCGGCTGCGCTTGGCGTGCAGATGCCTCCCACCACGACAGGCCGCGTATTACCGGTTCTACGCACGGGTTTGGCTCGACCACGAGTGGTCATGTTGCTCGTCCTGGATGGCATGCGCCGGGATTACTTCGATCGCTACGCCGCGTCCATGCCAACCCTCACCGCCCTGCGCCAGCGTAGTGCCTGGTTCACTCAGGCACGGGTTAACTTTCTTCCGACCAACACAGCTGTTGGGCACTCGACGCTCTCGACCGGGGCCGATCCTCGCGTGCACGGAATCACAGGGGTCAGCATGTACGAGCGCAAGCAGCGCCGCCGCCACGACTTTTTTGCCGGAGGAACGCCGCAAGATCTGATGGTATTGACGCTGGCTGACGTCTGGCAGCTGGCGACGGCTGGTCGCGCGATCGTATTGGCACAGGGCAGCATCGACCGGGCGGCGACGCCGCTCGCAGGACATGGAGTGTGCCAGTTGAACGGAGCGCCAGTCGTTCTCGCAAGCTACGATCAGGAGACTGGCAACTGGACCACAAACCCCAACTGTTTCCGGCTGCCTGCATATCTGAAGGATCGCAATGCCAAAACACTGTGGCCAGCGAGCGGGGAGTGGATGGGTCACAAAATCGACTCGACCGGGGCGGTGCGATATTCGGCTCTGTTTCCAGCATTCGAAGCCGATGCGATGACCGCGATGATTGAGCGAGAGCCGCTGGGCGAAGACAACGTTCCAGATCTCATTCTGCTGAACTACAAAGGCGCGGATTTCGTGGGCCACAAGTACGGTCCGGATTCGGAAGAGCTGCGCGTCACGCTCGGCGAGATGGATCGTCAGTTGAAGCGGATGCTGAGTGCGTTAGAAGCAAAGGTTGGTAATGACTATCTCCTTGCGGTGACCGCGGATCATGGCATGCCATCGAAACCATCGTCGCCGGATCGCCGACACTTGGCACCATCGATCGTAGACCTGTTGCACGAGAAGTTTGATCCAGAGGCGAAGCAGCTGATTACGTCCTTCGAACCGGAAAACGGCCAGATCTTCGTCGATGAGGACCGGCTGTCGTATCTTGGTCTGACATTGCGTGACCTGGTTCATTTCCTCGAATCACAGCCGTTCCTTTTTGCGGTGTTCACAAACGACGATGTGCGCCGAGCCGCTAACGCGATGAAGCCTGCGACGCTGACCCGCAGGCACTCGAAGTACAAATAGAGTCGGCCTGGCAACGTGTCGCTACCGAGCCCGGGCAGTTCTCTTGTCACCAGTTCGCGTTTCCCCAAGGGGGCTTGTTTGCGCCCGCTCCAGCTCAACACGAGCGTTAGCGACCCGGAATGCCCAGATCGGGGGCCAACTCACACACCGATGGTTGCAACATCCCCTATCGGTATCGCGAGCGGAGCAACTGGATCTTGTCCCAGGAGATGCCCGGCAACTAGCAGAAAGGGCCTCCGATGCGGCAAATCAGCGTTGCCGCGTGGACTCGAAGACCCGAGGGAATTGAAGGGCTTGCCTGGCGCATATTGCCACCGGAACCGGCTGATTCCTTTCGAATGACTGGCCGACCGGAAGTAATTCTTGGGTTAGCGCCTGGGGCCTCCCCGTTGTGATGGGCCCCCCTTACCGAACCAAGAAGGTCACTTCCGGGCAAGGTTCTTCAATGACAACCCTCCAGAAAACAGAGACAATCCCGATAATCCTTGCCGGGAACTGGTAATTCCTGCTCGGAGGCCAAAATCCAGATCTTGGAAGGTGCCCAGCTTCCTGTGCCGCAATGACTTACGGACACGAGGTTTGGCCACCGGCTTGCGGCTGGATGGGTCAAGGAATGCTTATGTCCGAAGTAGCGCACAACGAAACTCAAGAATTTTGGCGGCCTCCGGTAGCGCAACCGGAGCCATCCCCCGCCTCCCTGGCCGGAGCCTGCAACAGTTGCGGCTCAGAATTCATGGTCGGCGCGCGATTCTGTCACGTTTGCGGAGCTTCGCGTTCGCCAAACGCCTCGTCCTCGACGCAACACGGTTGGATGCCGTCCTGGGAGTTCTTGAAGGTGCTTGAATTCCAGAGCATAAAAGGGTGGCTGCACCTTTCCACAGCGTCGCTGGTCGCTTTCCTGATGGGGCTGGGCTGCCTGCTGGCGGCGGTTCTGGTTGGCCTCGTCTACTCGGTTCAAAGTATCGCCGACTTCCAGGCGATTCAGCTATGGCGAG
Organism: Terriglobia bacterium; assembly: GCA_020073105.1. Taxonomy (GTDB): domain Bacteria; phylum Acidobacteriota; class Terriglobia; order Terriglobales; family Acidobacteriaceae; genus JAIQFW01. The sequence continues at coordinate 16,928 of JAIQFW010000061.1, forward strand.
TCGAGTGGCTTCTGGCTGCGGTAGCAGCATTCGTGGCGGCAATCCTGCTCAGGCGGGATGAGCCGGCAGAAAAGTAGCTTTCTCCCTGCCAGTCCTGATCACCCTACCGTCAGTTCACCGGTTCCGGATCTCCACCCACAGTTCTTCGCTGCTGGTGCATGCGGTAGAGGTGATGCACTGGCCCCGTACCTCGCCCCATCGGATGGGCATTGCTGATTGCAGCTGCCACATATGCCTTGGCCAGCAACACCGCTTCCGGCAAACCCCGCCCCAACGCCAGGTGGCAGGCCACGGAGGTCGCGAAGGCGCAGCCGGTGCCATGGGTCGAATTGGAACGCAACCGCGCGGACTTGAAGACTTCCTGCTCGACACCCCGCTTGGTAGTAAAACTCAAAAGATCAATCGCCTTGTCCAGGTGGCCGCCGGTGATCACCACCGCCCCAGCCCCCAATTCGTGAAGCTTGTGCGCTGCCAACCGCATTTGCTCCGGATTGGTAACCGCCAGCCCGGTCAAGGCGGAGGCTTCATCCACATTCGGGGTTAGAACCGTCGCCAGCGGCACGAGCTTGTCGGTCAACAGACGTGCCCCCGCGGCGTCCACCAGGTCGGCTCCGGATGTGCTCTTGAGGATGGGATCCAGGACAACATTCGCCAGCTTCTGGCCTTGTAGGAACTCTGCCACAGCGCGAACCACCTTTGCCGATCCCAGCATTCCAATGTGAACGGCTGCGATTTCCACGTCGGACGCGAGTTCCGCCAGGGTCTCCGTTACCAGGTCTGCGGCAACCGGTTCAACCCGGCGAACCCCACCGGTCGACTGCACGGTCAGGGCACTGATGCAGGCCACGCCATAGCAGCCGTGGGCAGCGATGGTCTTGATGTCAGCCGTCACCCCGGCCCCGGACGAGGGGTCAAAACCCGCAATGGTCAGAACGATGGGAGGAGCGGTTGCCATAGGTGAACGCTTCCAGAAAGCCCCTTTACACCGGGATAATCGGACGTTGTACCCTGCCCGATTACATCACGATAACCCGCCTAAGTCACTGAATTTAAGGCGTGAATAGGGTAACTCAATCTTAACTGTATGAAAACACGAGCACAGCAAATATTTCATAGTGCACTGAACTTAGGTTATTTAACAAATAGTAAACACGTAAGTAGATGCTACTACAGGGATATTGGTAACATTACCCAAGCTATACAGTGAGTTACGTGAGATATCCATAACTGGCTGGTTACATTCGTACGTGCAAATTCGGGTTGACAGGCCCTGCAGCCGCCCTTTAGCATCTCCAGATCATTCCAAGAACCGGTTCTGGGGAGGTACGACTTTAGAGATGAGAGGTGACTGAATGCGAATACGTTTAGCTCATGGACTGGCGATCATTTTACTAGTCGCCAGCCTGGGGGCGGCTCAGGGGCCAAACAGCTCAGGGTCGAAAGACACCCAGTTAGCAATACCGATACAAAAGGCAGGGGAATCCATAGCGAAGCCCCACGCTAATCCTAAACATCACGAACCGTATCAAATTGGGACGGCGTCCTGGTACGGTGATTACTTCGAAGGCAGGCCCACGGCCAGCGGTGAGCCGTACGATATGTACGACCTGACGGCCGCCCACCCGACGCTACCCCTCGGCTCCTTGGTTAGGGTCACGAACCTGGCCAATGGCCGCCGGGTCTACGTACGGATCAACGATCGCGGTCCCATTGTCCCGGGCCGGATCATCGACTTGTCCTACGGGGCCGCGCAGACCCTAAACTTCAAGGACAAGGGTCTGCAACGGGTGCGCCTGGATCTGGTCTCCGCCCGGAGGAACCAGCCTGAGCAGATCGCCATGCTCCAGCCAATAGCCTACTAACCCCAAACGTTTTACACTTCAGAGGATGCACGATCCGCGCCAGCGTCTGATCGTTGCCCTGGATGTATCGTCCGCGGCCGCCGCCAGGAAGATCGTGGCGGCCGTGGGCGATTCCGCCTTCTGCTACAAAGTGGGCATGCAACTCTACACCGCGGAAGGCCCGCAAATCGTGCGCGATTTGGTGGCCTCAAGGCGAAGAGTGTTTCTGGATTTGAAGTACCACGACATACCCAATACTGTGGCCGGTGCCGTGAACGAAGCTGCCCGGCTCGGCGTAAGCATGTTGACGGTACATGCCTCCGGGGGAAGCAAGATGCTGCGCGCGGCCACCGCTGCCGCAACCTCTGCGAATCCCGCGCTTCTGGTTCTGGCCGTAACCGTACTCACCAGTTTGGAGAATTCCGACCTGGACAAACTGGGCGTGCACGGACAGGTGCAAGATCAAGTGCTGCGGCTGGCGGCCCTGGCTCTGGCCAGCGGATGCCAAGGGGTCGTGGCGTCGGCACGCGAGGCCTCGGGGCTGCGCAGTGAACTGGGAGACAAGTTCGCCATCGTGACCCCAGGCGTGCGTCCCACCGGCGCCGAAGCGGGAGACCAGGCGCGGGTGGTAACTCCGGCGGAGGCCATCGCCGCCGGCGCGACATACATCGTGGTAGGACGCCCCATCACCGAGGCGGCCGATCCCGCTGCTGAAGCCCGCGCGATTCTGGGGCAGATCAGTTCTTAGCTTTCAGCTTTCAGCTTTCAGCCGTCAGCTCTCAGCCTTCAACTTGATTGTGGAATCACACCGAATAGTGATGAATGCCCTTGCGAAAATTGGCCCAAGCGATAGTCTTGGCGCGTAAATTCTCTCGCTTCCCCGAAGAGCAACTCCCACCGCGGGACGCAGCACCCTTAGAAGCGAGATATCCAGACTACTTCTCGGATCACGTAGTTCAACACGAGCTGATTTCATGGAGGGGAATCATGAAACATATCGGTCTCTTGCTCGTAGTTCTGTGCGTGTCTCTGGTGCCGGTGGCGGGAGCGCAGCAGGCAGCGACGAAGCCTGTCGGCAAAATGTGGCATCTGCGGCATCCCCTGACGAACCGGACGCCAAGGACGCCCGGCGTTACAGCAAGTCAGAGCTTCAACGCTGAGGCCAGTCTGCGGCACAAAGCGAAAATCTGGGAATTCGGTGCCTACGACGGCGGAACCTGGGCTGCTTTGACTGACATCAACGATCTTGGCATGGCGGTCGGGTATGGCGACGTTCCTCCGATCGGTCCCGACGGTGCCGGTTCTACCCATACTCTGGCCGTGCCTGTGTTTGGGCCCCATGCTGGCGAATGGATCGACCTGGGCACGTTGGGCGGGGACCAACCCATGGGGTGGGAAGAGCCCTTTCCGATACAAATCTCGAACACTGGTCTGGTCGCCACTCATTCCACCACGCCGAACGGGCAGGTGCACGCCGCCGCGTGGACCAAGAGGTCCGGTATGGTTGATCTTGGGACCCTGGCGGATACCGGCGATCCACGGTATAGCAACTATAACTCGAGTTATGCGGGCGCCACGAACAGACTGGGAACACTGATCGTGGGTTGGAGCGGAGTGGATGGTGCTGCCGACGCACCCGTGGTCTGGACGCCATCGCTAAAGTGGAAGAACGGAGAACTGGTCACCAAATGGAAAATCCACAAGCTCGACACAGCAGGGTTTCCGGACCTTACCGGCTGGCAGGCTTGGGCGGTGAATGACTTCGGACAGATTGTCGCTATAGCTTTCAACGAGGACGAGTCGATTATCATTTCTGCTCTCTGGAACCCGCGCCCTGACGGGAAAGGCTGGAAACTCATGCCGCTTCCTCCCTCCCCGGATTACCCAGTCACTCTTGCCTTTCACATCAACGACAGAGGGCAGATCTCAGGCGCCGTTGTATCGGCGGACGACAGCACCTGGCTTCCCCGGTTTTGGAAGCCACTCAACACAAGAAGGACAAAGTATACCGACCCGATTGAGCTTGCCCTGCCGCAAGGCTTTGCGGGCTGCGAGAGTGTGGGTCTCAACGAAGTGGGTGACATGACCGGCGATTGTTACAACGACACCACCAGCTTGCCAGTGCGCTGGACCACCAAGAACCCGAGCTTCTCTGAGATCATCAGCTTCCCCGGGGATTGGGGTTTCTGCTGGGGCATCAATAACCACCGGACCGCCGTGGCCTTTTACGGTGGTGGCGAGAATTGTTCAGCCGACAACTATGTCTCATGTGGAGGCGCAACCCAGCTTCACTGAAGAACAAAGCAGACTGAACGGTACGCCAAGACTCTCCCATTTTTTGCAGGCCAGAGCCGCCCGAAATCTGGGCGGCCTTTTCTTCTGCACGCTACCCAGAGCTCCTTGGGAACACAAACAAAAACCGCCGCGGATGACCCTCCGCTGCGGCCGGCACTCCTACCTGACTCCTGACCACTGGCTCCTGACTACAGCTTCTCGTAGAATTCGCATGCCGAGCAGGAAATAAAGATCCCCCCGGGAACGCCACGCTCGCGGTCCTTCACCCGCTTCACGATCCGTGTGGGCTTGCCGCACTTGGGGCAATCTGTACTCTTCGAGGTGTCCATCACTTTCTTGCGGTCTGCCGTCTTTGCAATCTTCATCGCTGTCTCCTGACAATATCCCGCCCCAGGCCGCGGCAGGCTTTGAGTATCAAGCTAAGATTTCGGGAGTAATTCTAAGGCTGGTTCAGAGCAGCCAGAACAAAGTATTCTCCGCCATTGATTTTACATCAAGGCGAGAGCATCGTCTCCCCGAGGGATCTTTCGACTACGCATCTCCAATCGCAAGCGATTCGAGATGCTGCGCTCAAGATGACAGCCCTGCCGGTGCTACTTCGATACCGCAGCGAACAGCTCCGAATGCAGCAACGACTGAAACTGCTTGTCGTCGGTCTTGAAGTGCATCTGCAGGTTGGAGCTGTCGGAGTTCACGGAAACATTGGCTAGCGCCGCTTTCTCGATCGGCGTGGCGGTCATTCTCCGGTAGATCACCCCCGCCTTCACCAAGGAGGAAAGGGTCGCAGCCGTAACCGAGTCGGCAGTCACCACATCCAGATCAAAATTCACGCCACTTTGAAAGTTCATGGTGTAGCGCGAACCCAGAACGCGCTTCTTCACCATATCGAAGTCGGCGAGCTTGCCCGCATCGCCCAGCGCAGACATCAGCATATTTTGCGTTCCCTGCTGATCGAGCACACTCCACACCGTGCCGGATTCGACCGATCCGATCATGTCGGCGACCTGGGTGTTGGAATCCAAGGTTGTCGCGTAACCGTCGTGGGCGTCCATAGCGCCCTTCAACGCGGCGGTGTCGCCGAACAGCAGGGTGTTGTCATCGAGAAAGGTCATCTGCATGCCGCCGGACATCGGATAGACCGCGTTGTCGTGGTAGCGGAGCGGTTTGACCTTGTTGAGACGCATCTTCTTGAGCACGGTCTTGCTGGAAAACGAACCTTGCGCCGCCCCCACCACCTTCAAGCCTTGCTTCCCGGCGCGGTAAGAGGCAAAGGTGAGCTGGTCCACATCTTTGTCGGGATCAATTCCGATGCCCTTGAGCTGCCCTTCAAATTCCTTCAGCGCGGGTGGCAGCACCTGCTGCTTCAGCGCCATAGCGGTATCGGAATTCTTCAGCGTCCGGTAGTCCACAGTAATGACTTGCTGCACGTCCGCCGGAATGGCCGTGCGGGCCGAGCTGGGGATGGCGGCACCCCACGCTGCCGGGATGCAGAACAAGACAACACACAGTACGATCTTGACTGGTTTCATAGCTGAATGCCTTCTGAGATATAGGAACTTAGATGCAGAACGGACGACTCCTGTAATCTTGTATCGCTGAGACTATTGTAAGCCAATCAGTCTCGGGGGGATAAGAAACCAAAGGCCATCCCTGTGTAATGAAGAGGTACACGGACGGGAGCCCCCCAACTTGTCATTCCGAGCGGAGCCGGATCGTGCGCCCGCGAACGATCCGGCACAGTCGAGGAGTCAGCTGTCTGGGCAGGTCAGATGCCCTTCACTGCCCCCATTCTCTTCTTGACTTCGGCAGCAAAGGCGCTGTCCTTGATCGACTCCAGATTGATCTCGACGTTGGCCAACGCACCCTGAATCGCCGCTTGGGCCAGCGCCTTCGCGGTGGTCAGATCTGACTTCATGTTGGGATTGGTGATCGGGCCTAATTTTTCCGTGATGCCCGCCACTTCCCTGGCCTTCTCCGCGACGCTCAGGGGCACGCTGGTAGCCTGCTTCAGCGCGGTATCAATGATTTTGTCGCCATCGGCCGAGTCTTTGGCTTGCTTGTAGGCCTTCATCACCACATTAAAGGACTCGGCGTCGGCATCGATGGCCGCTTTCAAGTCTTCGCGAAGCTGCGACAGCCGGGCGATGGCCTCACTTAGTTCCCTTTCGTATTGCAGGTGGGCCTTTTTCCCTCGCGACATGGAGGCCACCATCGTGGCCAGACCCGCTGCCATAGCCCCACTGGCCGCCGCAGCGCTCCCCCCTCCCGGCGTCGCTGTGGGTGCCGCTAATTGCTCCACGAACGGCTCCACTCCAGCCCGCAGGCCTTGGGGATCAATCCCACGATCTCGCTGCTGACCGGCATCACCCCGTAGCGTGCCGCCTCCCGCTTGACCATCTCAAAAACACGATGAATAGGAGTTTGCTCGAAGTCCGTCAGGTTCATGGATACCTGCGCCATCCCACGAACCAGGAATCCTGCGCCTTTCACAAAACGCATGCCACCGTTGGAGGAGCGCACCGCTTTGGCGATGTTCTTCGCGATCTGGACATCCGGCGTGCTGAGGAACACGTTGTAAGCGATGAGGAATTTTCGGGCGCCTACCACCGTCGCCCCAGCCGTCGGATGTACTTTGGGATCGCCAAAGTCTGGCTTTCTTGCAGGATTGGTGGCAATCTCGGCGCGAATTCCCTCGAACTGCCCACGGCGAATGTTTTCCAGGTTCTGCCGCTCAGGGGTGGCCGCCGCGGCTTCGTACAGATACACGGGAATCTGGTAGCGTTTCCAGATCTCAGCGCCGACGTGCCGAGCCATGGCTACGCAGTCTTCGATGGTCACACCTTCGATCGGGATGAACGGCACCACATCCGCCGCACCCATGCGCGGATGCGCTCCCTGGTGGACGTTCAGGTCAATCAGTTCAGCCGCCTTCCCCACGCCGCGTATCGCCGCCTCCTGAATGGGTTCGCGCTCACCCACCAGCGTGATCACGCAGCGATTATGGTCGGCATCCATCTCGCGATCGAGCAGGTACACGCCATCCATCTTCATGGCCTCAATGATAGCGTCGACTTTGGCTTTGTCGCGGCCTTCGGAAAAATTGGGGACACATTCAACCAGAGTTGACATAAGCAGAGAAGAATAGCTGGGTAGGTCGTCGCGCTGCAAATGGAAGGCGCTGGAGCGTTTCAGATCATGACTCCGTGTTGGAAGAGCTAGTAGGATTGTATAAGGAGGGATTTCGATGCGACGGCAAGGCAAATCCGCTCCTTCGCACCCCTACAAGAAGTTTGAAAAAACCGGACTTTGGAAAGCACTAAACAGGGGAATCCACGACTTGGTCAAGAATCAGGATCTGAAGGAGCTTGAGCGCAGGGAGTATATTGTGGGCTATCTTTGTAAGTTGCTGACCCGACGCAGGAACAAGCTCTTTTCAAATTGAAGGCACAATCGGCGCCGGAATGCCTAGCCACAGCCAAAATTCGGAACCACAGAGAGCACAGAGGAACACAGGGGCGAACGCACTTAACTCTGCGTTCCTCTGTGTCCTCTGTGGTTGAGACTTAGAACTACCGGTGCCAGAATTTCCCGATCCCCAACCGCACCTGCACAGTGTTGATGCCCGGATTCGGCGATGTCAGCCCAGCGTTTGAGATGTGCATGTAGCGGGCCTCGAGGGTCCAGGTGTACTGCCTCCCCAAGAGATGAACTCCGAATGCGGCCGCGGAGGTGAAATTCACTCGCGAAGTCCCGGCGGGTACGTCCGTGTTGGTAAAAAGGGTTCCGCCGTTCAATTCCAGATAGGGGACCGCGCTGGCTCGCGTAGCAAAATCCCACTTCAGCCCCAATGGGTTGACGCCGGCTCCGTACGCCGTGTTTGACTTTTGCCAGATCACAAACACCGGGACAGCATCCACCACGTACTCGAACCGTCCTTTCAAGAACCCTGGCCCGTGGGGACGCGTCAGAATCCACCCATAGCGCACACCCGCGTTCCACAGGCCTGTGTCCCGCGTGCCTCCCGGTACGGAATGTCCGCCGCCTGTCCACACCTGCAGTTCACGGGCACCATCCTCCGGACGGGTTTGCGCCCACGCTACCGAACTCAGGAAGACGAGCAGGATTGCGACGACACGTTTTGACATGAGGTTGAGAAACAATCGGGAAGGATACCGTATTCTTCTCGCATAGCCAAACGCTGTGGCTAGTGGCTCAGTTTGGCTTAGGATCTCAGGATTTGCTTGGCGTGCTTTGCGCATCCTTGGCGTCCTTTGCGGTTAAGTGCCTGTTTACCGCAAAGTTCGCGAAGAACGGCCGCCAAGAACGCGAAGGAAAGCAACCCATCGGCTTTGAAACTGCGCCACTACTGCCGGTTGCTCAGCGAACTCTGCGACTGTTCTCCGCGGCCTCTGCGTTTCAAGCTTCTGACGAGAAGCGGCGAACCCAAAGTCCCAAATCGCCGAGTTCGCGGAGAACACCCGCAGAGTGCGCAGAGAAACCCGGCAAAGGACGCTTGCTCCAGGATGACAATCTAAGGCAAACTGTCGGTCACACAAACTTCGGAGGATAGCATGCCAAAGTTCGTCATCGAACGCGACATTCCGGGCGCCGGCGCCCTTACGCCAGAGCAATTGCAGGCGATCTCGCAGAAGTCGTGTAGCGTCCTGCGCAACCTCGGGCCGGAGATTCAATGGGTGCACAGCTACGTGACCCAGGACAAGGTCTATTGCATCTATAATGCGCCCAGCGAAAAACTGGTTCGGGAACATGCCAGCCAGGGAGGCTTCCCGGCGAACCGTATTTCCGAAATCAAGTCGATCATCGATCCCACGACTGCAGAGTGAGGTCCCGGCGGTTCACAACCCCAGCCCGCCATCCACCGCCAGAATCTGCCCGGTGATGAAGTGTGGTGCCGTGGCAAAGAACAGCACCGCGGCCGCGATCTCCTCGCCGGTACCGTTCCGCCGCATGGGTGTCTGCTTGGCCATGCGTTTCATAAATGCTGCCGCGGCCTTCTCCCCCAGATCAATCATCCCCGGGGCCACGCAGTTCACCGAAATCTCCGGCGCCAGCGCTTTGGCCATCACCTTGGTGAGCATATGCACCGCCGCCTTCGAGGAGCAGTAGTGGACGTGAGTGGCCCAGGGCCTTAAGCCGCCAAGCGACCCCATGTTGATGATCTTGCCCCGCCGTTGCCGCAGCAGGCTCAAGGCCTCGCGGGAGACCAGAAATGGACCGCGGGTGTTTGAGGCGAAGATGGCGTCCCATTGCCTTAGCGTCAGCTTGGCGAATTCCGCAGTTTCGTAGTTGGCCGCGTTGTTGACCAGGATGTCGATGCCACCAAGTTCTTTGGCAGTTTCCTTGATGGTGGCCTTTACGCTCTTCTCGTCGGTGACGTCGCAGCGCAGCGCTACGGCACGGACGCCAAAACTGCTGAGATCGATGACTGTATGCTGGGCCTCGCGAGAAGACTGGTGAAACGTAATGGCCACATCGGCCCCGGCCCTGGCCATCGCCAGTGCGGTCGCCCGTCCCAGGCGGCGCGCGCCACCGGTGATCAGGGCGGCTTTCCCGGCAAGCGGCTTGTCTCTTTCTTTCGACACGATTGGAATTGTATCCTGTGCGAGCGGAGGCGCGCCGGGACTCTGGGTAATGTCTTAAGTTGATCAACCACAAAGGACACAAAGGAACACAAAGCCTCCCATTCATGGATTTTCTTTGTGCTCCTTTGTGTCCTTCGTGGTTAACTTGGGACACTACTGGACTCGTCCGCCAGTGGAAATGCCGGTTCACACTTGTTACACTCGCCGCGTGAACGAGTCGCACCAGGTCGTCCTTTACTCCCGCAAGGGGTGCCACTTGTGCGAGATCGTCAAAGAGACACTCACGAAACTCCAGCGCCGGGGCGGCTTCCACTGGCAGGAGATTGACGTCGACTCCGACGACCAGCTCCGCCGCCAGTTCACCGATGAAGTCCCGGTCGTGTTCATCGACGGCCGCAAGGCCTTCAAGTACCGCATGGATGAGCAGGAGTTTTTGCGCAAGCTGGCGGGGTGAGCGCAAGGACGCAATTCCGAGAACTGTGCACTGAGAACCGAGAACTGCTCTTTCTTTGGTTCGCATCTGCCTTTGTCTTTAGCCAGCGCCTGTCTTTCCGTTACAATTCCCTCCGCATGCTGCGCACCCAGCTCTACGCCGATCCGCACGGCCGCTTTGTGCACGAACTGGTTCTCGATAGCTGCCGCCGTTTCCCGCGGAAAACCGCCATCGTCGACAGCTCCTGCGGCCGGCGCATTACTTACGGCGAATATGGCGACATGGTAGAGAATCTCGCCCGCGGGTTCATCGCTGCCGGCCTGAAACCCGGCGAAGTCTTCGCCATCTTCCTGGCCAACTCCTGGGAGTTCTGCGCAGCCTACCACGCGGCCACGTTGGCGGGTGCCACTCCTACGCTGCTTAATCCCACCTACCGCGAGCGTGAGGTCCGCTATCAGTTGGAGAATTCCGGCGCCGTCATGCTGCTGACCGATGGCCCGAGCCTCGAAGGCGTTTCCCTCTCCGGTCTCCCAAACTTGCGGCGTGTCTTTACTGCCCGCCAGACCGCGGCTGGGACTGATCCCATTGCGAGCCTGCTGCAGCCTGCTCTTGCAGTCTTCCCCAGGCCCAGCCAGCCATCGGATCAAGCGCTCGGCGCACTTCCCTACTCCAGCGGAACCACCGGACTGCCTAAAGGGGTCATGCTTTCGCATTACAACCTGGTGTCGAATGTTTTTCAGTTCATCGGCCCGAACGGAACGCAGATCTGTCACGACTCGGTGGTGTGCTGCTTTCTTCCGCTCTACCACATTTACGGGTTGAACGTGGTGCTGAACCCGGTGCTCACGCTGGGTGCAACTCTGGTGCTGATGCCGCGTTTCAACGCTCAGCAATTCTGCTCCCTGATTGTTGAGGAAGGCGTAACCATGGCGCCGACTGTGCCCCCCGCGCTGAATGCGCTTTGCCAGGCCGCGGAGGCTGGGCAGTTTCCCAAGAACCACCGGGTGCAGTGGGTGAAGTCCGGGGCTGCGCCGCTCGCTCCCGAACTGGCTCGCCGTTTCACTTCCCTTACCGGAATCCTGGTCTGCCAGGGCTACGGTATGACCGAGGCGTCGCCAGTCACCCACATCGGATTTCTAGAGCCCGAGCTCTACCGGCCGGAATCCATCGGCCAGCCCATGGCGCAGACCGACTGCCGGGTGGTGGACGACCAGGGGAACGAAGCCGCACTGGGCCAGCCCGGAGAGTTGGTCATGCGTGGGCCGCAGTTCATGTTGGGATATTGGAAAGAACCGCAGGCCACAGCAGCCGCGCTGCGCGACGGGTGGTTCTGGTCCGGGGACGTGGTCACGCGGGACGCCGAGGACTTCTACTACGTGGTGGACCGGCGCAAAGAAATGATCAAGTACAAAGGCTTTCCGGTTGCTCCCGCGGAGGTCGAAAGCGTGCTGCTGGAGCATCCCGCTGTGCGTGATTGCGGTGTGGTGGGGCGCGCTGACTCTGCAGCCGGCGAAATTCCGGTGGCATTTGTGGTACTGCGCGAAGGCTCTGTCGCTTCCGATAAGATGAAAGACGAATTGTCGGGATTCGTGGCCGACCGCCTCACCCACTACAAGCAACCTCGGGTAGTTTGTTTTGTGGACGCGATTCCCAAGACAGCGTCAGGAAAAATCCTGCGGCGAGAGTTGAGAAAAACGCTGACCTAGCCTGCATTATCCAGGAGCGCGAAGGAACCGGGGAAGGGCCCGGATCCCTCCTAAGTAATCCAGCCTCGGGCGGGAAGTTTCTCCCGGTACTCCAACAGAATTACCCGTTTCGCAAGCACCTCAGAGCCCGCAGTCACGCACAAAACAAAAGAGATATCGATCCTCCTGCCCTACCCACCGGTGGCATGGAACGTGCTCCCCACGAGTAAGGAGTTCACCCCTATGAGGACTAATTGTGTGCGGTCACTTGTGGCTCTCGGCGTCGCCGTGCTGCTCACGCTAGCGGCTCTGTCTGGCGACAACCAGGTACTCGGTGAAATCGAGTTTCAGGGCGCCACCAAAGTCGAAAAGACTTCGGGCGTTTGGATTGACGGCCAATATCTCGGCTATCTGAAAGAGCTCAAGGGATCGAAGAAGGTACTGCTTCTGCCCGGCCAGCACGACATCGCCGTTCGTCAGGGTGGCTACAAAGACTTCCGCACCACTGTGAACGTTGCGCCAGGAGAGAAACAGCTGGTGTTGGTCAAGATGGCCAAGGATGTGCGCTTCCAGATGCCCGAGGTGACCGCCGAGATCAAAATGTCAGTGAATCCCGACCGCGCGGCCGTTTTTCTCGACGATCTGTTCGTTGGGCACGTAGGCGAGTTTGGCGGAGCCGGCAAAGGCCTTCTCGTCGCCCCCGGACACCGCAAGATCACCATCAGTCTGCCGGGCTATCAGAGCTTCCACACGGAAGTCGATCTTGCGCCGAACCAGAAGTTCGAGGTCAAAACTGAGTTGCAGAAGCAGGCCATCGGAGCCGCCTACACTCCGCTCTCCCTCGGCCCAGACGGCAAGGTCTATGCCCAGAACGACGGGCACCTGTTCGTGATCGGCAACTAGAAGTCGCGCCAAGAGCTGTAGATCTACGCGGAGCCTTCAGCGCTGCTTTCCGGCGCTCACCTCGCGCCAGCGCCCCAAACCTGTCAATTTGCGGCCTTGGCGAAGCAATGGGACAATAGACGGATGTCAAGAACTCTCGCCTTCACGCTATCCATATTGGCTGCGGGAATGATGCTGCTGGGAAATGCCCTGGCGCAGCAGACTCCGGCAGCCACGCCCTCACCGACCTCTCCCGCGAAAGCTCCCGCGCCGCCGGCAGCGCAGACCCCGAGTGCTTCGGGTCTCACCACCCAAAAAGACAAATTCAGTTACGCCCTGGGCATGAATCTCGGGGTGAACCTGCAAAGGCAGTCCGTCCCCGTTGACCCCGACTTGGTTTCCCGGGGACTGAAGGACGGCATGGCCGGGGGCAAGATGTTGATGACCGAGGACGAAGCGCGAGCCGCAATGATGGAAATGCAACAGGAAGTCCAGAAACGGCAGCAGGAAAAGATGAAGGTACTGGGCGAGGCCAACAAGAAAGAGGGCGATGCATTTCTCGCCGCCAACAAGGCGAAAGAGGGCGTCGTTACCCTGCCCAGCGGCCTGCAATACAAGATTCTGACGGCAGGTACGGGACCGAAACCAACTGCGACCGACAAGGTGGTCTGCAACTACCGGGGCACGCTGATCGACGGCAAGGAGTTTGACAGCTCCTACAAGCGCAACGAGCCCGCGACCTTTTCGGTCAATGGAGTCATCAAGGGTTGGACCGAGGCGCTGCAACTCATGCCCACAGGGTCGAAGTGGCAACTCTTCGTTCCTCCCGATCTTGCCTACGGAGAGCGGGGCGCGGGCCAGGACATCGGCCCTGACGCGACCCTGATTTTTGAGGTGGAGCTCCTTTCCATCGCGGAGAAGGAAAAGGAACCGGAGAAGGCCCCAGACAAGAAATAATGGACCGCAATTGGTTGAGGGCGCCATATCCGTGGCGAACCTGGCTTCCCTGCCGTTCTCCCGGGTGTGCGCCTTTCATGTTTCTTCTTGATCGCTAATGTTTGACGAAATCGTAGAAGTGCTGAAGAGAGACTCCTCCCTTCACTGCGAAGTTGGCCCTCGCCACATTCGTGTTCCGCCTGTCGATCCAACTGGATTTGAAGTCAGGATTCTGCAGACGGGGCGAGGGGCCTACATGGTTTGGTTCGATGGCTGGCACGAGGAATTTGACGACTATTCCGAAGCCGTGAGGTGCTTTGCTTTTGGGCTGTCGTCGCATTGCCGTCTCAAGGTCCTCCTGAAGGGAAAAATGCGCTACCGCTGGACGGTCGAATGTCAGAAGAATTCGCAGTGGGCAGAGGACTCGACAACTGGTTTACTGCTGTTCCCGTTCTGGCGAAGAACGTCAGTCGCGTACCTGGCGAACAAAGCTAACCTCGAGTACACTCCACCCGCCCAGCTGCGGCGGTGAAGGCGAGTCTCACTGTGCCCGGCTAAGCTGAAAGAACCTGTCTCTGAGCTTCACAACATACGTTTCGGTGGGTGACTTCACCTGGACCGCCTCCCCGCTGTACTCGATCTGGTACATCATGCGATCGCCCGCATCGGCCTCGACGACTCGGCCTTCGGCATCGTAGTGCAATGTGAGCACACGCCCGTCCTCGGCCGCTCGGATCATGCGATGTGCCGGGTCGTAGTCATAGTGAAGTCTGTGGTCATGGTCACGCACCTCTGTCAAGAAACCGTCCGTGTCATAGAGATATTGTGTACTCCCGCCGTTATCGTCCTCGATTCTCTGCACCATTTCGCCGTTGTAGGTAAACCTCCAGCTATGCGCGTACGAACTTGCCAGGTCCTTGCCTCCCGTCTGCAGTGCCCGTGCGATGTGGCCGTAGCCGTCCCGTTCGGCCGCGATCTGATCACCGTCCGGGTCCGTCTTGTCGATGAAGTAACACGGCACGGCGGAGTTCGGACCACAGCCGAGATAGTGCCAGACGGTCCCGTCGGGGCTTTGGATCTTCCATCTGCCCTCCCAGGAGAGCACCGCGCCACTGAACTCGCCAGCGTTGCCCGGGGCAACATACTTGGCGTCGCCTGAAAATCCCACGCCGGGCGTGATGCGGTAGAACTCCACACCGTAGATGCTGATTGTCCGCAGGCTCTGCGGGTCGGTGGACCACACCGTGTCGTCCAGATTGTGCCAGGTGCTCTTGCCAAACGCCCTCACCTTGCCGTCATAGGTATGACTGGCGTACATGCGGCGCAGAAAAAGCCCCATAGGGCCGGGACTATACAGATCCGTGCGCTCAGTTCGAAACTCGCCATGCGACAGGTCGACCTCGTAGTAGCTGCCCCGGCCAATAGCGGAAGGCTCGAGGCAGGGGTGGACCGGTTCCAGCCGTTCTAAACCAGCCACATTTGCACTGATAAAACTAAGGCACGGGGTACCGTCGATGTCGCCCTGGTAGGCCTGATGCGCCAGGTCGGTGAGCAGATAATGTTCACTAGCTTCATCGATGCTTCGCAAGTTAGCTTCGAAGGCCATCAAGCTCTCTGGCCGGCTGCTCTTCTGAAATTCAAAGTACATCAGCCCCAGACACTTCATCGCGATCTTTCTAAGGCGCTCGGTTCGGATTGCCGCATTGGGCCTTCTCCCGAAGGCAGCGGGATCCAGGTGCGCGGTCAGTACGGCATATTTGTTTGCCAGCCGATAGTTGAATGTGAAGTCCCAACCGAGACTGCGGGGATAAATGTCATCGTCAATTACACCCATGATTCTCGCGTCTTCGTCGTCGGCAATTTGGGGGAATTTCCCGGCCATCGCCTCGACCAGCATCTCAGCGATCCACTGGTTCCGCTTGCTGTCGCGTGCCTCTTCTGGCAGGTCCATCGCGGGCAGCATTACGGCCCGAACCCCACACTCCTCTTGCAGAAACTTGGCCAGTTCCTCCACCTCCGCAGCCGCCGGAGCACCAATTGCTACGAGGTACAGACGCCGATTGCCATGCAACTGGTCAGCCTTCGCTACGCCGCCTAGCGGCGAAAGGTTGAGCACATGATCTTCCGTCACATCGCGAATCTCACCTTGCAATAAAGCCCAGGCGCTTGAGCTACGGTACAACTCGAAGAAGGCAAACCCTCGGGCCTCCGATCCCTTCACATAGGCAAACACGGTCGCGACTCCGTTCAGGTTCCATCCCATGGCTAGGGGTATGCGAACATCGTTGCCAAATTCAGCGCGCACCCGCGTATCTTGCAGCAGGCGTTCACGCGCTACCGCCAGAAAATCCGACCTCATGAGCCACGTTTCATACAACCCAACCACGATGCAGAGCGCCAGCAGGAACATGACCGCAATGAGCAATCCGGGAGTTCTCTCCGCACTGACGGGATTGGAAGAGGGAGTCTGCTGAACAATCATCCAGCAATTATAGGAAGGCCATACAGGGATTCTTAATTACCAAAGTGATGCAGGCGATCTTGTCGGAGGACGGTGGGCGGGACGGCGCTCACCCAGGGACGTAGCGCCACTCCGCCAAACAAACCCTCACGCACACGGGCAAAGCGGGATTCCCCACCGCTGCAGCGGGTCCGGAATGACGAATTGAACTGACTACTTTCTGGGCATTGATTGAAAGATGGCAAACACCGCTCCCTGCGGGTCGGCCACGATAGCAAAACGTCCGACATTCTCCATCGTCATTGGTTCGAGGTAGAACTTGGCACCAAGCTGCTTGGCCTTGCCTGCCGTAGCATCACAATTGGAAACCTGGAAATACGGCAGCCAGTGTGCCGGAGTGCGAGGATTGTTTGGCCGCACTGGCGGAATACCCCCTATAAACTCTTCCCCATTCTGAATATGGGAGTAACCCGACGGCGGATCGTCGTCGGTATCGGCAGAGATCTTCCATCCGAGCATGTCGCTGTAAAACTTTCCGGCACGATCGGGGTTGGGCGTATTCAGGTCCGCCCAGCAGAGCGTACCATCCACGCCACCGATACCGATGCCGGTGTTCTTCTTCGGTTGCCACACACAAAAGGTCGCGCCGGTCGGGTCTTGCAGGACCGCCATGCGGCCCGCCTCCATCACATCAAACGCAGGAGCAAAGACTTTGCCGCCGGCGTTGGTAGCCCGAGTCACCGCCGCGTCGGCGTTGTCGACGGCGATGTAGATCATCCAGTGCGGGGGTACGCCTTGCGAACGCTGATCGGGGCGCAAGGTACATCCGGCAGCCGCGTCGCGGCCCTGCAACCGGAAAATGGTATAGAAATCGCCGGGGCCCATGGGCATGTCATTGGCTTCCCAACCAAACAGTGAGCTGTAAAACTTCTTGGCGGCGTTCTGATCGGTGGTGGCAAGTTCGATCCAACAGAAGGACCCAGGCTGGTGCTTGTCGATGTTGGCCATGTGGCGAAGTATAAGCGGGTCAGACGATTCTCGACAAAACCTGGTTTTCCACAAGTTCAGGATGGCAGCAATCGGCAGAGCAACCAGTTGTCAGTTCACAGTTCTCGGTTCTCAGAATTGCCTACGAACCGTTCATGAGTTCCAGCACGCGCTCGATTCCCTGGCGAAACTGTGCAGGTGGCGTAATCAAGCTCACCACCAGGTAGCCATCACTGGGAAAATCATAGAAGTGTCCAGGATGAACCAATACTGCAACCTTGCGCAAAACATCGATGGCGAGCTCTTCGTCGGACTGCGTTACTGGCACCCGCAACACCGCGCACCATCCGCCTTCGACGTCCAGACGCTGGCAGGCCTTCTGCTTGGCCAATCCGCGATCGAGTTCCTCCAGGTTGGAGCGGAGGCGATCCAGCAACAAAGGCTGGATAGTGTTGCGCTGTTCCAACAAAACCGGCGCGGCCAGTTGGATGGGTGCATTCAGGGAAAGATAGGTATCGGCGATCACCTCGAGGCGAGCCAGGGCGGGGTTTACTTTGTCCTCGGGGCCGCTCGTGACCACCCAGGCCAGCTTCATCTGCGGCAAGGCGGAGATTTTTGACAGGCCGCTGAGCGTGAAGGTCAGCGCCTCTCCGTTCGCAGCGAAGGTCTGGCGTGATGCCCCATCGTGCGCGTAATCGAGAAACACCTCATCCACGATGAGCGATAGGTTGTACTCCCGGCAGAAGTCGTTGAGCGCGGTCTGTTCCGCCCGCGTAACGTACGATCCCGTGGGATTGTTGGGATGCACCACGACTACAGCGCGGGTGCGATGGGTCACCGCTTTGTACAACGACGGAAAGTCAATCTGCCAGCCGTGGTCATAGAGCAACGGATACGGAACCAGCTTCACATCCTCCAGGTCGGCAAGAAACTCGAACAAGGGATAGCTGGGCTTGGGCACCAGAATTTCGTCTTCCGGGTTGCAAAGCAGGCGAAAGACGTACGAATAGCCCTCGCTGGTGCTAGTGGTAAGCAGCACGGATTCGGGATCAATATCGAATTCCTCGTGCTGCTTGCGGTAATACTCGGCGACCGCCAGGCGCGCGCCGCGCAGCCCCCTGGGTTGGGGATCGTAATCGAGCGCATCCGGCTGGATGAGCGATTGCATGATGGCTTCTTCGTCGTAGTGCAACTCGGCGCGGGTGGGATTGGAGATGGTGAGGTCCAGCACCTCCATGCCCGCCGCCTGCAGCTCCCGCTGCACTTCGGTGAAGCGGTTGGGGGTGAGCTTCCAGTCGGTACGATGAGAGAACATGCCGTATCCATGATACGGAATGTGAGGAAAGAAGTGGCTACGACTTGCGGGGACGGCTACCGGTACGCGCCCCACATATCGTCGATGAAGCTGTATTGCGGAAATTCACCTTGCAGCCAGTAGCGCGTCTGGCCCTGGCGCTCCCAGTCTGCGCTGTAATCAAAACCGCTTTGCACCTTGATATCGGCCACGGCCTGGGCATCGTCCTCCGTCATCCAGCGATCGACGTAGTCAAAGAACGCGGGATAGTTCCAGACGTTCTCCGCATGCATGATATGCATGCTGAGCGCCTCGCCGACCCACGAGACCGAAGTACAGCACCTGCGGTATGCTTCCCCGAGCTGTTCATTGCCGTTGATCAGCGGCCAATTC
>JAIQFW010000258.1 GCA_020073105.1 Terriglobia bacterium
TATTGGGTAAGAAGGGCGGCCCCATGCTTCAGGAGTTCAGAGACTTTGCCTTGCGCGGCAACATGCTGGACATGGCAGTGGGCATCATCATTGGCGCGGCTTTCGGAAGGATTGTCAGCTCCTTCGTAAGCGATATCCTCATGCCGCCGATTGGCCTGTTGACCGGCCACTCCGATTTTTCCAACAAGTTCATCAACCTGTCGGGAAAGGCCTACGCCACATTGGCCGAGGCCAAAGCCGCCGGCGCTGCCACCATCAACTACGGCGTATTTCTCAATGCAGCCTTTGATTTTCTGCTGGTGGCCTTCGCGGTATTCATGCTCATTCGCCAGGTGAATCGCCTCAAAGGCGCCGAGAAGCCAGTTGCTCCGACGACCAAGGACTGTCCGTATTGCTTTTCGGCGATTGCGATCAAGGCCACGCGCTGCCCACATTGCACCTCGGCTATGGCGGCGTGACCTCCTCCAGCTTCGCCGCCATCTCCGCCAGTTTGGCCACCGTATTCAGGTTCCGCCCGGTGCCGGATGCGGCGGCGGGAATGCGCAACCTGGATTGTCCCTGCCCGTTGGGGTAGTAGACATAGACCTCGCGCTTGCCAAGCCGGATCTCTTCGTCTTTTCTGGCCGCCACCGTCTTCAACGTGTCGCTGGCAGGCGGCGCGTCCAGGAAAAAGGCCAGCGTCTTGTTGGCAGGCATGTCGGGAAACGGATTCCGCGCCAGCACCCCGGCCATTTCGGCTGCCGTGCGCACAAAGACGGATATCGGTCTGCCGGCGTGGCTCTCCAGGGCAGATTCCAACGCCGCCTTCACTGCGGCTTCGCGTTTCTTGCTGGTGAACACTACGTTTCCGCTGGCAATGTAAGTCTGGACGTTGGCGCAGCCGGTCTTCTCGCACAGCTGCTTGAGATCGGTCATGGACAGCCGGACCGTATTCATCAGATTTACCGCGCGCAGCAGGGCGATGTAAGCGGGCATGGGATTTGCGGGTGGGGAGATTATACGTCCAGCGAGTGGCGAATGCGGGACCCGCCGGGGATCCCTCCCCGACCTGGGGAACTCACCATTCTGCACCACTATGGTGCATACTTAGGTTATGGCTACAAGCAAGTCGGTCCGCCGTAGCGTTTCGTTGCCTGCGCAAGTCGCCAAGCAGGTGGATGGCATTGCCCGCCGCCGCCGTCTCAGCGAGAACCGGGTTCTGGTCGAACTGATCGAAGAGGGAATCGAGGCTCAGCAGCAGAAGGAAAGGGCCTTCTTCGATCTGGCCGAGAGCTTTCGCGCCGCCAAGGACCCGGAAGACATCAAGCGATTGGGTGACGACATGGGACGCTTCGTGTTTGGGGAGTAGATGCCTCATATCGAGACCTGGTCGCGCATGCCCGCAGCCATCCGCGCTCATCTCGTCGAGCGCATGCATGACCGTAAAATCAGCGTCGAGGACCTAAACCGGCTGCGAGTCTGGATCGAGGCCAAGTCCGAGGTGCCCGAAGGGCCATGGTTAAGGATTCCGGCTCATTCAAGCTGTGCGGGGAAGGGAAGCTGCCCAAGACTTTTCTGTTGGCCGGGCAGGCAGCGAGTGGACAGGAGATCTGAAGGTCTCTAGGGCAAGCCCTGCGGAGCTAACCGGTCTCGATGATTCCCAGATTAGGAGGAGAACAATTGGGGTACGTCCCGTCTGTCCCCGCTCGGCTGTCCCTACGTGATTGGTGCCACTGCAAATAAAAATCCCCACCCAAGCAACACCGGCTTGGGTGGGGCACTCTGCGGGTTTGTTTTTCGCGGGCGAGGGCGCCCGCGCCACACGTATCTAGTACATGTCTCCCATGCCGCCGTGGCCGCCGGGTGCGCCGGCCGGAGCCTTGCTATCTTCCTTGACTTCCGCGACCAGGGCTTCGGTGGTGAGCATCAGGCTGGCAATGGAGCCGGCATTCTGCAGAGCGGTGCGCACGACCTTGGTGGGGTCGAGCACGCCGGCCTTGACCAGGTCTTCGTACTCGCTGGTCAGGGCGTTGTAGCCGTAGTTGTTGTCCTTGGAGTCGTTGACCTTGCCCAGAACGATGGCACCTTCTTCGCCGGCGTTCTCGGCGATCTGGCGCAGCGGTTCCTGCAGGGCCTTCTTCACGATGTTGACGCCGATCTGCTCGTCGCCGTCGACCTTGAGCTTGTCGAGAGCGTTGATGCAGCGCACCAGAGCCACGCCGCCGCCGGGGACAATGCCTTCTTCCACGGCTGCACGGGTAGCGTGCATGGCGTCTTCGACACGGGCCTTCTTCTCTTTCATTTCGGTCTCGGTCGCGGCGCCTACTTTAATCACAGCCACGCCACCAACCAGCTTCGCCAGCCGCTCCTGCAGCTTCTCGCGGTCGTAGTCGCTGATGGTCTTGTCGATCTGGCTGCGGATTTCCTTCACTCGGCCTTCGATTTCGGTGTGCTTGCCCTTGCCTTCGACCACGGTGGTGTTGTCCTTGTCCACAGTGATTTTCTTGGCCTGGCCAAGGTCCGCCATCTGGACGTTCTCCAGCTTGATGCCCAGATCTTCGGTGATGGCCTTGCCGCCGGTCAGGATAGCGATGTCCTGCAGCATGGCTTTGCGGCGATCGCCGAAGCCCGGCGCCTTCACGGCGCAGACCTGCAGCGTGCCCCGCAGCTTGTTGACGACGAGGGTGGCGAGCGCTTCGCCTTCCACGTCCTCAGCGATGATCAGCAGCGGCTTGCTGCTCTTGGCAATCTGCTCCAGCAGCGGAAGCAAGTCTTTCATCGAGCTGATCTTCTTTTCGTGGATCAGGATGTAGGCGTTCTCCAGGGTTGCTTCCATGCGCTCGGGGTCGGTCACGAAATACGGAGACAGGTAGCCGCGGTCGAACTGCATACCTTCCACGACTTCCAACTGGGTTTCCAGCGTCTTGGCTTCTTCGACGGTGATGACGCCATCCTTGCCGACTTTCTTCATGGCCTCGGCAATGATGGTGCCGATGGTCTCATCGTTGTTGGCGCTGATGGTGCCGACCTGGGCAATCATGTCGCCGGTGACCGGCTTGGAGAACTTGTCGAGTTCGCCCTTGATGCGGTTGCCTTCCTTGTCGAGGCTGCCGCAAATGGTGGTGACCGCCTTCTCGATGCCGCGCTTCATGGCCATCGGGTTGGCCCCGGCCGCGACGGTTTTCACGCCTTCGCGATAAATCGCTTGCGCCAGAACCGTGGCAGTGGTGGTGCCGTCGCCGGCGACGTCAGAAGTCTTGGAGGCAACTTCGCGCACCATCTGTGCGCCCATGTTCTCCAGACCGTCCTTCAGTTCGATTTCTTTGGCGACGGTGACGCCGTCCTTGGTGATGGTCGGAGAACCGAACTTCTTCTCGATGACCACATTGCGGCCCTTGGGGCCGAGCGTGACTTTTACCGCGTCAGCCAGAAGGTTGACGCCGCGGAGAATCGCTTGCCGCGACTCTTCGCCATGTACGATCTGCTTTGCCATATTCAGAATCTCCTATTCGCTTATGAAATTGTTTGCAGGCAGGGCCTGCGAAAGCCATTGGGTGGTACTCGCAAGATCCTTCGCCCTTACGGGCTCAGGATGAGGCCGGCGGACTCGGACGCCCGCCAAATGGCGTTATCTCCTCGCGCCGACGGTTTCTTTCTTGGCGGCGCCGGAGAGGATGCCCAGGACTTCCTCTTCCTTCATGATCAGGAAATCTTCGCCGTCAATTTTGATCTCGGTGCCGGAGTACTTTCCGAACAGGACCCGGTCGCCATCTTTGACCGCCAGGGGAAATACCTTGCCGTCTTCGTTGGTGCGGCCTTTGCCGACCGAGATGACTTCGCCCTCCTGCGGCTTGTCCTTGGCGCTGTCGGGAATGATGATGCCGCCGCGAGTGGTGGTAGCTTCTTCCACGCGCCGCACCAGAATGCGGTCGTGGAGTGGGGTGAACTTAGCCATATGTGCAGACTCCTTTCCTTGCGTACTGCGTTAAGTTTGAGTTGAATAGCAGGGACGCCGAGCGGGTGTGTTAGCACTCAACCTCGACGAGTGCTAATTGTACAAAGCGGAGTACGCTACTGTCAAGGAACATCATATACATTCATCGCATAAATTGTTTAGCTACAATAGCTTAGTGTGATGTCTCACCTGGCGAGGCTACAACGGAAGCCGGTAGCGTCGGCTTCCCAACGGCTGTCGCGCGGGCGTCCCGCCTTGGACCTTGAGACCTAATGCGAGAACCTGGGACCAGCGGTCACCGCTTGAACGGGTGCGGGTGACAGCCGGCCCGCTGATGAATAAAATCGGAAGAAATGTCATTAATAATATCGGCAAAGAGAATACCAGGATAATAAATATACTGTGCTTAAGCTCTTTAATATTTCGGGAATTCAGTAGATAAACGGAGAGAAAAATAGCCAAAACCGGAAAGGCAGTCCACTTTATAAATGCAATTAATGCGGCAATAACAACCCAAACAGGATTCTTTCGTAATAAGCCTACTACCAGCATTAAAAAGCTGGTACCCACAAAGACTGAGAATTGACCGCGTTCAAACCACGATAAACCGACGGGGGTAAGAAAGAAACAAATATTCGCGAATAATATAGCGAACCAAAAAAATTCTCTAATTTCCAGAAATCCTAACGCAAGATACAATACCATGAG
>JAIQFW010000062.1 GCA_020073105.1 Terriglobia bacterium
GGGTTTCCCCACTCTTCAAACTCCGGAACGGTCAGCGGGATGGACTCATCGAGCATGGTGTTGATGACGTCCACAAACGGAACTCCGACTATTGCTGCGTGAAACAAGTCAGGCCGCATGTTGAGCACGGCGCCCATCAACAACCCGCCCGCGCTGGCCCCCTCGATCACCAGCTTGTCCTTGGAGCCGTAGCCCTGGGCTACGAGGTACTCAGCACAGGTAATGAAATCGGTGAAACTGTTTTTCTTGTGCAGCATGCGGCCGTCGTCGTGCCAGGCTTTTCCCATCTCGCCGCCGCCGCGAATGTGTGCAATGGCATAGACCACGCCGCGGTCCACCATGCTGAAGATCTCCGAGTCGAAATCAATGTCCATCGGAGCACCATAGGACCCGTAGGCGTAGAGATAAAGCGGGCCTTTGCCGTCGAGCTTTGCCCCCTTCAGGTGGACCACGGAGATCGGGACTTTCATCCCGTCGGAGGCGGTGGCTTCGAAGCGCTCCACCTGGTAGCGGTTCCGGTCGTATCCTCCGGGGACTTCCTTCTGCTTGAGCAAAGTGGAAGCGCCGCTCTCCATGTCGTACTCGAAAATTGTTACGGGCGTGATGAACGAGTTGTAGGCATAGCGAAACTTGGTGGTGTCGTACTCGCGATTGATATAGTTGCCCGCATCATAGGCGGATTCAGGGAATTCGATGCTTCGCGACTGCCCGCTGCGCAGGTCGGTCACGCGAATCTGCGGCAGCCCGTGTTCCCGCTCGTACAGCACGTAGTAATTCTTGAAGAAGTCGGTGTCGTTGAGCATGGCGTCGGGACTGTGTGCGACCACCTCCTGCCAGTTCTGGCTACGAGGGTCAGCTACGGGGGCCTTCACCAGCCGAAAATTACGGCCGGTGTCGTTGACCCGGATGTAGAAGAAGGCCCCGTTCTGGTCGGGGTAGTACTCGATCCCAGGCTTGCGCGGTTCGACTACCTTCCACTCTGCTGCCGCTTGATCCGCCGGGATGTAGCGGGCTTCCGACGTGGTGTGGCTGGCGGAGATCAGGAGGATGTAGGCCCTGCTGCGCGTTTTTTGGACCTCGATATTGAAGCGCTCATCCGTTTCCTCGTACACAAGAACGTCCTGGTCGCCGCTTCCTAGGGCATGCCGATACAACCGGTACTGCCGCTTGGCCGGATCTTCCACGGTGTAAAACAGGGTCTTGTTGTCATTCGCCCAGACGACAGAACCCACCTTCTCGGCGTGGTCGGGAAGCACCTTTCCCGTCCGCAGGTCCTTAACCGCAAGAGTGTACTGGCGGAAGCCGGTATTGTCGGTCGAGTACGCGAGCAGGTTCCCGTCCTCGCTGACTTCGTGGGCATGCACCGACATGAACTTCTGGCCTTCCGCCAATTGGTTGATGTCCAGCAGGACCTGCTCTGGCGCGTCCAGGCTGCCTTTCTTGCGGCATCGAATCTGGTACTGCTTGCCCGCCTCGGTCCGCGAATAATAGAAGTAGTTGCCCTCTTTGTACGGGACATCAACATCAGTTTCCTTGATGCGGCCCAGCATCTCGGCGTAGAGCTTCTTTTGCAACCCTTCGGTTGGCTCCATTACCCAGGCGGTGTAGGCGTTCTCGGCCTCGAGGTAGGCTTTTACCTCGGGATTCTTCTTGTCGCGAAACCAGAAATAGTTGTCCACCAGCGTGCGGCCGTTGATCTCGGTGACCTTCGGGACTTTCTTGGCCACGGGCGGGGCCGGCGCGGAAGTGGAATCCGCGGCACGCAGCCACACACAAAATACGGAAGCCAAGAGCAGAACTGAAAGCTGAAGAGAACGCACAACCCGCTTGGACATACTGGCAGCTCCTGAGGATGATCGAAAGGGCACGGCAAGTATAGCTGACCGTCAGAGTGGGAGGGGCGTCATGAGGAAACTAGCACGCGTTCAGCGTTCGTCGCGGTGCACCGTGTCCATCGCAAACGCCGGCAAGCATACCGCAATATATTCCGCCCCGCCCGCAGCCGGCGTCGAATACCGGATCCACTCCCCGCGGTGGGCGACGACCGCTTGGCCCGCTGACACATCGAGATAACCGCCGTGGTGGTACACCCGCAGCTGGCCCTTCAATACCACGGTAAACTCGTCGAACTCAGGAGTCTGGCCCGGCTCCTCCCAGCCTTGGGGGCTGCGCATGTGGGCAACGCTGACGCCCCCGCTCTTGGTGTTTACGCGTCCGATGTATTCGTCGATGAGTTTGGGTTTGTTGCCTGCGGCAGTAATGCGAGTGGGTTGCGGGACAAGCGTGGGCATAGGGTTCCTTCCTAAATGCGGAAGCATCACTCTAGCAAGGAAGGCGGGTCCCCAGGAAGGCTACAGACTGAGGTCAAGCCTGTTTCTGAATAGAAGAGAAACCCCGGAGCCGGTCTCTCTCTGCCACCACTCGATAAATTTCCGCGGAGAGTTTGGCCTGCTTCTCGGGATCAGTTTCGCGAACGGCCTGCTCGCAAAGTTGCTTCAGAAGTGTGGACAACTCGGCAAGATCGTCATTCATGTGTTTGGAAGGGTACTTGCTCCCGCAGCAATTTTGGCGGTAGACAGCCACGCCGTGCTGTGATCTGGATCACATAGCCCTGTGAGTGATCGAAACTTTAGGAACGTTACTGGTGGGTGTTGGTCGGCGTGGGGAAATCGGCAGGTGAGCAAACCGTTGCTATTCTTGGGCCAGGACTCAGTCTACTCCGGCCGATGACGCCCTGCCCCTGTGTTCCGCAACCCTGGGAGACAGCTCCTCGATCCTGGGGAATGAGACGGGCACGGTCAGAGTCTGCTCCGGCGGCATAGTGCCGGTTTGCACGGCATGTACCAGCATGTCCAGGGCTTGACCGGCATTGGGCGGGATGTAAACGGTGGCGGTAAGCGATCCTTGCCGCACCCAGGCTTGCCCGCTGTTGGGAAGACCGTCGCATCCAAGGTAGGGCAGGCGCAGCCAACGGTCGCGGGCCGTGCCTGCGGGGAGTTCCTCGAATGCCTTTCGGGCGCCCATTGCCATGGAATCATCCTGGGCGGCGATTACGTCGATATGCGTCTGATGCGAGGTGGACAGGCGCAGCCAGGAGGTCACCGTCCGGTATGCACTAGCCTCGGTCCAGTGCGCTTTCATGAGTTTCACCTGCACTTCGACGGGTTTGGTTTCATACATGCCGGCGGTGCGCTGCTTCGCGGCCAGACTCTCTGACGGGCCCTGAATGTACAAGACCGAGCCCCCATTGGGCAGGAAGGCTGCAAACTGCCGGCCCTGAATGCGCCCGACTTCCTCGTGGTCGGAAGTGAGAGTGAACGCCGGTATACGGTAAGACTGGCGAAGCTCCGCGATGTAGTCCACTTCGCGGTTCAGCACCACCCATCCGATCCCGGCTGCTCCGGCAGCGCGCGCCACTTGCGGCAAAGCCGTGCCCCCGACGGGCTCGAAGATAATGCCATCGGGATGAGAATCCGAGTGCGACTGGATCACCTTCAACAGTTGCTGACTCTGGTTGATGGCGTCATTGTCCGCATACAGAATTTGTAGCTTCACTCCGAGGCGCTTAGCTGCTTCTTCGGCGGCCGCCGCCTGCTCCAACTGGTAGTCGTTATCGTTATTGGTAAGAGAAAGTACGAAGTTCAACGTCTTCATGAAAGGGCCTGTATCGCCATCTTACCGTCTCCGTGGTGATCGGACACAGTGACCACGGTAACCGGTCCATGGGCGAGACTGGAGTCCGTCGATTTCCCTTCAAGCTATCTATCTACTCCTCCGATGGAAGCGGAGTGCTAGAATGCGCGAGTCAGGAGAAACGATTTAATGCAATGGATTTGCGGGTTGCTCATCCTGTTGTCGATCAGTCCGGCATGGTCGCAGGACAAACTGTCGGTCCACTGGGAAGAACTTACTGCGGCGGATTTTCGCACCGCGATCGGACGGTCCGGAGGCACGTGCCTGCTGCCATTCGGCATCCTGGAGAAGCACGGTGCCCATTTGCCTCTGGGGACCGATCTCCTGGATGTGCGGTATGCCGCAGTACACGCTGCGGAACAGGAATATGCCGTCGTATTTCCCGCGTATTACTTCGGGCAGATTTTCGAAGGGCGGCATGAACCCGGAACAATGGCCTATAGCAGCCATCTGCAACTCGAATTGCTGCAAGAGACCACCGACGAGATGGCGCGCAACGGCTGCAAGAAAATCATCATTGTGAACGGTCATGGGGGCAATGAGAATCTGCTTCCGTTCTTCGCCCAGACCCAACTGGAGAAGTCCCGCGACTATGTGGTTTATGTTCTCCCCATCGCGGAAGCTCCGGCTGGCGGGCCGCCCAAGAGAACTGCCGTAGACATGCACGGCGGCGAATCGGAAACGTCGAAGATGCTGATCGCA
This sequence comes from Terriglobia bacterium, assembly GCA_020073105.1. GTDB lineage: Bacteria > Acidobacteriota > Terriglobia > Terriglobales > Acidobacteriaceae > JAIQFW01. The sequence goes on from JAIQFW010000062.1 coordinate 4,396, forward strand.
CGTCCGGACCTAGTACATATGGATCGCGCGAACCAGGAGTCCGGGGCCGATCAAGCCCGGCTCAAGCTACCCGACGAACTTTACACGGCGATCTGGTGGTACGCACGCTTTCCCGACCATTATTCGGGTGACGGGTCCGCGGCCAGCCGCGAGCGCGGTCAGTTCGAAATGGACAACTGGATCAAGGTGATCGCGAAAGCAATTCACGCGGTGAAGTCCGACCAGACCAGCTTGCAGCTAGAAAACGAATTTTTCGAAAAGACCAAGCACCCGTTGGACACGCGGCCTTAAGGCGGGCCCTGCCGCAACCGGCTGGCTTTTCCGTGCGCCCTATGTCATCCACATCCATCACGTGCAGAAGGGCCCGGTGACGCAGACGACCGCAACGCCGGCCGCGCGCTTGATCTCGCTTGACCTGTTTCGCGGAGCCACCATCGCCGGCATGATCCTGGTGAACAACCCGGGTGACGAGCTGACTACCTACTCGCCGCTCCAGCACGCAGAATGGAACGGGTGGACGCCCACTGACCTGGTTTTCCCGTTCTTCCTCTTCATTGTGGGCGTGGCCATGGCATTTTCGTTCAGTTCGCGGCTGAAGCGCGGCGAATCACGGCAAAAACTAGTGGGCCACGTGCTTTGGCGTGGTCTGGTCCTGTTCGCGATCGGCATGTTTCTGAACGGTTTTCCGAATCATTATCACCTGTCGTCGTGGCGGGTCTATGGTGTGCTTCAGCGGATTGCCATTTGTTATGTGATAACTGGGATTCTCGCCTTGTGGTCGAATCGGCGAGGCTGGACCGTGACGGTCGTCGGCTGCCTGGTTGGATACTGGATCTTAATGCGCTATGTGCCGGTGCCGGGATTCGGTGTGCCCACGCACGACATCCCGCTGCTTGATCCCGACCGCAACTTGGTGGCTTGGCTTGATCGCAAACTGCTAGCCGGCCACTTGTACGACGTCACCCGCGATCCGGAAGGTGTGATCAGCACCATCCCCGCGATTGCCACTAGCCTGTTTGGGCTGCTGACAGGCGACTGGCTGCGTTCGGCGCGCTCGGCCGAGCGCAAGGTGCTGGGCATGGCTCTGTTCGGAACCATCGCCATCGCGGCGGGCGAGATTTTCAATGTGTGGTTTCCGATTAACAAAAAGCTCTGGACGAGTTCCTATGTGCTCCTCACCGCCGGACTCGCGCTGCTTTGTCTTGCTCTGAGTTATTGGCTTGTGGACTTGAAACAATGGAGGGGCCGCTGGACCAGGTTCTTCCTTGTCTTTGGAGTGAATGCCATCGCCGCCTACGTGTTTGCAGAAATGATCTCCCACTGTCTGGCGCGCTTCTCGGCCGGCGATGGGATGACCTGGCAGGAGGTGGTATACCAGCATCTGTTCGAGCCGGTTGCCAGCCCGGTGAACGCCTCGTTGTTGTACGCGATTACCTATGTGCTGATGTGCTGGTTGGCGATGTGGGTCCTGCATCGCAAAGGCATTTTCCTCAAGATTTGACGGGAGATCTTCGGCAACTCGCTGATATCCACCGCACGCGTGCCGTGAACTGTATCCTTCGTGAAATCAATCGATTGGGTGGTAACTTGAGTAACGTTTTCCCGCTTCGCACCCCGTGCTACGCTCCCATAAGAAGTTAAAAAATCAACCATTTCCGAGGGCTCCATGCTCCGCTGCTGGTGTGTCTTCCTGCTCCTGCTGTCGTCCTCGTTCGCGATCGCTGACGCCAAGGTCAGTCCGAAACAGTCCGGGCAGAAACACGCGCCGACCACACTGCCGGTGACAACCTCGTCTGCGCAGGCGCGGAAAAGCTTCGAAAGGGCGATGCGAACCTTCGAGGAGTATCGCCTCAACGAAACGCTCCAGTATCTCCGGGAAGCTGCCAAGGCCGATCCCAAGTTTGCCCAGGCCTTCATCATGATTGCCAAGATCAGCAAAGATCCGGCCGAACAGGCAGCAGCACGACGACGGGCCAAACGGTTGGCACCTACCGTCAGCCCTGGCGAGCGGTTGCTGATCCGATGGCTGGCTGGGGCCCAGGAAGACGACTACCTTCCCGCCATTGCGGCCATGAACGATCTGCTGGAAAAGTATCCGGATGACGCCAGGCTGGCCTTCTTGGCGGGTGATTGGCTGACCTTGCAAGAACGTTATCAGCAGGCTGTGGTGGTGCTTGAGCACGCCCTTACTCTACTGCCGAACTACCCGGCGGCGCTCAATGACCTGGGTTACACCTATGCGTATGACGGAGACTTTGAGAAAGCCTTCGCGGCCATGGATCGCTACGTGACACTCGAACCTGACCAGCCCAACCCGCGCGATTCCTATGGAGAGATCTTGCGCATGGATGGCAAGTTTGACGCCGCCTTGGAGCAATACCGCATGAGCGTGCGCATGGACCCGAACTTTGGTTCCGAGTTGGGGGTCGCCGATACCCTGGCCCTGATGGGGAAGGAAGAGGAAGCACGGGAAGAGTATGGACGAGCCATCGTTTTCGCCGGAAGTCTGGGCGAGAAAGTTCAATACGAACTGCAGTCGGCAATGACCTGGATTCGGGAAGGCAATCGCAAACAAGCAGAGAAAGCTCTGGGCGACGTAGCTAAGCATGCTCATGCCGCTGGGCTAGCTGGCCTGGAAGCAGAAGCGCACCGGGTGCTGGCCATGTACGAGCCTGATCCCAAGTCAGCCTTGAAGCATGTGCAGACCGCACAGCATGCGTTGCAGGAGCCCCACGAGATCTCCTTAAGTGACCGGAACGAAGAGCAGGCACGCATTCTGCGAATACAGGCCACCCGTTCAGCGGAAGCTGCAGACCTGGACATCGCGGCCCAGGCCGTGAGTCAACTGGAAACCATGACTGGGAGGAGCCGCAGCCGGGTCATCCAGCTTTGCTATCACGGTGCCGTCGGCGCAGTTCTGGTGGCCCAGGGAAAATTCGCTGAAGCTGTTCCGCACCTGGAGGAAGATTCCGCTGATCCTCTCTCCATGCGTCTACTTTGGCGGGCATACGGGAGCGCAGGAGCGGCGGCCCAAGCCCAGGCGATAGCCTCGAAATTGGCCGGGCTGAACGTGCCCACGGTAGAGCAGGCGCTGGTGGTCCCACAATTCCGCGCCAGCCTGGTCAGCCAAGCCGGGAGGCCATAGCGAGGGGCGAGCACCCATGCCACGCATCCCCATTTTCAGACTCGGGTCCCAGGCGGAAGAGACGGTCCCACCTCGTCTGACCAGCGTCTATCCCCAACTCTCGCTGGAGGGCCTGCAAGTCGGTGTGGATAATCTGCGCCACGATGTCCACCTCGGTCCCAAGTTCGTGGAGCAGATGCGTCTGCACATCGCGCGGCTACTGATCCGCCACGGTGACGTGGAGGGGTTGCTGGCTGCGGAAACGCCGCAGAGAACCGGGAACCACTTCATCCGCCCCAACCCGGGCGCAAAAGCCAAGCTCGAACCGGCTGACCTGAAGCCCTTGCTCGCCGAAATGCACACGGCGGCGCTGAGCCGTGCCAAGGCCGAAGGCGGCCTGATGCTGGATCTGCTGGCGCGTGCGGCCATCATCAAGTTCCTGCGTTTCGAACTGAATTCACAGTTCGCGCAGATCCTGGAACGCTGCCGCATGATGCTGAAGACTTACGAAGGCGTCCGGCAATTCAAAGCACTGGAGTACCGCGAACGGGCGGCAGGTTTTCAGGTGGCCAAGAAGATCATCCTGCGCAAGACCGGGCAGGAACTGTTCCGCACGCTCCGTGATATCGAGAAGGAAACGCTGGCACGCACGCGCCGCTCCCTGTTTGGCAACAGCCATGATGAACAGTACAAACTGTTTCTCAATCCTCTAATCTTCACCGAGGACGGCGGCGATACCTACCTCAATGCTGAGCAGTACGTGATGCTCGGCAACTTTGACCGTGACCCGGACCGATTTTCGAATGTCCGCAGGATCACCTGCGAATTTCTGCGTTCTCTCGATCTGGAGCTGGGCACAGACCCCGAACGCACACTCGACGGTTGGCTGAACGTACCGGAAAACGCTCAAGAGCTGGTCGGCGGCGGGGTCCCCGAGGACTCTACTCCAGAGGGGCGGTCACAAAAAGCGCGGTTGGTCGCCTGGGTGGATCGGCTGGAGGAAGAGGAACTCATGGCGTACGTGGTGGCGTCCTACGAAGTGGCGCCACTGCTTGCGGAGTATTCGCCGAGAATCAACCCCCAGCAGTTGAAGAACGCCCTGATTTCGCGGGAAGAACGCAACCGGGTCGAGAAGCTGATCGCGGAGCAGGGCAAGGCATCACCGGACAGCCTGTATGCAGCCATCGATCGTGTTGCCGCCTGCCGCGGGGCGGAGCGCGCCAAAATGGCGGGACGGTTCCTGCGTGATTTTCTGCGCTACCATCGCGACCGGCGGCAGCTGGAAACCCTGAACGGTTCGCTTGACAGTATCAACCTGGTCGCTAACGAGAAGATCCGGCAACTCTCCGCCATGAACGGAACACTCTACCAGTTCCTGCTGGCGGACGAGCAGAAATCGGGCGAGGAGAAAGTAGTCCGCCACGTAATCATCAAGGCTGACGTGCGGGACTCCTCCCGGCTGACCCGGTCGCTGCTGGAACGGGACATGAATCCGGCCTCCTACTTCAGCCTCAACTTCTACGATCCGGTGAACAAACTGCTGCCCAAGTACGGCGCCACCAAGGTGTTCTTGGAAGGAGATGCCATCATCCTGGCCCTCCTGGAGCGGGAGGGCGAACCGGGCTTGGCGGTAGGCCGGGCCTCGGTTCTGGCACGGGAGATCATAGAAATTGTTCGCGGATACAATCAGCTGCTGGAACGGTCCGGGCTGCCGGGTATCGAGTTGGGCATCGGAATCTCCTACCAGGACTCTCCGCCCATGTACCTGATGGATGGCGAGCAACGCATCATGATCTCCGATGCGCTAAACGAGAGCGACCGTCTGTCTTCCTGCAGCAAGCGCGTGCGCAAATCGATCCGGGCCACAGAGACTCCGTTCCATGTCTACGCCTTTCAGACGGTGAGTGATGCCGATATGGGCGACAGCCCCGAGGACTTCATTCTGAAATACAACGTCAGCGGAGTGCGGATGAGCGAGGCAGCTTTCCGGAAGTTGCAGAGTGAAATCTCGCTGGAGCCCTGTCAACTCGAACTTCCCGAGCTCAAAACGCAAGAGGAGTTTCGCTTGTGGAGCGGGTTGGTCCCGGTCGGCAATGACATCTTCCGCAAGATTGTGGTGCGCGGAAGCCGCATCCCGCAGGTCGAACCCCGCAAGTTTTCTCGGCAGCACTGGACCGAACAGTGGTACTACGAAGTGTGCTCCAATCCCGCAGTTTATGCGCGGCTGGAAGGCAAGGCGGCGGCAGGGAAGTAAGGCCCCCGCAACTCCAAATCTCGATCTTTAAGATCGATCGGCAAAGCCGGCGGCGGGCTGGCGACTAGCGTCCGCATGAGGTTGCCTGAGTATTGCCACCAACCATGGAAGACTTGACCGTCGGCATGACGCACCCGTAACGATTGCCAGTGATTGTGACCAGGGGAAGGCGGAAAAGTGAGACTTTTGTCTTCTATAAATGCCTCTCCATCTCGGCACTGGGGCGCATCGACGGGTTCAACTGCGACACACCTAGTGTCGAGTCTCAGACCCGTGCCCAGTGCCTTAAGTGCGCTCTCTTTGCTGCTCCACAGCAAAGTCAGGAGCCGTGGCCGGTCGGTCACGGATGCCCGCTGGACCAGTGCCTGCTCATCGCTCGTGAAATAGTCCGTGACAAAGCTGTCGCCACGGGGCTCGATCACCTCGAGGTCACAGCCTAGGGCGGTGCCGGACGGCGCCAGAGCGCAGATCGCAGCGCCGGAGCGGTGGCTCAGTGAGATAGTGACGGCGGCCCGCTGGTCAGCCAGAAAGGCCTCAGGCGCCCCAGACGGCGCAGGGTGTATTTCTATGCTGGCAAGGGCCTGGGGATGGCTGGGCAGGTTGAGCGAAATCGCAAGGGCACGTTTAGCGGTCCACCGTCCCAGCCTCCAATCAGTGCGGCGCTTGGCAATGCGCATGCCGTCCAGGCGAATCGCTTCGCCCTGGCTAAGCCAATCGTCCCCGATTGGCACATCCGCTTCGGTCTGTTCCAGCCAGTACACATTCAGCATGGGCGCCCGCTCCAGGAGCTAGGCAGCAGAGCTCATCTTGCCAGAAGTCTTGGCCTCCAGCTTCCTAGATTCTCTCTCTTCCTCACTTCGAGTTGCACATTCTACCGAATGGATGAGATAGGGACGGAGGCTCGCAGGCGGAATAATATCGTTCAGCGCGCCGACTTTGAGCGCCCGGTGCACACTGTGCACGCGGTCGAACTCGTCGGCCACTTCGCCCAGCTTCTCGGACTGCACGACCTTGAAGAGTTCGTCCCACTGAGCGCGCAGCCGGCCTTTCTCCACATTGTCAGCTTGGGCCATCGCTTCGCTTAGCGCCTGCAGACGCGGATCTTTACGTGCCCTGGCGTCGACTTCGCCGGCAAAAACCACGGCTGCCGCCGGCGCGCCCCCGATGACGGAGGCGTACGTTCCCTCCAAGGCCAGAACTTCGAGCTGTTCGTTCAGCGCTCGCGAGAACACCACGTAAGCCCCTCCGTGATAGCGGGAGATCACGCAGAAGATCATGGGACCTTTGAAGTTGACCACGGCCCTTCCAATCTCGGCGCCATACTCAAGCTGCAGCTTGCGCATGGACTCCGGCGAGCCATCAAACCCCGACAGGTTAGCGAGCACCACGACGGGCCGATTGTTGCTGGCCGAGTTGATCGCGCGCGCCACTTTCTTGGAGGAGAGGGGAAAGAGTGTTCCGGCGGTCCATTGGTCCGGCCCGTCGGCAGGAACGAATCCCAGGCGGGGCACCGGCCGGGATTCAATGCCGATGAGACACACGGGGTAGCCCCCGAGGTGGGCATCCCAGACCACCGCGGTTTCCGCCGCCCGCATGCCGGGCCACCGCTCCAGTGGCGGATGGTCTTGGTCCACCACCGCCATCATTACTTTTCGAATATCGAAGGACTTTTTCCGCCCAGGGTTGGTCTCGTCCGAGAAAATTTCCCCGATCCGTGTGAAGCCGCCCTCGTGTACGTTACTGTGCGGGTAGAGTTGTACGTCGCGATCGATGGGATCGCTCGTCGCGGCGGGCCGGGGGAATCGTTCGCCTGGCACTCTGTAGGTGTGCTCATAGTGCCGCAAGAGGATGTGGCAGGCTTCATCGATATCTTGGGCCCAGTACTGCGCTTGACCGTTGAGGCCCATGATGCGATCGTACCCGCCGATCCCCTGATTATCTTCGGCCGAGACACTGCCCGAGTAATCGAGCGCGCGCTTGCCGGTAAGGACCATCGCGGCTTTCGACGTCATGATCAGGATGCCGCGGGTGTGCATGAGCATGGTTGCCTCGGCGTTCCAGTAGGGCTGGGCTCCGACGTTGATCCCGTTAATGATCAGATTGACTTCTCCGCCCGCTTGTGTGAACTCGACCAGGTGCCGTAAGACGCGGGCGATCCAGTCCATGTTCTCGACGCCGCTTTCCATCGAAATCTTCGCGCCCGCCGAAATGGCAAACCATTCCAAGGGCACCCCTGACCGATGAGCCAGCTCCAGGGCTGCGATGATGCGCCGGCATTCGGGTTCGGCGATCGCCCCCAGGTCCTTACAGGGATCTCCCATCAGCAGGACGCGCGTCATCCCCTCTGGGTACTTGCTGGTAAAGTTGCGGATGACACCAACGATGATGTTGGCCTTGTTCCCGCCATAGGGACGATCGACAGGAACCAGGCGGCCCTCCGAGTCAAGGTCATACTCCACGAAGTCGCCGGAGGGGAATTCCGCCCGCGTGTCTTCCGGAGCGGGGGTGAGCATTTTGATGATCTCGTAGGGGTAGATGAATCCGCGCTGGCGCATGCGGACAACTTTCTGCTCGTACTCAGTCAAGGGCTTGAGTGGTTGCAGAACGCTGGCCGGCCGGAACGTGATCAGCAAACCACTGCCGCTCGGGCTCGAGATGCGCACCACCATGTCACGCAATATGCCCGTCTGGGGATTGGGAATGCGGGCACGCACCACTACCTGTTCCAAGCCCAGGCCTTCGGTGGTTGGGGCCAGTTTGTGCACAATGTCGTTCAGTTCATCCGGCTTGAGATTGAACGGTGGCCACACATAAAGCAGGATCCGGTTCCAATAGAGGCGCTGGTTGGGCTTCCGCCGCGACTGAAACAGCCGGATGGCCGCCAGCGCTTCCGCGAACATTCGTTCCAGGTGGGGCAATTGCACGACACGGCCGGCCTGGTCGCGCACCGGCGTCAGATCACGCACTTCGGCGCAAACGAACAGCCGTTCATCTTTCGGGTTATCGCGGGCGACGCCGCGGATGAGGTAGACATCCTCAACCGAGGGCAGCCGCTCAATATTGAAATTGTTGAGCCGCCACAGATGGAGCCGCTTGCCCATCATGGGGTGAAGTCCGCGATAGAGTTTCTCCTCTTCATAGGTGCCATTGCGCGGACGATAGGTGAAATGCTGCATGCCGCCCATGCCCTGGCCGCTGCCCGGGCTGCCGACAGCAACCACAATCCGCCGAATGGGGCGAGGAAAGCCCGCTTGGTGCAGCATGGAGCGGACTTCCTGCTGTGTAACCTCCGGATCACCCAGCCGGTCGGAATGCCAAAGGTAAAAGTCGATGACGATATCATGGTCGGCGGGTACGTCTGCGATCAGAGGAAACAGCTCTCGCGCCGTCTCGGAGATCCGCGCATAGTCGGCGTGAGTAGTGAAAACGTGGATGCGCCTGCCTTCGTGATCGTATTCCGCCGTGGCATAACAATGCCCATTTACCGCCAGGGAGCGGAAGTCCATGAGCATCCGAATTCGGTAATAACGCCAAGTGAGCACCTCCAGCATCAGTTGGCGCAGGGCGGCGGGCGCGGCAGCGAAGCGCCCGGCGAACAGGCTTACCAGCGGCTGCGGACACTCCACCATCGCGCGCACTCGCTCACGGCGGTCCGCGGCCTCCGGGTTGGCAACCAGATAAGCCAGGTGATCTTCCACTTGTGCGTAAACCTGCTGCCGGGCGTGCTCAAACTGGGGCTGATCGAAGTAGCGATAACGCACTTCGCGGGCCAGGTCGCTGACGGCCGGAAAGTTCTCGCGGGTTATGGAGGTCATGCGGTCGAGCAATGTCCGGAAGGCTTCGTTGGTGCAGGGCGCCGAGGCGTGCACGTGCCGCAGTCGCCGTTCGAGCACGGCCAGAATCGGCGCGATTTGCTGCTCCACGCGCTGATGCGATTTGTAGATCCAGAGAAGACTTTCTTCCAGCTCGGGCGAGCGCTCCAGGGTCGTCACACCGTAATGAGCCAAGGCGCGCCGGAGCGCATCCACGAAGGCCAGCGGGAGTCCCTCGCCGCGTGTCTCGAGCATGCGTAAGTAGGTAAAGAGGTAGGCCTCCGCACTGGGTGCCTCCCCACCGGCTGGATCATCCACCGCCGGTTGACGGTGGAACAAGGAGCAGATGTCCACAAAGATGTTCAGGATCTCGTCTTCATCCCGAGTGATTTCGTCGCTTTCCGCCGGGCAATTTCGGCTCCACTCGGTGAGCAGCTTCGCCGTCTGTCCCGGATCGACATCAAAGCCCAGCATGAGTTGGTGGAGTTCTCTCAGGCTCTGGCGGCAGCCGGACGGGACGGCCTCCGTGATTGGACCAGCAACCCGCGACGTGCCCAGCACCACCCGCTCAGCGGATGCCTCCGCCTGGTCGTCGGTGGTGGGGTCAATCTGCAGGAGTGGAGCTCCAGAGTCGACCTGCACATTGGGTATAGACAGTACACAACGGACTCTTCCGGAAAATGGGGCCACTACTTCCATCTCCATTTTCATGGCTTCCAAGACCGCCAAGCGGTCTCCGGCGCAGACCATGTCGCCGGGCTTTACAGCAATGGAAACCACAACCGCGGGAGCGGGCGCATGCACAACTCCGCCGTCATCGCGATCAATCCGATGCGATACGCCATCCACCTCGATTGCATAATTCAGTCCCTGCACTACCGAGGCCACGTGGAAGCGCCGGCCGAAGGCAGTGAGCCAGTACTCATAGGGACCCAGGCGGTCGACCTGCACATCAGCGCGCGCGCCATCGGCCTCTACTCGGTACTGGCGGGGGCCGAGCCGGCAGACCTTGGGTGAGTAAGCATGCCCGCGATAACGCAGTGCCACGGCCCGGCCTACGCTACTCCGGACCTGCGGTCGGCCACGTACGGCCGACGCATAGAACTGCGTCCGCTCAATGGCCAGCTCGGCATCATAGGATTCAATCGCCGCAGCCACCAGGCCGACGTCGGCGTAACGCCGGGAAAGGTGCTCGCCGCGGGCCGCCAAGTGGTCCAGCCATCCGTTATTCGCGGTGCTGTCCTGCACCTCAGCGCGGCTCAGCAGTTCCAACAGGAATGCTTTGTTACTGGCCCCGCCTTTGATCACAACAGCACTCTCGCGGAGTGCCCGCTGCAGCCTGGAGAGCGCTTCTTTCCGGTTCTGACCGTAGCCGATGATCTTGGCGATCATGGAATCGAACTCTGCCGGTACGCAGTCACCTTCCATGACCCCAGTGTCGACCCGCACACCCGGGCCGGTCAGAATCCGGAATCGCTCAATCGTGCCCGGGGCGGGAGCGAAACTGTTATCCGGGTCCTCGGCATTTAGCCGGACCTCGATGGCATGGCCCCGGGTAGGCGGTGGCTCTCCCTCCAGATGTCCGCCCCGTGCGACGTGAATCTGCAGTTTGACCAGGTCGAGCCCGGTGGTGCACTCGGTTACGGGATGTTCGACCTGCAACCGGGTATTCATCTCCATGAACGAGAAGTGCTGGTTCTGCGGCTGATAAAGGAATTCGACGGTGCCCGCGTTGTGATAGGCGGCCGCCTGGCTCAAGCGCACGGCGATGTCGCGAAGCTGCTGATCTTGTTTGGGCGACAGCACCGGGGAGGGCGCTTCCTCAAGAATTTTCTGCTGGCGGCGCTGGATGGTGCAGTCGCGCACACCCGCCGCCCACGTAGTCCCGTAATTGTCGGCGATGATCTGGACTTCGACGTGGCGGACACCCTGCAGCAGTTGTTCCATGAAAACGGTTGGATTCCCGAAGGCCTTGAACGCCTCGCAGCGGGCGCTCTCAAAGGCTTCCGTGAGTTGGCTTGCCGAATGCACGCGCCGAATCCCGTGACCGCCACCTCCCGCTGTAGCCTTGATCAGCAGCGGATAGCCCAAGCGCTCGGCATGGCGCAAAGCGTCGGTAACCGTTTCCACCGGTCCACCGCTCCAGGGTGCCACCGGTATGCTGGCTTGCTCGGCCAGGCGCTTGGAGGAGATCTTATCGCCCAGTCGCCGCATCACGTCGCCTTCCGGCCCGATGAACACGATTCCGAGGTCATGGCAGAGGTCGGCGAATTCGGCGTGTTCGGCTACGAAGCCCCATCCCACCCAGACTGCATCCGCCTGCGCCGTCGCCAACGCCCGTTCGAGCCGGACGTAGTCGACGTAGCTGCTCTTGGGCTGATGGGTGTCTGGGTCGATATAGTGCGGCGCCCCAAGAGACACCGCCTCGTCCGCCTCGCGGACGAACGTGGCTTGGCGGTCTGGTTCGGTGAAGAGCGCGATCGTGCGCAGCGATGTACCGTTCTCTAGATTGAATTCGCGCACCGCGTGGATGAAACGCATGGCGGCTTCGCCGCGATTGACAATGGCAACGCGTTGAAATTGCTGGTTCATAAAAGTCCCCGATCGACAGAGCGTCACGCTACGGCGGTTTGCAACGACATGGCCGCTTGCAGCGCTTTCAAGGGCTCGGCAGCAACGCCATTAGGGAACGCTACCGTCCGGTAGCCGTCTATCTGCACATACCGGTTTCCTGTCGTATCCACAACTTCAACATCAAAGCTTCCATGATCCGCATTGGGAGTCGCCACCGCATACAACGGGCCTTGGGCCAGTTCCGGTGCGCGCGCGATGCAGACTTGATCGATGTGCAGTGGCAACCCCATCCGCCCTTGCACGCCCATCTCCCACAGTCCGGCGGTTTGGAAGCAAAGCTCGATCAGCCGCGGCGCCGCAAGCAGCGGCAATTCTGACGGCTGGTGGTTGTTGGGAAGGGCAGCGGACAACAAGCCAACAATCTGGTGTCCATCAAACCAGGCCCGCTTCACCACTTGGTATGCCGGGCCGTGAAAATAGGCGTGATAAATATCCGCCGCTTCGATGATTTGTCCAATCGGAACGCTTCGCGCTGGAACTCCGCCTAATTCGGGTACCTGCTTTGTGAGCCGCACCCGGGCCGTGAAGTGCGTGGTGACTTGCGGCTCGGACTGGTTGGGGAGCGACCGGCAGCCAGTCAATCGGCAATTTGCGACCAGGGCGCCGCCCTCCGGACAAAATGTTGCCCCGATGGTTACCGTGCGCGGTTCGTTCCGGTAGAACTTGAACGGCGCGAGGAAGTTAACGTCCTCGATGGCCGTCACGTGCCAGCCGGGCAGCACGCATACGGCAGCTTCTGCAAAGGCTTCGATGCCCATGACACCGGGCAGTACGGCCGTGCCATCGATTTGATGGTCGTGCAGGAACGGTTGAATCCTCGGATCGAGCGTGGTCTCGATAGTGAGGCCGCGATGGAGGTCCATGGCTGCGATTTTTCCGATCATCGGTCCTGGCGTTGACAGGTGCTTCTTGCCGGAGGCCTCGACTGCAGAAATATCCAGGCCACCGGTGGCGTCCCATTCGTTGAGCAGGGCACCCAGGCGCTGACCGATGACAATTTCGCCGCGCGTTCCTCCGGCGGTCAGTTCGCGGCGAATCAGGGGAATTCCAGCATCAGGCGGCAGCATATCGATGCCGGCCAGTTCCATCATCTTAGGGATGGAACCGCGCGTGGCCATGCCGATACCACCCCACGCCGTCCAATCGATGACGATGCCGCGCGTGGCCGGCCGAGTGGTGCGGGAGTTCGAGGTGATTTTGCACAGGAGGTCGTTGGCGGCGCTGTAATCCGCTTGTCCTCCGTTGCCGAAGCGGCCCGCGATCGAACTGAACGCCACCGTCGCCCCGAGTGGCATGTCACCGACGGCATGCAGGAGGTTGAACCAGCCATCACTCTTGACGTCAAAGACCAGATCGAACTCACGCGGGTCCTTGTCCGGCAGGAAGTGGCTGCGCTCAATGCCGGCGGCGTGCAGCAGAACGTCAATGCGTCCGCTACGATCGCGCACCTGCTTGATGACCTTGGCCACACCGTCCGCATCCGCCAGGTTGACACTGAAGTAGTGCGCTGTGCCACCCGCCGCGCGCACGGCGTCAATCGCGTTCTGGGCAGCCTGTGCCCGCTCCAGCGCCGCCAGTTCTTTTTCAACTAGGACCGGTGTGGCTCGTTCGCCACGGGCTTGTATGCGTACGAACAGGTCGCGCTTGAGGCCTTCTTCGTCGGTTGCGAAACGCTTGAGGTCCGGATTCGCCGGATCGGGCTCCGGTACCAGGTCGAGCAGGTAGAACGTGCCGCCCGAAGCGGCCGCCAAATCCGCAGTGATGGCGGAGACGATACTGCCCGCTGCGCCGGTGATCAGGAAGACGGTGTTCTCGTCCAATGTCAGGCCGGGCTGGCCATCGGTTGCAGGCTGTTCTTGCAGTCCCACCGTCCAACGCAGCCCTTCCTTGTAGCCGATCTCGATCGCGCCGGGGTCGCGTAGAGTTTCCTCAATGAGGATTTCTGCGAGCTCGGTTGGCTTGAGCTTCGCTTCGAAATCAACCACTTTCACGAGGGCGTCCATGCGCTCCCGCTTGTAGGTCTTGGTGAAGCCCGCAACCGCACCGCCCAGCGGCGCGATCGCTCCGGCTTCGTCGTATCCGTGTTGCCCGCCGAGGCGTGTCGCCGAGACAAGGAACGTGCCCGGCAGCGCAACCTGCTCGTACAGAGTGCGCATTATGGTGTACAGCGATTTCACTCGCACTCTCAGCGCCTCATGCCAAGCGGCCAGATCCATCTTGCTGAGGGATCCCTCGTTGTTCAGCGCAGGCAGCCAATAAACTCCGTGTACCGGACCCGCGGCCAGCCAGCTCTTGAGACGGTCGTCCAGCGCGTTTGCGTCCAGCGCGTCGTCAATCCGCAGCACTTCGACTCCCAGACTCTGAAGCTGCTGCGCCAGCACGTCTCCCACGCCGGACTTGTCCGGCATCAAGACCACACGTCGGCCAAAGCATAGCGTCACCCCGGTTGATTTGCAGAGCGCGAGTGCCGGTCGCAAGTTCGGCACCGGCACGCGGCGTGGAATGCGGTTTGCTGCATCGAAGCTGGCAAGCGGACGTGCAACTGCCATCGTAACCACAGATGCGGCCACGGGTTGCTTCTGCTTTTCTTGTACCGCCGCCGGAGCGCTTGCAACCGGCGCTTTTGCGAGGCTCGGCTGACGGTCATGCGCAAACTTGATCACGTGAGCCAGCGTTGGAAAGTCGCGCAGCTTCAGGTTCTCGTCGCGGGGAATGTTGTAAGTTGCTCGTACCGCTGCGAACATCTCTGCCTGTTTCACGGTGTCGACACCAAGGTCCGCTTCCAGGTCCAAATCCAGGTCCAACATATCCTTGGGATAGCCCGTCTTTTCGGCCACGATCTCCAGGATCTTCTCCTTAATGGCATCTTCGCTTGCCACTTGGGACGCGACCGGAAGCGGGGTGGGTGCCGGGGGTTCACTGACAATGGACGGAGGTGGCGCTAGGGGCGAGCCAGCCAGGTCGGGACGCTTCTCATACACGAACCGGATTACGTGCGCCAGCGTGGGATAATCGCGCAGCTTGCGATTCTCGTCGCGCGGAATGCTGTAAATTTCGCGAATGGCCGCGAACATTTCGGCTTGCTTGACGGTGTCGACTCCGAGATCGGCTTCCAGATCGAGATCCAGATCCAGCATGTCTTTGGGATAACCGGTTTTTTCGACGACGAGCGCCAGGACACGTTCCTTGACGGACTCGTCGGCATCATGCTTCGCGAGAGTTATCGCTGGAGCTGGTGTCTCGGCCGTCACTGGGATTGTCGGCGTGGTGAGTTTGACCTCCTCCTGTGCTGCCACGGGTGCCTGAGCCGCCCCAGCCAGGTCGGGTCGCTTCTCAAACACGAAACGAATTACGTGCGCCAAGGTGGGATAATCGTGCAGTTTGCGATTCTCGTCGCGCGGGATGTTGTAGATTTCGCGAATGGCCGCGAACATTTCGGCTTGCTTGACCGTGTCAACGCCGAGATCAGCTTCCAGGTCGAGATCCAGGTCAAGCATGTCTTTCGGATAGCCTGTCTTCTCTACGACCAAGGCGAGGATCCGTTCCTTGACGGAGTCGGCTGCCAGTTGCGGCGTGGCCGACACGGTGGGTATCGGTTTTTCAGCGACCACAGGAGTTGCCGGCGTTGCGACTTTGACTTCTTCCTTTGCTGCTGCTGGTGCCGGAGCCGCCCCAGCCAGATCGGGACGCTTCTCATACACGAAGCGGATCACGTGTGCCAAAGTGGGGTAATCGCGCAGCTTACGATTCTCGTCACGCGGAATGCCGTATGCCTCGCGGATCGTGGCAAAGACCTCCGCCTGTTTGACGGTGTCGACACCCAAGTCAGCTTCAAGGTCCAGGTCGAGGTCGAGCATGTCCACTGGATAACCGGTTTTCTCGGCTACCAGGGCCAGTACTCTCTCTTTCACCGGATCGCCCTTCGTCGCTGGCGTTGGCGGCGCCGGAGGGGCAACTGCGACAACCGGCACTTCCACCTTCGGTTCGGCAACTTTGCTCACCACCGGCTTCGGCACCGGTTTCACGTCAACTGCCGGGGCAGGTGCTTGTGGCACCTGAGGTGGGACTGCGACCGGACGAGACACCTGCGCAGCTTGCACAATGCGCGCCGCCGCTACTTGATCCTTCACCCGCAGCGTGCGGTGTACAACTTCCAGATCGGCGACCGGGCGGCCTGCCATTTGCGCCAGCCATGCGCTCCAGGCATTGGTATCGGCAATACGATAGGCATAGCCCAAAGCATTGGGGGCGCGATGGACTCCATCTTTGGTCTTCGTCCAGCGCAGCAGCATCATGCTGATTTGCGAACCGAAACCTGCTCCCAGGTGGATGGCGTACTCGACGGGATAGGATCCGCCTTTGGACAGGTTTAGCTGCCCCAATTCAGGATCAATTTCCTTGAAGTTCGCCACTGGGGGTACGCAGCCGGTTTCGAGCGCCTTCACTGCAACTACATCTTCGATCCCCGTAGCCATGGCGTGACCAGTGAAGCCCTTGGTGTTGGCGATCACGATGCGGTCGGCGACGTCACCGAAGACATGTCGCAGGGCATGGATTTCAGCGGAAGCGCTGCCGCCACGTGCAGGCGTGTAGGTTTCGTGCGAAACGAAGACGGTCTGCGGCGCGATCTGATGACGCGAAATGCCGTTGCGGACCTCGGCTTTGGCCACCAGGCCCTCCATTACCTGGCCGATGTGCTGGACATCAAGACGCGTACCGTGGAAAGCACTGTTGGCCGTCACCGAGCTCAATACTTCACATATCGGCTGAATTCCGCGTTCCCGCGCAGCGTCCGCGCTCTCAATCACAACTGCGGCGGCTCCCATGCCGATGATCAGGCCGTGGCGGCGGCGATCGAACGGAATCGCGGCTTCCTCCACCACTTCGTCAGTGGCTGCCGCGCCGCTGGCCAGGAAGCCGGCCCCCATCCAGTCGATCAGATGGTCGGAGGTGACGTCGTCGGCGGAGATCACGATCACCCGGCTGCAGCGCCCGGCATGAATCCAGTCCTCGGCCAGCGCGATGGCTTGTGTCGTGGTGGCGCACGCAGAGTTGATTTGAGTGTTGGGCCCGCGGGCGCCAATGAATTCGGCGAATTGCGAATGTCCCATCGACAAGGTTTTGAGCAAGAAGCGTCGCTCGAATACATACGGCTCCTTTTCGATGGTGACCCGCAACTCGTTGATGCGCCGGTCTACTTCCTGAAGCAGGGTGGAATGACCATTCGCCTGCACTACCCGGGCGCGCAGGTTTTCGAGCGCACCCAGCTGCTCGCGGCGAGCGTGGTCCGCGTAGTAGCGCGCCATTTCGTCAGCGAAGGAGTCGTAGCCGGGGAAAGCCGAACCAAAGATCACGCCGGTATCATCGCGCAAAGCTTCCGGCAGTCCCCATCGATCCGGCAACTGCGTCCCTTTACTCGTGGTCTTATAGCGCATGACCAGCGGGATGCCGGCGTCGCGCAATGCGTCGATGCCCGCACCAATTGCCAGGCGCGTGACTCGGTCCAGGGCGGCAGTACGATCGGCAGGTACGCCGAATTCGGTTTCGAGATCGAACGCGCCACCGCGGCCCGCCAGCTTGATGACATCGGCAATGTTATTGATCGTCTCGAACGTAGGTCCACCGTTGTCGCTTTTCACCAGGCGCGTAATGTGCTTGTCGAGCATGGCCTGGCGAAAACGCGTGGGGATCGCATCGATGAACTGATCGCCCCGCAGGATGCGGGCGATATTGCTGTCATCGAAAATGTGTTCGGTGCCCGGCAGACCTAATGCTGCTCCCGTAATCACCACCGATCCGTTGTTCGACCCGCCATTCTTGCCGTGGTAAATCTGCCAGCCGCGTTCGAGGACATCCGCGAACATGCGGCCGAGTTGTTGGTAGCGATCGCCGTTTACGGCTGGGGTCTCCGGCGTGGCCGCATTTGCGGCGGCTGCGGGAGTCGTGAAGGTAAGCGGTTTGGTTGTCTCCGCCGGCACCGGAGTCGTACAGGTTTCCGGTTTCGACATGGATTCGGCGACCCGTCCCCGGCCCAACCCTGCTGCATACAGCGCGCAGAGTGCCTGGTTGAAAGCGGGAATATCACCGAACTTGGGATGATTGGTGAAGATCGAAACCACGTCACCGTATTCACTGAGTACATCCTCGGCAAATCCCTGTAAGGCCTTCTTGGGTCCAACTTCAACAAAGACGCGGGCACCGGCCGCGTGCAAGGTGCGCAGACCTTTCACGAATTGGACAGGGGAGGCCACCTGCCGCGTAAGAATATCCAGCATCTTGGGCACGACGTCAGGCCCCATGGGATAGAACTCGCCGTCGACATTCGCGACTATCGGTACCCGCGGAGATTGCAGATGCAAGCGCTCCAGTTCCTTACGCAGCGGGACACCGGCGCCGGCAACGATCGAAGTGTGAAACGCGTGACTGACGGGCAGGAACACGGCGTCGTAACCGGCCTTCAGGAAAAGTTCAACGGCCTGCTCGACCGCTGTGCTGGCGCCGCCGATGACTCCCTGGGTATTGCTGTTGATGTTGGCAATCACCACGTTGCCGGTGACCTTCTTGATGGTCTGCTCGATTTCGGTCAACGGGGCGAATACGGCAGCCATCTTGCCGTTGTCATCCATTGCTACACTCGCCATACCCCGGCCGCGGGCACTCACCGCTTCCAGCGCATCGTGGAAGGGAAGAGCGCCCGAAGCAACCAGCGCTCCGTACTCGCCCAGGCTGTGGCCCATTGTCATGTCGGGCTGAATGCCGTACTCGGCCAGTAACCGGGTCAGTGCCTCATCCGTCGCTAGCACCGCGGGCTGGGTAATCTCGGTCTGGCGCAGATCTTCTTCTGCCTGGGCCACGGCAGTCGCATCGTCTCCATCAACAAAGATAAAGTCTGTGAGCGGCTTGCCGAGCAGGGGTTTCATCACGCGATCGGCTTCGGCGAAGGTGTC
>JAIQFW010000063.1 GCA_020073105.1 Terriglobia bacterium
TGACGTGAATTGAGGCGCTACTGTGGGCGACAAACTAGGGTCCAATTGGACCCCAATTTCTTGTTTGGCGGGAAAAGCTGGATTCTGGGTCATCTTCGGCACACACTGTGCTCGCTGTGCAGCGGCGAGAACATAAAATCAAAATTCTTCCAATCTTGGAATTATTTTCCGAATTTCTGCCCAAGTTGTCGTGCAAAAAACTTGGGTCCAATCAGGGTCCAATAACGTTCCAAATCGCTACTTACGGCTCCAAAATGGGCTGTCGGTGCCGTCTAGTTTCAATTAGTTACGAGTTGTAGCGCCCCTTTCACGGCGGTAACACGGGTTCAAATCCCGTCGGGGACGCCAAATCTTTCAACAACTTGCGGAATCGCCGATTTTGGCGCACTACGGGTTACGCTACGGTTTAGCTGCTGAATCACGCCCCGGTGGGCATTGCGCTTCTCTTCCGACATGGCCTCGTCATAAATATTCATCGTGATCGCAATCGAGGCATGCCGCAACAATCCCTGCACCACCTTCGGATTATTGTTGTTCTGCCGGAGCAGGGTCGTGTAGGAGTGACGCAATGTGTGCCAGCCCTTGATCTGAATGCCCTTCTCAGCAGCCGCTGGCTTAATGTAATGCTGCATGATCCGGCTCATCCAGTAGGGTTGCGTACCCCTCATCCTGGAACTGGCAAAGACGTAGTCTGAATCGGCGGCATACGGGGTTTGCTGACGCCACGCAAGAAGGTCCTCGATCAACACATCATCGAGAGGGATGCTCTTCTTCGAGGCTTCGGTCTTAACCTTGCCGATGCGCTGTTTTACGATCGAGCGCCTCGGAGTCAGGACCTTTTCTTCAAAGGAGATGTCTTCCCAGCGAAGTCCGCTCAGCTCGCCCCTCCGCAGGCCAGTTCCGAAATCGAGCAGCACCATCAGTCGCTCTCGTGGTTTGAGGGCTTCGTAGATGAGCTTGGAAAGCTGGTCAACGTTCAAGCGGATGGGTGTTGCCTGACGAATGCCGCTCTGGCGAACCGACGTAATTGGGTTACGGTCAGTCCACTCATAGCGAATCGCGTGCTCGAACAAAAGATGCATCAAGTCTCGGATCTTCTTCTTGGAACCGTTGGCGAGCGCCGCGCCGTTTTCTTTCTTCAGATTTGCTAGCCAGCTCTCGACGGCAACGGCTTTCACTTGCTCCAACGCCTCGTCTCCCCATCGCGGAGTAATCCACTTTCGTAGATATCCCCGATAGTTGTCGCGAGTGGAGAAGGCGCGCCGCTCGCTTGGGTCTTCGTCCGTCTCGGGACACTCGACCTCAAGCCAGTGGTCGACGAGTTCCTTGAAGCTGCGAGGCCCGTCCTCAATTTGGCGACCTAAACCAAGACGTTCGGCTTCCCGCCTTGCCGCGATATCGGACTTGAACCGACTGGCCAGTCCAAGAGTCCTCCATCGCTCGCGCGGTCTGCCATCCGGCCCGGTCTCGTACCAACGCCAGATGACTACTTTTTTTCCGTTTTTGCGTTTTACGACAGTGGGAAATCCACTACTAGTGTGCCTCTTTCTCACTCCTCACGCTCCCTTCCGAAAGAGGCGGACGACGAACCGAGTGTATTCTTCCTTGCATCCAAACGTCCAACTCACTGAGTTTGAAGCGCCAGGTCTTTCTGGAGCCGTCGCCCCAGGGGTAGGCGGGTACCTTGCCAAGGCGCGCCCACTCGTTCAGAGTCTTGATCGCGACCGACAGATAAGCGGCTGCACGCTTTACATCGACGTAGGGCTCTGGTGAGTGTGTGACGGGGTTTGGGCGATGTGGGTTGGGCTGGGTTGACATTGGGACCTCATTCTCGCTGAGACGTTTGTGCTCGGCGGCAGGCGCACGGCAGATGGCGATCTGGGAACTCTGCTACGATGTGCGCTTCTTAAACGGCGCGCGATTTTGAATTCTATTTAGACTCGGGCGCGGCCTGCGTCAAGCGAGCAAGGTTTGGTAAAGCGCCGGGCCATCACCAATACACACGACATCGCTGCAGTTCGACTGATTGCGGTTTGACTGGGCGGTTCGAACTCTCCTCCTTCTCACCGGAAGGAGCATCGAGTGGACTCATATCTTGGAGGCCTCCGCGATGGAGTCCGGCTGGAACTGGGCGATTAGCATCGCAATTCCCGTGACCCGGCCTACGATCTCAGCGTCCTGGGGATAACGAAAATAGCGAATCGGAACCGGTGATTTGGGGGACGGAACAAGTAGCAGGCGACTTCCTTCGTGGTCGCACCAACTGCAGGCATAGCGATCGTCCCTAAGTTCGACGAAATAGACAGGGCGGTCATGTTCGCTCGGCCACACGCCCTTGATCACCTTGTTTTGATGCGGATCGATCTGGACAAATGCGCCGGGCCGGATCCAAGGATCGAGGGTGTAGTCTTCGGTTCCGACGTATCCATAAAGTACGTCCCGTGTTCCAGCGTGCTGCGCCAGAAAGAGAGGCATTTCACCCAAGCCATGGAACATCCGATGGACCAGATTTGTCCGTTCCAGCAGAACCTTGTCTGACAATTTCATCGAAGGCGACACAATCGGCTGGACAAGCGAAATAGCTCTTCCGCTGAGGTGTGTGTGCGGCAACACTATTAACCCTTGCTCATTGTCCAGATCGCTGATGTTCAACCCGAAGAGAGACAGGATTTCGGTGATATCGCATCCGTAGATGAGGCTGAGGCTGTGGAACTTCGCGAGCCGCGGTTTGGACCTCCCGTTTTCGAGGTCGCTTACCCAATTGTGAGGCACAAGGTAAGCCGGGTTCTTCTTTTCCTCTACAATTCGTCGGCTGAATCGCTCGACATCGCGAATGGACAGGTGCCGCTGCTCGCGCTTGGCGCGGAGACGTTTGCCAGCTTCGGTACTTGACGACTGGGCCAACATCGGGAACGGCTCAGGTTGGCGTTGCGGTATGGTAGGCGCAAATCAGACTCTTTGTCCACAGGGATTCCATTTTGTTCGCGAATCCGACAAGCTTCGCAGAATATCTCGGATAGGTCGGCGAGCCATCCGTCGGCCCATTTACACCGAAGTGGTCGAAAGTCCGACCACGACCGCAGGGGTAACCAGTTATTTCCGATCCAAGAAAGCCGCCACTTCTGCGCGGAAATTGAATGTTTGCCCGAAATACCGGACAAGTTACAGATATTTGTGACAGTACCCACGACAATTATGTAAACCGGGGAATCTCTGCGAGCAGTTTCAGAGCCGGCAAACAAATGTCGTTCGAGTTCTACTTGCTTCGATAGTACTCGGGCTTCGAATCGCCAGCCGAGGGGGCACTTCTCGCGAAGAAAGACGCAACGAGAGGTCTGGCAGTGCCTTCCCAGCCAAGAAGTAGGTCGAATGGTGAACTCGCGGAGCGCGTCAAATCGATTCTGGCGAGCAAGAATCTCACCCTTTACCAGGTCTCTGAAAGCTCGGCAGAGCTTTTCGGCCGGTCGTCGCCTCAGTATCTGCCCCACAATCTCTATTACGATCTCCGCCACGGGAGCTTCAGCCCGAGTCTGTTTCAGCTGTTCGCCTTTAGCCGGATTTCCGGCTACAGGCTCGTGGACTGGCTGCGAGTCTTCGGGTTCGATGTCGAGGCAATTCCTCGCCTGCAGATCCAGCTCTCGTCAAAGCGCACGACTCTCCTGGATTCATCGGTGGAGGATCCGCGCACCCTCGTAGCTTGGCTTCGGAATCTAGCCGCCAGAGCACCCTCCGAGGACGTGGTTCCGCTGTCGCAGGTCCTGGAATGGACGACACCCCGCACGCTCGCCTCACTGGCCACGATTCGTGACAAAGGATTCCTGTACGCGAAGATCGGATACCAGGACGCATGGAGTTTTCCAGAGCTGCTTCCCGGCAGCATCGTGCGCGTACGCCCGATATCAATGGATGATCTGCTGCAACGGCCGAGAGGCGAACCCTCCAAAGGCTTGATCCTGCTTGAGCACGCAAAGGGGCTCTGTTGCTGCCGCATCCGGATTGTCGGCGCCCAGCGGATAGCGATCGTCGCTACTCAGATGCCGTATGCACAGGTCGAGTTCAATGTTCCCCAGGAGGCACGGATCATTGGAACCGCAGATCTTGAGATCCGCAATCTGCTCAGGCCGGAACAACCTGCGGTTCCGAGGGAATTCGCGAAGCGCTGGAGGCCCGAGGTATTGTCGGAATTCCCATCCCAGCTTGGTCCACTACTTCGCCAAGCCCGCCTGCGAATGGGACTTTCATTTCGAGAGGCATCAGCAATCAGTCGCGAGATCGCGAATTTGCTGGAAGACCTCTGCTATTTCACGGCTCCCGGGTCGCTGTCCGACTATGAGAGGGGCGATATTCCGCCGCGCCACATCCACAAGGTCATCACGTTCTGCGTAGTGTATTCGCTCGATCTCCAGACCATCCTTCAGGCTTTGGGTTTGAGCCCGCAGGACGCTGGTCAAGAACCAATTCCACAAGTGCTGACACGATGGCCGCTGTCTGCCGGGTCGGAAACGGTCGCGGAGGCGAATGGAACGGGGCAAGCTGGCTTCCTTGGCAAACTCGTTGGCGAGTTCGGCGAGATCCCGTTTTTTCTACGAGGATCGCTTCCAGTGCTGTCGGGTCTCCGAAGTCCGTCATTGAAAGATTGCTTCTGGATCGGCGGCGCGCAAAGATCTCACCCTTATCTGGCCGGCGCGCTGTTAGCGCTTGTGAATCGACAAAAGAAAAAGCCAAACGACTGCGGCTCGAAACCGATATGGCAGCAGCCGCTGTATATCCTCCTCAAGCGCGATGGAACCTACTTGTGCGGGTGCTGCAGCCGCGAGAACAACAGCTTGGTTGTTCATACGTACCCGGGCGGAGTGCATCGGCGAGATCAATTCCGAACTCGAGATGCTGAGGTGATCGGGAAGCTTGTGTCAGTTGGTCGCAAGCTCTGAGGCCACGGGCCAACTCCACTAGGACTTGACAGCAGGGGTGGTCCCAATCCGCTGAATTACGGCCGCGAACTCCGCTTCGACTTCTTCGGCCTTCGTCGTCCGGTAACCAAGCTCCTGCGCCAAGGTCTCCAGTTCCCGCCGCCACTCCGCAGGAAGTGTCGGACTGGGAGGAAAGGCGTGGGTGGCGCGCTGCGCGAAAAGGCGTTCCGCCGCCTCTCGCGTCCGCCGATAATCGAGTTGGCGCAGCATGTCGAACAACAGGATGTCCAGTACGTCGCGCGCGCGATCCTCCCGCTGCGGGCCCGTGCAGGCGTGGAGCTTTTGCGCGACTTGTTCGTGAATGCTGATGCAGCGCACATGCGGTGTGACAGGCAAACCCATCTCGGCAATGCCTGTGACGGCCGGCGCTACCAGGTCCACTTCGCGCGCTTCACCCGGACCAAGGTCGATCTCCACTGTTTGCCAGGACCGCGTCTTGTATTGCACCGCAACTTCCACGCGCGCCGTGTCCGCCGCTTCCATCTGGTGGATCTCTGGTTTCAGGCGGAAGGTAAAGGCATCGAACCCCAGCTTCAAGACTTCTTCGAGTTTGCGCATGCGTTCCGCCCGATTGCCGACAAGCCCGAGGTCAAAATCTCTGGTGGTACGGGCAGCACGGGCAAAACGCAACTCCATCGCCACGCCCCCTTTGAGGTAATAGGTGTCGATTACGCCGCGTTCGACCGCATGTTCGAGCACGCCGCAAAGGGCAAGAAATGAGACCCATCGCCGCAGGCGTTCCTGGTCGAGACCCTGCTCGCGTGCGACACGGGCAAGAATCTTTTCCAGACGCTGTTCCGGCTGCGCACTCACACCGCCGCCTGCGCCTTCTGGGTGCTACGCGCGTGCTGGCTAAGCTGCCGTGTTAGCCGCTGCACTTCCGCCGAGGTGATGTAACCTTCCTTGCGCGCATCCTTGATGGCTTGGCGGGCAAGCCCCAACCGCCCCGTCGTTGCCAATACATCCATCACGCTTTTCGCCACGGTCGTGACCGGCAAGCCTTCGTGCGTGGTTACATCGCTCGGCGGCAGATCATCGCGATGAATCGCGATCCACTTAGGCTTTTGGCGCCGGAGCCTCGCGTGCTTCGGGACGGTTAGATGAACGCGTGCCGGATTCACATCGGAGATACCGTACACCGCCAACGCGGTTTCATGCGAAAGGGCGACCTCCTCGGGACCATGGCTCGCGCGTGCCCACAAGACTGCCTCGCGGTATTGCGAAAGCGGGTCAGCAGGAAAGTACGGAATGCGGTAGACGCCGCGCGCGACCCGTTCAAGCTTTCCTCGCTGTGTAAGCCGGGCCAGGACCGAGTCGGCGATGCCCAGAGCGCGAGCCTGGGCTGCTGTCACCAAGCCATCGTTCTGCTCAGCCAGGGGAAGCAATTCGTCCATGCGGGAGCGCATGGACCAGAGTATGGGCGTTTTCGGTGGTCATGTCAATATAGTTCTATCATAGAACTAAGATGACAATCGTCGTTGCCGCACTATGCTTGTATCTAACTAATACACATAAAGATAGCCTTTGCCCCGCTAAAAAGACGTGGGTAGCACATTTCACGACGCGGGATCCCCTTCCTGCAGTATTTCTGCGCAGGGGAATGAACGCCTTCCCACAACCATCGTGCCGAGCAGTTCACGGTCGAATTTGCGAACGGCCAAGCTGCGCTGGCTGGTCACTCAAAGCCCTGCATTTCCAACAACGTCCGACGAAATTGAGCGAAACGCGAACGGCGCACGCTTTCTCTGGACGATTGCGAATAGCAATGCCTATGCTTCAGCTCCGACGTGTCTCTCCGATTTTGGTCCAAAAGATGCGAAGCAGTTCTGCGCCTCAGGACGCCGGGAGAACTGCGTTGGCTGACAAAGCAGATTCGTCCCCTCGTGCCCTGGCATGTGGCCAGTTTCCTCTGCATGACCGTGGGGAGCCTCCTGGCTCTCCTCACCCCGCTAGTTCTCAAATGGCTCATTGATAAGGTCTTGCCTCAACGAGAAATCGGACAACTCTTTCTGGCTGCGGTCCTGATCTTTTTTAGCTATCAGGGAAGAACGGCCCTGACGAGCCTCGGAAACTACCTGACACTAACTGCTGTCCAGAAGATGGCGCTCCGCCTGCGCATGGAGATATTGCGCCATCTGGACACGCTTTCAGCCGACTACTACGAGAGCACCCCGCCTGGGGCAGTCATGTATCCGCTCAAGGAGCCGATCGAGGAAGTGGCCTATTTCGGCTCCGATCTCCTTCCCGCGATTCTGCGCATGTGCCTGACAACCAGCTTCACCGCAGTGACGATGCTGGTGTTGAGTCCGGTACTCACTCTCGCCATCTTCCCTCTTATTCCCCTTTTCCTGATTGCGCGGCAGCACTTTCGCGCCAAGCTTTCGACCGATTCGGATACGGTTCAAACGAACCTGGTGGAATGGAACGGATTTCTGGAGGAACATATTTCCTCGGTTCTTTCTATCCAACTGCTTGGCCAGGAAGGGCGCCAGGAGAGGAGGGCGTTTCGACTTCTAGCCCAGACAACCCGCTCTTATCTCGCGCTCTTCAGGACCGCGAGTTGGTTCACCGTCTGGACTTCCATGGCGGTTGTGCTCGCGATGTCTGTGGTGATCGGTTACGGCGGCTGGAGTGTCATTGCCGGAACTCTGAGTCTGGGCAGTCTCGTTGCCTTCTACAGCTTCGTCACCCAACTCTTTGATCCGTTGAGTGGCGCAGCAGAGCTCTATGCCCGAGCACAGAGAACATTTGCCAGCATTCGGCAATTGCAGGCAGTGTGTGCCCTGCGCCCGAGCGTTACCGATTCGCTTGTATCCGGTTCGTTCCCTGTGGGCGATTGGGGCTTGGAATTCATGGCCGTTGAATTCGGATATGAACGGCGGAAAAGCATGCTTAACGTTCCTTCTCTTCGGATTGCCGCTGGGGAAAGGGTCGCCATCGTTGGTGAGAACGGCGCCGGCAAGAGCACGCTGGGCAGACTCGTTACGCGGCTCTATGACGTCAAATCAGGAGCTATCCAGATCGGTGGGGTGGATATCAGGAACATTGGGCTGAAAGATCTACGCCGCGGCCTCTGCTACTTACCGCGAGATCCGGTCTTGTTCGAGGGATCGCTCGCATCCAATCTCCGGTTTGTCAGGCCCGCAGCGTCCGATCGCGAGCTGCGCGAAGCAATCCAACTGGTTGACCTCGCGGATGTGGTGGAGGGGTTTCCAGACGGTCTCCATCAACGCCTTGGACCTGACGCCTGCCAATTGTCGGGAGGTCAGCGCCAGCGCCTGGCGATTGCACGGGCGCTCCTGCAAAGACCGCATATCCTGATTCTGGATGAGGCCACTTCCTGCCTCGATCCGGACTCGGAAGCCCTTGTTCTTCGCAATGTCTCGCAGTATCTTTCTGTTTCCACGCTAATCGTTGTGTCCCACCGGGCTTCGACCCTGTCGGGGTTCAGCAGAATCCTGGTTCTCTCCTCTGGACGAATCGTCGCGGATGTCGGTCCCGACGCAATGGTTCCCAGCCAAGCGGTTGTCTCCAGAGTCTTCCTCAAAGGGGCTTCCCCCGCACAAGGAATCACTTAAGGCGACTTCCTGTGGTGGGCGGTCAACCCCCTCACTCCGCGGATATGGGCAAGCCTGAACGGAACTTCACGCTTCCTCGAAGCCGACTTGTGGGGAATTGTCTCAGCCTAGATGCCCAAGACTGTTCGTTTTCTGCGCCAAGAAGTATGAGGCCAGCCGGGCGCCAGCCTCACACGGGGTTTGCAAAGACGTAGTTCTCACCGGCCTCACCACAGCCACGGCGGCGGCACAAAGCTGAGGTCGAAGTCGAGACTGGGTGGCAACAGCGTTGCGTCGGGCTTTTGACCTGTATCCAGCCAGTTGTTGATAGCCGTTACACCTGCCATATACTGCTCTGCGCTGAACGAGCAGTGGCTCGTCTTGTTGATATACGCCGGCATAAGCAAGTCGGTCGAGCTGGTGCCTTGCACCAGCGCGGCGTAATAGCTGTCGTTGGACACGAAAGCCAGTCCGTCCCCTTTGGAGTGCGTGGCCAGGACGGGCCGACTCAAACGTCCCGTAAACGAGGCCCACTGGTCAAAGTGATTGCGAGCTGCGCGGTTCGGGGCGATATTCGTTCGGGCATTCATGTACGCCAGTAGATTGTCGGCGTTCACGCCGAGACCAGCCAGATACTGCTTCTCCTGATCCGAAAGCGAGTACGCCATACCGATGTTCCCTGCCACCGGCCCACCGTAAGCAACTTCAGACGCTACCCTTCGATCGGTAGTCTTCCACATCTGAAGCAGGAAGAATGGCTGGCCAAGCTGGGCATCACTGCCCCAGAACTGCTGTGGTGACAGATGCATGACAAGCCGGATGAACTCCCATTGTCCATAATGTGCGGCCACCGGAAAGGCCTCGGATAGTATGATCGGGAACACATCTGTCATGAAATTCAAGTCGTCCCGGAGGTCTCCAACCGGCCCCCACAGGTCGTCGTGCCAGGTAAACGCCGCACCGTAAGCCAAGCCGAAGGAAAGCGACGAGTCCATGTTCTCGGGCGACCCAGCCGTTGGTGCGCAGTTGGCCACAGCACCGTCATAGATGCCAGGGTGCTTCTCGATCAGCTTCAAGGTGACTCCGCTGCCGAATGAAGCACCCCAGATAATCGTGCGGCTGGGAAGTCCGACCAGTTCGTTGAATAGGGTTGTGAGGTCATGGGTTTGCAGTATTGCCAACTGCTCGACACTTGGAAAGCTGACCGCCGCCAGGGCATAGCCTTGTGCAAGCAGCTGCTCCTGAAGGCTCGGAGTCGCTGGAGGTGTAGTGTCGGGCACCAGCGCAACGCCAGGAGCAAACAAGAACCCATGGGCAAATACGAGCAAAGTACCATTCCAGTTGTCAGGCGCCAGAATACGGTACGGTGTGCCATCCACTGTGCCGCTCAAATCAGCAGGCAGCGGTATATGGGCAACACCCTTGCCGCTTCCGAACGCCGGGAACGCTAGAAGCAAGGAAGTGATGACGATTAGCGCGCGGAATTTCATATCGCACCTCGTGATTTGGTCATTCATTTCTGGGCGATGCTGTCCACACCGCGTCTGCGCCGATACTGGCCCTGAGAGGCTAAGGAGTAAACACGATGCTCCTTAGTTCCAAATTGAAATTACCTTGACGAGTAATTCCATGATTTGAGGAAACTTACGTTTCTTGCGGGCGTATACTTTTGCTGGTGGCAGGTCTCCTTATCGGCAAACTCTAGGCCAAGAAGGACCACTGGAATGCACGATGCGGCTAACCGTGTGCAGAAGGCAGCGTCTCACGTCGTCGCATTCGACTGCTACGAAGCCAACTTTGAATCCCAAGAATTGCGCAAACGTGGCATCCGGTTAGGTCTGCGGGAACAATCGTTCAAAGTCCTGGCTGCGCTTCTGGAGCGCCCCGGCGAAATCGTGAGCCGCGAACAACTGTACGAGTTGCTCTGGCGCGGGAGCGTCTTCGTTGATTTTGACAATAACCTGAACACGGTCGTGGCGCACTTGCGCGAGGTGCTGTGCGACTCGGCCGAGCATCCGCGATTCATCGAGACTGTACCTAAGCGCGGCTATCGATTCATTGCCGACGTGCACCGTGGAGTTGGCCCACCGACTGAGCCGAGGCTTCGCCGCAGTCGCCTGCTGGTACTGCCGTTCGTCAATCTCAGCGGAGACCCGGCGCAGGAATACTTCAGCGACGCCATGACCGACGAGGTCATTACCAGGCTCGCAGCCGCGGCCCCAGCACAACTCGCGGTCATCGCTCGTACCACCTCCATGCGCTACAAGGCCAGCAGGAAAGACGTGGCCCGCATCGGGCGTGAATTGAACGTCGATTACATTGTGGAGGGCGCGCTGCGGCGAGTCGGCGATGACGTCGCCGTGAATGTGCAGCTGGTTCAAACCCGCGATAGCGAACACCTGTTTGCCGACCGGTATCACGCGAACCTGCCCGACATCTTCCAGATGCACACGTCGATTGCAGAAGATGTCGCGGCCCACGTGCCAACACTGGGCGCGACGATTGGGACACAGACACAGCCTCCGTGGGCAGAAGCAAGGAGAAAGCCGACCGCAAACCTGTCTGCGTACAACGAGTACATCCAAGGGCGGTACTTGCTGGAGAAGCTGACTCCGGAGTCGATGACAGCAGCCAAGCAGCACTTTGAGGAGGCCCTTCGCCGAGACCCGGAGTTTGCGCTGGCCCACATGGAGATGGCCAGCCTTTATTCATGGTTAGGATATGTCGGCTTAATGCGGCCGAAGGATGCGTATGACATCGGCGCCCCCTACGCGTTCAAGGCAGCAGAATTTGACTCGTCCCTGGCCGAAGCTCACGCGGTTCTGGCGGAATATCACAAGCAAGGGGATTTCAACTGGCCGGAAACTCAGCGGGAGATGGCGAGGGCGCTGGAGCTGAATCCAGACTCGCCTTTCGTGAGATTGCGCAATTCCGTCGTGTATCTCATGCCGCAGAACCACATGAAGGAAGCGGTAACCGAGATTGAACTTGCCCTTGAATCCGATCCTCTGGCGGCAACTACCCGGATTTGGCTTGGCTGCATGCTGCTGCTGGCGCGAGAATACGATCGTGCAATCGAAGAAGCTCGCAGATTGCTGGAACTCGAGCCGAATTCTCCATGGCCGCACTTCATCGACGGCATCGCCTGCCGCCAGAAGTATTTCGAGCAATTTGTGAGTGGCGTGCGCATCACCGTTGACCCGTCAATGGGGCCTGCGTTGGCCGAACGCGCCGTGGCCGGGCACTTGAAGTGTGTGGAGTTGTCTCCAGGCACAGACTACTACCTGGGGTGGTTGGGGCTAGCATTGGGCGCAGTCGGCAGAAAAGACGAGGCCCGCGCTGTGCTGGATAGGCTTCGCAAGTCCGAGCGCTACAATCTGCCCACCGGATTTGCACACTGTCACTTCGGATTGGGCGAAATCGATGCCGCCTTCGAGTGGTTCGATCGAGCAGTGGACGAACGCGACCAGCAGATCATGCCCATCTTGAGCTACGCCCACTTCGATCCACTCCGGTCCGACCCTCGCTTCGACAGACTAATGCGCAAGATGAAGCTACGGGTGTGAGTGGAATCTAGCAAATTTCACGCGGGCAGCGCCGCCTTCAGCCGGGCCATATGGAAACCTGAATATGAGACACCTTGCGCCACGCTTCAACGCTTGCGGCGATGCCGTGGATGTTGATCGTTTATCGTCCCAAGACTCTGAGTATTTGGTAGCTACTCTCGGCATGGAAGTAGTACAACCGCTGAGCGGAAGGGGAAGGAACTGGAAGACCCGTCCATTTCCTGCGCCTCGTGGAGCCGAAACCCAAACCATGACCCGCGGCAGTGACTGAACGCTGACCGGAAACAGGGTTCGCGGAGATCTGGCCCCGAGCGGCATTCAAGCAGCACCACAGTTCCACGAAGCCGACGTTTGTGGCTAACCGCACGGCGCTTTGGCCGCGTCCCTTCGTTAAGCCGGCGCCACACTCGTCATCAGAAGGACCATGCACGCATAGTCTGCGCGAATTCTGAAACCACCCTGGAGATCATCTCTACCAGAGCGCTTCTCTTATTACTCCTCCGGCACAACTGGCAGAATCAACTTGTTTACAGCAGTTCGATCATCGCGCAGCCTGACGTACAACTCGGTTCCAGTGGGATGCGGCACGCTCAATGTCGACCCAGCGAATCCATCGGGCACCGGGGTGCTCTGCTGAAACTGGGTGTCCGTTGAGACGGAGTCGAGCAGATACAAACCCGTCCAATGCAAGGTGCATTGCTGGTCCGAAGCGTCGGGGCAGCGCAACCTTTAAGCGTTGGCAGCCAGACCAACGTCACCAGCGGCTGCCAGTCTCCCTCTCTCCGTTCGCATCAACCGGCCGAAAGCGCAGCAGCCCCGAAGGTCCAAAGCTCTTCAGCGGATCAAGCGATACGCCCTCGTTCAATGCATTCGGCTGTTTCGACCAAACAGGCATGGAATTGGTCGTAGTTCCCAAAGCACCTCGCTAACTTTGGCAACGAAATGGGAAGCTGTCTATTGTGAGAGAATCACGACGCTATAGGGTCCGACGCTCACGTTGGCATTGAAGTTCAGCCCGTCCTTGCCACCGGAGTTGGCCGTCGTATCGAAGCTATCGCCATTAATGAAACCGGGATCGTACAGGTTCGCTCCGCTGTTGAACAGCACATGCCATGGGCCCTGGCGCGGGAAGCCAATGTTTAGATTCTGCAGGGGCACGTTAGAAAAATTTGCCACCACCACGACATCGTCATCGGCACCGCCGTTCTCCCATCGGTGGTAGGCCAGCGTCTTATTGCCGTTGTCCAAGTGGAAGACGTTCAGATTTTGGCCCGTCAGGCCCCCAGTCTTTCCCTTTAGATTGCGCCTTAGTGCAATCAAATCACGATACATTTGAACGATCCCTTTGAAGTTCGCATCCTCCGCCCGGCTGAAATCCATGTTGGTCGCCGTGTTGAAGCCGAAAGCGCGAGTCTCCAGCATCTCCTGACCCTGAAAAATCATCGGAATTCCGGGTGAGGTCAGCATCATCGCCGCCGCCAGAGTGGAACGCTTCTTGGCAAAAATGCTCTCGTGGTTGTTTATATCGATCAACGTCGGCAGGCGGTTCTGGCCGGGCGGATGACCTACCTGGTCGTGGTTTTCCGTGTAGACAACTCGAGCAAAGACGTCGCTGGCCATTTTCTTTTCGAGCGCGCCCTTGACCGCACCAAGATCGCGATCCGAATCGTTGACCTTGCTGACAACGTCGCGCAAGACATTCACCATTGTGTCATCCCATTGGCTGTTGAATTCGAGACCAATCGGGCCGGATTGCAGCGTGACATCTCCAGAGCTCTGCAAATCCTCGGCGATGGTAATCTTGCCCGGTTGCTTAGGGTCGGTGTTGCGATAGGACGAGTTGATCTCCCGCAGTAGTTCCGCTCCTTCGTTATTAGCTGTGCGTCCTGGACCAAACGTGCGCATGTCAATTGTGTCGTCGAACCGCAGTCCATCGACGCCGTAGTCGCGGAGCAGCAATAGCGCGTTATCGTTGATGTACTGCCGGACTTGGGGCCGTCCGTAATCCGGGCGCGGACCGAAGCCGGTGTTGGCGCGATCACCACCATATAGAAAGATTCCGCCGGGAATCTCCGAAGTGGTAAAACCGCCGAACTCTTTCAGCAGATTGTTGTCGACTAGATGGTTATAGACCACGTCCACGATCACGGCGATCTGCCGCTGATGGCATTGTTTGACGAATTCCTTGAACTCTTGCGGCGTGCCGTATTTGGACTTTATCGCGAAGAGCTGCACGGGATCGTATCCCCAATCGTGGTCTGCCGGAGTGTGGTCGGAGAACAGCGGATTCTGAGTGATTGGGAGCAGTTCCACCGCATTG
This sequence comes from Terriglobia bacterium, assembly GCA_020073105.1. Taxonomy (GTDB): domain Bacteria; phylum Acidobacteriota; class Terriglobia; order Terriglobales; family Acidobacteriaceae; genus JAIQFW01. Next base: position 14,414 of record JAIQFW010000063.1, read on the forward strand.
ATGCCGAGATTCTTCAGGTAGTCCAGTTTTTGCACAGCACCGGCGAACGTGTTGCGAAATGTACCTACGTGCATCTCGTAAATCACCATGGTATTGAAAGTGGGTTCGGTAAAGGCTGGCATACTGAAGTTCGGGTCCACGAGGACTGATTCGGGCTTACTGTCATTGCCCGGGAAGCCAAAGCCGTTGGGCAGGTCAAATCCGGTCAGTTGTTGAGTCCGCGGATCGTTGAATTCGCGTGTGACGCCGCCGCGCCCAATGACATACCGATACCGGTCTCCCGCCTTGGTGCCGGGCACCGTACCTATCCAAGTGGTATCCGCGGGATCGGTGTGACCCGTCTCCCGGGTCAGCGGCACCACCGCGCCTCCATTGATCTTGACGGCGACATCGTCAACGAACGGAGCCCAAACGCGAAATGTGGTGGTTCCGTCGTTGTGCAGGGTCGCGCCGAGCGGGTCTGCCGCGCTCGCCGGCGGCGTTGCAACGAGGAAGGCTGAGACGAAGACCAGCAGGCACTTTGCCAGAAGCCTCGAAGGCAGTGTTCCCGGGTGTAATTGAGCGGACGACATAGACAGTTTGTGATACATAGATAGCTCCTTGTTTCTAAACGCTGGGGCATCCTCTATCCCTGACGTGTGGCGCTCGGGCGTCGGGCAGGTTGCACTGCGATCCGTGGCGGTCAAGCACCGCTTCACAGACAAAGGCGTTCCGAAGCGCAACCCTGGAACTAGACGAACGAAAGCGCTGAACCGTCGACTTGCCGCGCCTGCCCAACGCTTGTCTTATTGTGAACCGAAGCCCCACGGTGTATCAATGAAAGTCAACGAGCAGGTCAATTCTCTCTGAAATTGACGCATGGCCAACTTAAACCCACGCTGCCCCTCTAGTTCTCTCGCTACGGTGCCTTACAGATTTTTCTCAGTTGGCGAGTGGACACCGATGCGGAAGTAATTGGGGGAGCCTTCAGTGCCGTGGCTCGCGGTCCACAAACGGGCTTGTAGTCGATGATTCTTCGGCTCAACCGCTCAACCGGACTGGTCGGGGGGATTGTGGTCTCGCCCTCTCGGGTGTTGGCAGCGGTTCCGCGCTTCCTCATGGTCGCTAGCACAACCGGCAGTGCGCGGCCTCACATTCCGGCCGGGCATCCCATCAGACTGGTGCGGAAGGATACACTACGATGTTCGAATGGCGCCTCCGGAAGAAGAACAGATAACATGCCGGCTCCAGAGAAGGATCGGTTAGCTGCTGAGGCGATGCAATGCTGGGCCGATTTCCAGGAAGCCCTTTCCTCAGACAAGCAGAAATATCCCGTGCAACAGTTTCGAGCTTTTTGGGCGGTCACAAAGCGCTACGCCGAGTTGACAAGGTCGGATCCTCTGATTCATAGGAGTGTCGCGGGTGCAGTTAATGAACTTCTCGATTTCCTCGAAGGGGAACGTAAGCGCGTCCCAAGCGACGTTCTTCGAGATGCTGAGCGCCTGGAGTGCCTCCTTTTTAGCGGATATGACCCGCATTTCGAGGGGGATGAACCACCAGCATCACACCCAAGGCGATCTGGCACGTGGTGAAAGCGGCGGCGAAGCGCACTGGAATCAAGGACCTTGCACCTCATGACCTGCGTCGCACATGCGCGCGGTTGTGCCATTTGGCGGGCGGCGAACTTGAGCAGATTCAGTTTCTGCTTGGACACGCATCGATTGAAACAACGGAGCGCTATCTCGGCTGCAAGCAGAAACTCAGCCACGCGGTGAACGACAACCTCGGACTGGAAGACATCTGACGAGGTGGTCACGGCCCCCAAGCCGACTTCTGGACCGGAATAGTCTCCGGCTATCCGCATGGTTCCGTCGTACCGTATGCAAAACCAAGTCAGAATTCCAGTAAGAGTCCTTATCCTTTACCCCCAGGCAATGATCGGATCAAATCCCTTTTGTCCCGTCGGTTGCCAGTAGTTCTGATTCGAATACGCCCAGTATTCCCAGGGGTTATCAAAGTAAGCTGCGGTCTCGACAAGATCGCCCCAACTGTGGTCGGTATGGAAGAGCCAGAACACACTGCCAACGATGAATCCGCCTACCAACCAAACCACATACACGACCTGAAACAAAGGTCCGAAGATTCGGTTCTGTAGGATGTGAATCGATTCGTGGTTGTCAATCAGATTCATGTCGACTCCCCGGCCGCCGAGGCCGGCGTTGCTGATCACGTTGCCTTGCGTAAAGGCATCGTCTTTCATGATATAGAACCCGCCTTCGTACACATTTCGATTTTGCCGACGGCTGAGATCGTCGCGGTACTTGGCGCCGGAAACCATGTTCATAACCTGCACGATGTTTCCGAGCGAGGTGCCCAGCAGGCCCCAGGTAGAGTCCGCCAGAAATGCGAACCAGCCGCCGGGGTGCTCCCAGTCGTAGATACCATGCATACCGCTCAACATGCCATTCAGACCTCCCATGGCGCCGCCGATGCCCGCCAGCGCGACCGCACCGCCACCCAAGCCGAGCCCCAGTAGATACCCCGTACCCGCACCCAGCGCGAAACCGGCGGCCGTCGCCAAGCCCGTCTCCAATCCAGTGAGCAGGCTCTTCCAGCCCTGGCCGTTCGCGAGTCCATAGATGGTTCCGGCGATGAAGCCGACCGCGAACGCAATCGCCAGAACGATGAAGAACCACATGCCGCTCGGGTCTTTAAACACTAAAGGATTGTTGATCGCGTAACTGTAGACGTTGAATCCTTGCGGCATGCGCGCCGGCTTGCTCGGATTTTCGAGTACGAACCAATCGGGCGAGATGAAGCGTCCGAGGGGCGGTGCGTAATAGCGGACGCCCAGTTGCAGCAACCCTGTCTCCACATCCCGCTCCCGGCCGAGGTAGCGCGCCAGAGAACTGCCCGTGAGCGTCAAGCCAAAAGGCGAATACCGCTGGTTATCGACGATGCCGCCCGCTTCGTCCGTGGCCAGGAGAATCGAGCCGTGATGATCGGTCAAATAGTAAGCCGTTTTTGAAATGCTGTTCTTCACTGTGATGCTGGCCACTAAGCCGCTCGCCAGGAACACGTGGCGGATCGCTTGTGAATTAAACTGTTCGAACAAGCCGGAGGCATAGCGGACGTTGGTCGAAATGCCGCCCTTGGTCACTTGCTTGAGGATGCGCCGGCCCTGCGGATCGTAGGTCATACGCAGTTCTGTCCCATCCGCCTTCACTACCCGGACCAGCCGGTCGAGCGCGTCGAACTCGAAAGTCTTCAAATCACCCATGGCGCTAAGATGGCCGCGCGCGTCATAACTCAGCGCTTGGGTCGTGCCACCGTCGAACACGCTGGTCAAACGTCCCGGACGCGAGGCGTCGGCGTAACTGAGCGTGAGCGGCTGTGCTTCTTCCAGGCGCAGGAGATTGCCGGATGCATCGTAGGTGTAGTTCCCAGATTTAGTGAGCGCCCCTTGTGCGTTGTCCTGCCTGATCTGAAATTCCGCGAGCCGGTACAGACCGTCATAACCGAACGTTTGGTATTGAGTCGAATCGGGCATTTCATCGCGCATTGCAATGATATTTCCGACTGAATCGTAGTCGTACGCGACGCTGCGCAGCGTCGCGCCGTTCTTTCGCGCGGCGGTCTCGCTGATTCTCCGCGAATCCGTTTCGCGCGGCATTGCCACCTCGACTCCGTTTGATAAGACGTAGGAAGTGACGGCGCCGTCCGCGTCGTAGGTCACGCCGGAGAGAATTCCCGGAATTGCCGAAGGAAATCCGCTGCGGTCGAGCGTGTAGTCAAGACGAAAACCATCTGGATACGTGATCGCCTGCAGTCGGCCCTGCAATGTGTATTCGTGTCCGGTGGCGAGTTTCACACCGCCCGCCGTTGTCTCTTCGTTCACAATCTTGCCGGCACGGTTGTAGGAGTAATGAATTTCATAACCTGGCTCGCGCGTCATCGCGACGCGGCCTTTTAGAAATCGGGTCGCGGTAGGTTGACCAGGATCGTCGTCGTACACAAGTTCGCGCAAAAGCTCACGCGCGCCTCCATCGCCCGATTCGATCCGCGTCATCCGGCCCAGAACATCGAAGTTATAGAACACGCGCTTGCCGTCTGCGCTCACCCGTTCGACGAGATGCCCGGCGGCGTCGCGATAGTACGTCCGCGTGCCCGCATCACGGTTCACAATCTGTACGATGTTGTCGGGCCCCGCGAACGTGTAGCGCGTGACTTCCGCGCCAGCGTTGTCCCTCACCACCTCAATGTGGCCGTCCAGAGTCAGATCGTAGGTGGTGGTGATGAACTCGCCACCGCCCTTCGCCTCCTGAATCCGGAACAACCGGTTCCTCGCATCGAACCATTCGGTTCGTGTCGGAGGACCGGGAGGATTCGGGGTTCCGAAGCCTCCGGCTCCTGCGCCGTCATAGTGCGTGATAGTGAAGTTATCGCGCACTACTCTTTGGTGTACTGCGCCGGGGCCCGCAGTCTCTTCCTTCGACCCTTCGGCGTCGTAGCGCATTCTGGCGCAGCCCGGACCCACAGGGTGAAATGGGAAATATTCGAGGTTGGTAACAAACTCAGGCAGAAACTCTGCCGCGGGCATGAGGCGGGCGTTCATCTCTGTTCGCTTTGCCGTCAGAAACCGGCGCGTGCCCCCGGGGCCATCTGGCGCAGTCGAAATCTGCAGCGCCGGCTTGCCCATGCCGTCATAGTAGGTCCGCGAAACCACAACATCATCGAGTGCCGCGAAATCCGTCTCGGGGCCAAACTCCGAACTATTTCTTTCGCCCCCGTTCGGCGCAACCGAAGTGACCGAACTTGGACGCGTCGTGAGATCCAGCACCCAGCGCTTCACCAATTGCTCATTGCCGGAATCGTCGGTTTCGAAGCTTGCTGTCAGACGCCCGATGGCGTCATGTTCGTACCGTACGCGGCGGCCATCCGGATAGGTCACGAGCGAAGGCTCGCCCGCACGTGCATCGAAAACGACCGTCGCCTGGTTTCCGACCGCATCCGTGGCCTGCATGGGAAATACTCCATCCGGATCGTAGGTAAATTTCAGGGCTGCGCCCAGCGGGTCACGCTGCTCCACGATGTTTCCTCGCGAATCGCGGCGTACCGACATAGTGGTAGCGTAGTAGCCCAGCGTGTCGCCCGCGCCCTGCAACTGATAGCCGAGGGCTGTCATGTCACGGTCCCCGATATATCCTGGCGGCAGCTTCGCCTGGAACAGGCGCAGTTCCTGCACTCGCGTCAGCAGGCCCTTATCCGCAAGGCCTTCCGCCAACCCTGTGAAGTCAGCTCCATCAAAGTATTGGATCTTCACCGCAAACAGTGCGCCGGCACCGTCGCGCACCTCGGTTCGAACCGGCAGTCTTACCAGCCAGTCCACGGTATTCTTCGTGTATTGATAGCGCTCTTCACTGCGGATCCAGTTCCCTGGCGCGTCACCTTCGGCAAGGCTCTCGCGGTTCCTGCGGCCGGCGTTCCCGTGCTCATCATAGTCTGAGTACAGAACTCGCTCGATGCGGTCCAGCACACCCGCGTTGATACTGTGCTCTCTCGTTTCTATGCTGGTCAGATAAGGGAAGAACACCGGCGCTTGCGGGTCCTCGTGCTCGCTGCGCGCATCCCATTGCTGCGTGGATTCGCTGCGCAGCCGATAGTTGCCTCCGGCTGGTTCGTATAGCCTGGTAGCGATCAATGCCCCGGCGAGCGAACGTTCCCGTGCGCGCTGGACTAGATCGATGGCCTCCGGGTCGCCTTGGAAATAGTCAAATTCCTGTCGTCCCGCCGGAATGGAATCGTCACCGTTCAGCTCCGCGGTTACGGTGGTAAAGCCGCGAAACTCCCGCCGCAGGCCGTCGTACACACCGTTGTGATAGCGAAACGTCCGTTCGCTGACGCGGCCGGTAATCTGGTCGCGTTCGCTGATGCGCTCCACCACCTGCACCACGAATGGCATTTGGCCTGGCCAGTCGCGTCCAGCCGCACGATCCTGCAAGCGCATCTGCGTCGTATTGGAATACGCCATCTCGGTGCTTCCGCCCATGCCGTTGTCGATAGCGGTTAGCAGATAGGGCGCTCGACCCGCATCGAATCGCAAGAAACGATATCCCGCGCTGGCATCGACGTTCGCCGCCTGGCTCCAGGCCAAGCCCGGACGGCCGTCGCCGAACATGTCCGCGATCAGAACTCGGGCGCCGCGAGTGCCCAGCGAAATCGGCACCTCGATCACATCGCTGAATGCCGTACCGGACTGATTGATCCAAATCAGGCTGCGATCGGAGTCCATGTACACAATGTCTGTACAGCCGTCGCCGTCGATGTCCATCAGGAGCACGCGGTCATCGCGGTAGCCCTCCGGGAAACGGGGCGATTCATCCATTTCCACTTTGGGCCCCCACTTGCCGTTCCCGTAGTACGGCCACCAGCTGACGTCGCCGCTGCGCACGGCGACCAAATCCTGAAGACCGTCACCCGACATGTCCGCCAGATGCACGCCCCGGTCCGCGAGGCCAACGTCGGGGAACTGATCGAGATCGTGAATTCTCTGGATCGGCTGGGGATCGGTCCAACCGATGCCCGCTTCATGGCGGAACAGCAGCAAATTGTCGCGGCCGGTACTGATCAAGTCGGTGACGCCGTCGCCGTCGATATCCATGAGGCGCGTGTCTGCAGCGGCCAGCCGCAACGTCGGGCCATCGCGAAAGACGACGGGCTGTTGCGAAAAACCACCGCGCCCGTTCACTTCGAACGCCATTGCGAGTGGTTGATCTACTGCGAATAAGGCGCCTCGGCCGTTTCCCCGCAAATCAGCGATGGCTACATTTGCCCGGTCCAGGCTGAGCGTCGAAGGCACTCCATCCAGGGCCACTGGACCTTCCATCCAACCGTCGCCGCTGTTGCGCCACAGGTATGTGCGAGACTGCGCGGTTTGCAGCACATCGGGAAGTCCGTCGCCCGTCATGTCTACCAGTTGGGTGTTTTTGTCATCTAGCGTAGGCGGCGGCACCAACGCTTGCATTTCGTGAACCTTCCAGGCCTGCAGATCAAGACCTGAATACTCAAAGCTGAGATCCGGAAATCCCGCTTTCTCGCCGTCTTGTTCCGCTGTGAGCGATAACTTTTTGAGTAAAGACGCGCCGTTCAAAGCAGCCGCATATTCGAAGCTGTAAGTACGCATCAGCGTGGGCGCCACGCGGTCGCACTGCAGCTCGATTGACTTCGCGCGCAGCGCTGTTATCCGCTCGAAACCTGCGCGACCATTGCGCAGCGAGTCGGGGCGCACCTCATATTGCAGCTTCAGATGAAAAATGCTGTAGCTGATGTCTTGCAGGTAGAGCCGGTCACGATCGCGCAAATAGGAATAGGAAATGCTGTTGCCCGCGTTGTCGCGTTCCTCATCCAAATACCATGCGAATGTCCGGTCGCCGTTGGATTCGCGCGATTCCGGCGTCGAGCCCAGTAGCAGTGTGCGCCCCTCCCCACTGCGGATCTTCCAGCTCTCGCCCGTCCGCTCGATCAGCCAGAACTTGGTGTCACTCTTCGGGCGATACCGGTTGTCGCCTACCGGCACCAATTCCTCCGCATCGCCAATGGTGAAGGTGTCGTCATCGCCGTAGCGTGGCACACCGCGGTCGCTGGCGCGTTCGATTCGCAGCGAACCCAAACGCCATCCGAGACCAAACGGGCCGTTGCCGGCTCCTGTTGAATAGGCCAGCGATAGCGCCGGTCGGAGGCCGTTTGGCCCCTGCGGACACTGGATGGGCACCGCATAACTACCGCTGCCACGAACAAGGTCCGGTTCGAACCGGTCGCCGAGGGGCGCGATGCCACCGCCTCCGGAAGGAAGAGAAAACAGCCCCGCCGCGACTCCTGAGTCTTCACGCATGGCTAAAGCACCTCAGGGACGTACTCGAAGGAATATTCAAGTCCGAACTGTATGTTGTAGACGCGCTTCAGATCCAACACACCGCCGTCCATCAGAGACGCGCCACCCGTGACCTGCACTTGCCAGTCGCCCACCGGGTTAGCTCCCGCCAGTCCGGCCAGAGCCGCGTCCGCACTCGACACGGTGCCGTTCACATCGGTGTTTACGACACCGCTGATCGCATTGGGGCCGGTGATTTTCAGCGCGATACCCTGGTTCGAGACACCGGCGGCGGTGACCACCCGGAATTGCGCCGATTTCACTTTGAAATTCTGTTGGTTGAACGGTAGGCGTACCCGATCAAGCGTGAACTTGGCAGTGCCGCCCTGATAGAACGAGTACCAGGCGTCGGGAAAGTCGTAACGCAGTGCGAATGTTCGCTGCAGTTCGAGTTCGCCTGGTTTTGGCGGCTTCGCCAGAACTGCCGATCGCAAGCCATTGTCAAATGTCGCCGTGTAATAAATGATGAAATTCACGTCGAACACCCGCCGGAAATCGAAATCGTTGGCGCGCTTCGGAAGATGCAGCTCCCAAGTCGTCCCCAATCCAATTCCCTGGAACAACCCGCGCACTCCTGTCTCGGTGGAGTAGACGAAAACGTCTCCACGAAGGTTGAAGTTCGAGAGCGCCATCGTATCCACAACCTGTACTCGCTTGCCCAGCGTTCCGTCTTTCTTGCGGAATGAGCTCACGCCACCTGCGGTGAGGGTTCCTTCCGCCGCGCCGTTTTCGGGTAGCAACCCAATGATTTCCAGTTCGACGGCTTCAATGCGCTGGCTAAAGAACCCGGGATGCACGCTTTCGCCACGGCGTAGCCGTAGTCCTGCTTGATTACTTTCAGGTTCGTGTCGTTTTCAAAGTTGTAGGCCCGCTCCATCAGCTTCGCAATCCTGATTCCGCGGTTCAGATAACTCCGAGAAATGTCCCGCATCACGTCGGACATCTTGCTCCAGGTTTCATCCGTGAAAAAGTCGTTGTCGAACGCCTGCAGCGCAGCATCCGCCAGACTGGCTCGCTGCAAAGCAGCTTGCCACTCGATCTCCGCTGCTTTCGCCCTCGCCTGGGCCGAGGCCAGCTGCGCTTGTGCGATGGGAACGGCCGCTTGAAGCTCACTGATGTTGTCCTGCATCTTCTGCAGTTCATAGGCTTGTGTCTTCCGGCCCGCGTAAAGCGTCTGTGCGGCTGCCAACTTGCCGCCCGGACCACTAATCGTTTCGCCCCGCGCCAGCTTGTCCGCAAGTTCGCTGATCTCGCTGTACATCGCGTCCTGGCCGGACACCAAAGCCTGCGATGCCGCCTGTGCCCAGATCTCGGCACTGCTCTGTGCGGCGTAAGCAGCCTTCTGTGCCACCGCATCGCTGAGCCGCTTATTGGCCAGGTCCAGTGCCCGTTGCGCGGCTGTTACGTCGTCCGCGGCCGAGATGCTCTGCTGAGAACGAGCATCTGCCTCCGCGTGCGCCATGGCGCTGGTGGCCTCCAGGTCCCGCCGCGTCGCTTCGGCAGCTTCCTGACGGCTCTTGAAATTGATGAACTGCTCCTCTGCCTGCATCGCCTCCTGGGCAAACCCACGCGCCACGCTCTGCAGATACTCGAACGTGTGAATCGGGGAAAGCAGCAGGCCGTAGAAATCGAGGTTCTGTGCAATCTGCTGGAGCTTGCTGAAGGCTGAGAGAACAAGGATTGATATTTCGCCAGGCAGCTCGGGGATCGGACGCGTCGCCAGGTTCTGGATCAACGTTCTTGCTGTAGCCGCAGGATTGGCCAGAGAAGCGGTCGTGTAGAGCGCCGTCGCCGGAACTGCTCCGGCCTGGGTTACCAGCTTCGAATATTGCCCTGCCGCGCCCGGAAGGTCTTCCGACTTGTAGACCGTGTCACCCCACTCAACTGCGTTGCGGGCAATTCGAACCCAAAGCGAAGTTGCCTCCAGCGTCTTGTTGAGATACGTATAGCCCGCAGCCTGCAGATAATTCTCTTCGGCGTGCGCGAACTGGCCCAACTGGTGGTAGGTATCGCCTAACTTGACGGGCAGAACGTACGCGTAAAGATGCGTGAGATAGAACGTTGTGCTCGAGGTATCGACGAGATGAAATGCCAAGTCGGAAATCTTGGTTGCCGTGATTCTCGGCTGATAAATGCGAGCCACAATATCGGCTGCAGGTGGCACTTTGCCCGCTGCGACGCTGAAAGAGGTAAGCGTATCGCCGGTGAGCACGCCAATCTGCCATGTCTTGGCCTGTTCACGGCGGTCCTGATCGCTAGTGGCCGGAGCCACTCCCCAGCCGTTATCTCGGCCGGCGATCCGGTAGCTGATTTCTTGCGAGTTCATTTTACTGATGGACTGCAAGACACCGGTATCCTTGGAAACGGTGACCGCCTGGCGCACGGCCACCCTCGGCGCCAATCCAACAGCTACCTTGCCTGGCACGGCCCCGACGCCGGAGCGCGATATTATGTTGCTCAGCGCCGAGGAGAGCGGCACGGAAGGCAGATTCGCCGGTGCAGCCGGCGTTTTGCCCGGGAGCCGTTTGAGAATGTCCGCGGCCTGCTGGTAGAGTTGCGCCGCCGCGGTAGGATTTCCAGCTTTTTCCGCGCTCACAGCAGAAAGGTGTACCGCTTGCGCTTGTCCGACTTGGTCCTGGCTGGCCTTGAAATGTTCCAGCGCTGCCTGGGCGAACTTGCCGCCGCCTGGCGCATCGCCGCTCTGCAGGTGAGCGGCCGCGATATTCAGTTCGAGAGCCGCCTTTAGACTTGCATCGAGTTGGGCGCCGGCGCGATTCAGTCCGTCCTCAAGCACCGCGGCCGCCGCTTCAGGCTTGCCATCTTGCAGCAGCGCGACGCCCTGCGCCGAAGCCACCTGGGCGATCTCTTCGATGCTGGCCGACTCATGGAATCCCACTCCGGCAAACGCCTTCAGCCCGTCCGGGATCGCATCTTGCACTTGGCTGGGAACAACAGGCGAATACTCCAGGCTCATGGGCCTGATGGCATCCGACAGTTTCGAGGCCGCTCCAAGCAGGGCATTCTCCATCGACGCTGAGACCGGCAACGCAATCTCTTTAGTTGTGAAAGGACCGACAGCGAACCCTGGATACAGCACCCGATAGATGAGCGCGCGTGCCTGTTTGAATTCTTCAAGCGCGCTACTGTAAGACCGCTGGTTGTAATCGTTGTTCCCAGCTGCCAAATGAGACTCGATTTCGGCCATCGCTGCCCGGGTTGTCGCTGACGCACTTTCACCGGAGGCCGCGAGGTCCGCGGCAATCTCTTCACTCGCGCGCATTTGCGGCAGCACCGACACGAAACTTGCTTCAAAATTTTTCAACGCCATTTTGGTTTCTCCGCGCTGTGCATCGCTACCGATCAAACAGCTAACCCGAGACAGTGATCGACCAAAGTCCATATCTCGAAAGATGTCGTTGAATCCGGCACCTTTCCAAAGGGGGCCACCGCCGTCAGTTAATCCACTCTGACCATACTTCCATTCGGTAGTGATGTGGAGAGAGCAATCGTTTCATGACGCCGCGTACTTTTTCCTTCTCTCAATCGGCTGCCCAAAGCGCTGACGCAGTAGCCGATCTCTACGCACGCTCTCAGCCGATTGACCATTCCCGATCCTGAAATTGCATAGACATTCCCGGCTTCAAGCTGGCTTGTAATCGAGTCCGCTGTCATTTTGTCCCGCTGCAACAAGGGGACCTCTGCTTGGATCGTCTGTCTCGACGTGATCTTCCGACAAAAATCAATTGAGCCTCTCGGTCTCCGCGTCCCTGCCTGATTTCCATGTTTCCCCGGACGGCACGGGGCCGGCGTTCTACTTGGATAAGGACACCAAAGAGCGTTACGAGCTCAACATCTCTAGAGCGGCATGGGGAAGGTAGGCCTACCTCTTCCGCTTCGGTTTCTTCGACTTAGGCGGCATCGGCACCTCGTCCTCCGGAAGGCTGAACATCTTGACGATGCGCGGGAAGGCCGGGGCACCCGCCGGCGGCGCCGCAGATTTGAGGGCCGATGCCGACATTGCTGGCTCGCTGAACATATGAATGACCTTCGGGCCCGGCGGAGGCGGAACAGGCTTCCCTGACTTTACCTTCGGAAGCTTGATCGGCTTCGCAGGACTCTCCTTCCTGATATTGAATCCCGGCTTCTGGCCTGAAGGTTTGCGCGGCTTTGGCCGCACGTGTTCCTGCGGCTTCGGACAGTTCTCTTCCAGACACTTGCGGAAAACCTCGGCATCAATGCCGAGCTTGCGCAGCCGTTCGAGTGCAGCCTTGGTCAACACGTGCTCTGAGGTGAGGCAATGCAGCACCTGGCACAATGTATCATCGGGCGGGGTGGTGCCGTAATTCCCGTAATAGGTGGCCGCAGTGAGCGTCTTCTCGCGCGTGAATTTGTCCTTCGAATTGAAGTAGCCTTCCGCGCGGACCCGGCACGAATAGACACCGGGCTGCGACGCTGTGAAAGATGCAGAATACACGCCGTAGGCCAGGTTGTTCAGGGTAAGATTCATGGTGCTGAGATCGGGCCCGGTGATCTCCGCCCAAACTTCGGCAGTACCGGTGAAGGGGATATCGTACTGCTTGACTGAAGCGCGCAGAGTGACCTTCGTGCCGGGCGCTAGCGAGTCTTGCTGGAGGCTGGCGTCAAAGTTCAGGTTCGAGTAGGCGTGCGCCACCAGGCTGTAGGGCAGCGATTCGCCGATAGGGCCGGTCGCCAATGCGACCGCAACCTCGCGGCTGTTGAGCAGCTTGTTGATATCTTTTCTGTCTTTGAGGGCGAGAGTCGCCTTCCACGTTCCGGCATGGCTGCCCGCAGCGTCGGCGGCAAGCGCCGGCAGCGTGACCCGATAGAAGGCCACCTGCGGGCGCAAAAAGTACTTGACGTTGGGCCCGCTTCCGGTGGGTTTGATGGTCGTTCCATCGGGCGTTTCCAGGGTGAAATCGAGCAGCTGCGGAATGGGGCAGAGCGCGATCACGTCCGCGTAGATGTCGGCGTCGGTCACATCAAAGGGGATCACGTGTTTAGAGCCGAAGAACAGCGAGCCCTGGGGATCGAGCAGCACATTCATGTTGGTGACTCCGGCCAGCACCTGCACGAAATACTTGGTGAGGTTGAAGCCCTGCTCGGCGGTGGAAATGTTGCCGGTGATAATCAGATCGCCGTGCGTGTTCGATGTGATCTGCTGCAAGACAGCGGTGCTGATATCTCCGGGCAGGCCGAAGCCGATGGCGTAGGTGCGGTCCGTGATGGTGCCGGCGGGGAGTTCGGCCACGTAGGGATGCACGTTCTCCATGCCGTCGGTCAGGACGACCATCGAACGGTTGGTATGTGTGGCCAGCCCTAGCTCCGTGGATCCTTGCTGGATCCCGCCGCCGATGCATGTCAGGCCGCGGGGATCAAGAGTGTTGCCCGCGACCACGGGCGGCACGGCGCCAGCGCTCACGGCCTGCATGGGAGCCGGCGTGGCGATCTGGTCGTCGAAGGAGACCAGCGCAATCTCGTCATTAGCAAGCATCAGGGAGTTGAATACGCTCACTGCGTTCTTGAGCAGCGAGCTCTTGGTGCTGATTCCGCCCGCAGGATCGGACATGCTGCCGGAACGATCCAGCACCAGTGCAACAGAGTTGTTCTCACGCGGCACTGTTGTGGCGGTCAGCGAGACGTGAAAATCGCCCAGTGGGTATTCGCCGCCTTCGGTGGCCGCGAAGTAGCCTTCCTGATCAACAATATAGGCATGAATGTCCACGCTGCTGGGCGCGATGGCCCCTGCCACGGCAACGAACTGCACCCACACGTAGCCGTAGTAGAAGGCAGCGCTGTCATCGGGCGTTGCGGTGAACTCGCTGCCCATGCTCGTGAGATCGAATTGGCCGGTGGGCATGCCGGTAATACGGAAGTTGACCGTCCGGCATCCCTTCACCCGGAACTTCACGGCCTTGTAGGTGGTGAGGCCTTCGGGAATATTGGTGAAGGCGAGCGTGCTTCCGGTCTCGTTGTTTAGCTCGGGCAGGTCGCTGTCATACCACTGAATCGCCTTGCTGTTGACCACGCCGCTGGGCGTGACGTCCACTCCGAAGTAGCGGTCCGTTGCCGTGCGGCCGAAGGTGGACATGTTCTCGTTCAGGCGCGTCAGGCCGTTGGCGGCCGGGGTGGTGTTGTCCGGCAGGTACGGAGCGGCTCCGGGATTCTTCTGCTCCCACAAAGCCCACAGCCGATCGATGTTGCAGTGATGGAAGAAGAAGATGGGATCGTTGGGCGACGTGCCGGGCTCCATCGAGCCGCCTATCCAGCGATGCACGGCATTGTGGATCTGACCCGGTCCCACCCAGCCTTCCAACGTGTTGCGAAAGCTGGTGGCGGTGGCGGAGGTCAGGTTCCACGGGCTGCTGTCGTCGGGCGTGATGCCGAGGCAGCTTCTCACGTTCGCGCGTATGGGCAGGCCGGGCCCGTCGCCGCCGAAGTGGCGGCGCAGAAAGCCGAAGCCTTCCTCGTCGCAGTTCAGAGCCAATCCGGCAAAGTCGCCGCCGGTGACCCTGTCGTTGGGATTGCCGGCGCCGTCTCCACCCAGGAAGTCGTTGGTGAAGGGGAAGCCGGGATCGGCCGCGCTCCGGTCTGTGGTCCAGTCCCAGTAGGGCAGCGTCAGGTCGGGATCGCCGGCGGCACTCTGCAACTCCGCTTCGTACAACTTGAGCAATTCCCTATGCCAAGGCCCAAAAGCCGGCCCGCGATGCGCCCAGTTGGGTCCATTGGGGTCGTTGGGGCCGAGCATCATCACCTGGTGATGCACCCAGACAAAATCGTCGTAGCGGCTGACCAGCGTGGAGCCGGGACCAAGCATGCCGTTAGCGATGTCGCTGTTGATGTCAGCAACCACATCGGCGCGCGAGATGAGCTGGCTGGGATGAAGCGCCGGGTTCTTCAGTGCCAGAATGGCGCTCTTCAGCTTCGTCAAAGCGGTGTTCGGCCTGTCGGCCGCAGAAGCGGCGTTGTACTCCGCGAAAAGCGTTCGCAGGTTCTTGCGGCACTTCATGGGCGTTCCCCTCCTGTGCATCGGCTGCACTGTGGTTGGTGCTACCCGAATGTAACTCCCTACAGGATTAGTGCGCCGGAGTTCCGAATCGTTTCAAAACAAATCGAGATCTCGCCAGCGACGCCACTTCGCCGCTACATACAGCCGAGTGCTCAGACTAACGGCGGCCTCTTGGTCTCCAAACGGGCTTCGAGCAAGTTGAACGGATCGGTACCGGGAAGTCGGCTTCGAGGAAGTTGAACCGCACTTCATGCAGAATTCGGGACATTGTCACGGGTGTGTTCACTCCCGTGCTTGCAAACACTCAAAGTCGTTTTTCGTTCGTCGACTGCGTCTCGGTTGGAGTCGATCGAATGCAGCGAAACTTTGATGCGTGTGGCAGCAAAATGAATTGACGGACCTCACTGTCCTTCCCGTCCGCCTTACAGAGATTGGGAGGTGCAGGCTAATCTCAATGCTCTCGACCTTTAGTGTCCAGTCTGTGTGGGTCGAGCGAGACGGAAGGGAAGTGGCGAGATTTACAGACTCCAGCTATGTCCAACGAGGTGAGCAGTTTGCACGTCAAGTCGTGTCCCGACTATAATCTGCGGGAAGCAGCCGGAGGAATCGGCTTAAAGGTCCGGCTGCCAAGTTGTGTATTATCAATAATCTACAATGATACCGTCGGTTTGGCGTCCTACTTCCGGGAAACAGCTCGCCCTGTCCGCTGCTCACGAGCCGGCGTAGAGTTGAAACGGTGCCCAGTAAAAAGGATTGCGGAACCCGCTGCCATGGAGCAACGAGAGTTTTGCATCGCGGAGAGCCAAATCCGGGGGTGCTCCCCGGTCCAGTTCGTCATAAAACTTATCCATGAGTTGCGCCGTGGAAGCGTCTGTCGCCTCCCACAAAGCGGCGATCACGTTGTGCGCGCCTGCCCTGAGGAACGCCCATGATAGTCCGACCAGGCCTTCGCCCGAGTACGAGCGTTCGCCGGCGCCGTAGCACGCTGAAATTGTGACCAGATCGGCCTGCAACCGGTGCCGGATAATGTCGCGGGCATACAGCTTGAAAGCACCGTTCTCCGCGTCCCCTTTCGAGAGCACAATGGCCGAATCGAGGGGACTCAGCCGGCTGGCAGTTCCATGTGCCACAAAGTGGATGTGGGAGAACTGCGCCGGATCGCTATCGAGGTATGCCGTCGGAGTCGCCCGTCCGCGCGACAATACGCGCTGTCCGGCCCCTGGAAAATGTTTGGCAACGCTCTCCATCTGGAGTGCCGCTTTCGGTAGTTCAGGATATTCCTTGCTTGGCGCAATGCTGTCACCAACGAGAAGAAGCCGTCGAGCACGCTTCTTTTCCCGGAAGTGCGATGCGGCCAGCACACGCAAGGAACTTGCGTCGGCGATAATGGCATCTTCAATCCAATAGTGCAGTTTCGGTTCGGAGACGATCAGCGTCTCGAAGTTCAGGCTGTTGAGGCTGCCATCCGGAATGATGAAAACCTTTGCGCTCGTAACGCTGGCATCGTGCCGGCTTTCGCGAGGGCATCCTTCGGCTTCGCTCCGCACAAGCCTTTCCATCACGCGGCGGGGGCGTGTTGCTCCCACAATAGCCGCCGGGACAGCAGTAACGTAGTTTCTTAGCAGCGCCTGCGCGGGCGCGACCAGCGTACGATAAAGCCAGCGGCCATCCGGGTTGGCGGAGTCAAGCACGTCCTGCGGTCCGGCCAGCGCGTCGCGATACCGCTTGACCGCTGCATCGATCTCGGAGCCGGGAGGAAGCGGGAACAAACTGGTCTTCTGCGGCGTAATCGCCCAAAGATAAGACTGCTTTTCGCCCAGCCAGTAAAAAAGAAGAACACCCTTCAAGCCCCGGGCAGTTTCCTTCATATTCAACGCCGGAGGCCCAGCCGAGGCTCCCGCCGCCAGCAATCCCAATCCCTCCGCCAGAGTTCGAGCGCGACTGTAGTCCGCCCAGCGCAGAGCGTCGTTGGTCTTTCCGCACGCAACGAGAAAGTGAATGTAATCATCGTAGATGCGGGAAGCATTGTTAGAAAAGGGCAGCTTCGAATCGTTGCCCCGCAGTGACGACCGGGCCGCTTCGAAGGTGGCCAGTGCTGCGCGATACGCGCGGTCGGCATCATCCGCGCGGTGTTCGTCCTCATAGAGCCGCGCCAACCCGTGGTCCGCTCGCCACTTCAGTGAGGCATTGCCCTTCTGATCACGTTCGACCTCGCGGAAGATACGTTCTGCTTCCGCCCCATCGTGTGAGCGAGCAGCAATCAGCGCCTTGACCAAAAGTGGATAGAGTTCATTCAGCCGGTTGTTGTCGGCCCCTGCAATCGCAATGGCGTCATCGGAGTACTTGCGCGCCTCCTCCAATTCGCCGCGCTCCGCCGACACCAGAGCCAAGGCTCGCAGCGCGTTGTAGATGCCTTCCTTGCCGCCGATCTTGGTGGCAAGATCAAGCGCTTTTAGGTATGACTCTTTGGCACGGGCAACATCACCACGCTCCGCGTAGACGTATCCGACGTTCGTCGTCCAATACAACTGATCGATGGCGTCTCCAGCTTGAATCGCACGATTCTCAGCCTCGAGAGACAGCCCCAGCGACCTTTCAGAGTCGCCCAGGTTGTAATAGGCCCAGCCGAGGTTACCGAGAGCTGCTTGGGCTTCGCCGCCCGCTTCTAAGGTCGCTGATGCTTGATACGCAGCATTTGTCCAGTCAATGGCCTCGTCAAAGTGTCCTTCCCGTAGCGAGGTCAAGCCCAGGTTGAGAAGAGCGGTCTCCTCCAGGAACTGATCATGGTGGGCACGAGCGAACTGCAGCGATTGGCCGAAGAACTGCTTGGCGGTGTCAATCTGGCCATGTTGTACAGCCAGAACACCGCGAGCCCGGATCGCATCGCCACAGGTCACTTCCGGGGATGCTTGGCACATTTCTACTGCCAGCCCAAGCTTCTTCTCTGCTTGGGGAAACTGGTGCAGACGGGCATGGGCCACACCTTCTATCGCAAATATCTCGATCATCGAGTCTTTGTTGCTCGGTCGAGTCGGCTGGGAATCGAGGAGAGTCAGCACCTGCTCATACATCCCGCGCCACAATAGGGAGTTGGCTTCCAGAATTCTGAATTTCCAAGCCCATTCTGGACTCGAATCGAGAAATCGTTGGCATTCTCGATGGGCTTCGTCCTGACTTTGTTTCAGATTGCCATGCAGGAATGTTGCATAGGCGTGATCAAAGGCGACCTGCGGGCTGCCGCGACGACTACAGGCGAGCCCGCAGGTGAGGATTAGGAAGGAGACGCCAATCGCTACGGATGTGTGTTGCCGTTGGACGTAGCGCTGCCCGCGCTCACGTTCCCCGTGCCAACGCAGCCCATTTCCATGTTGAGCATCTTCAGAGTGAAGTAATTGCTCAGTTCGGGTTTTCCATTGTTCGACGAACCGCCCGCGTTGAGTTCGTGACGCTGGAATTCGCTGGAGGGCTTGGAAGGCTCGATGCCAACCTCGACCTCCGCCAGCGACACCGACCCGAAATCCGGAATCACGAGCACATTCCCGACTGTCTCCAACCCCGGAATCGGGATACCCTTGATGTCGATGCTTTCCACCAGCGAGCATGTGACTTTAACGCGATCGTGGTTGGCTTTCCCGCCCCCGTTTTGATCGATGAGCCTGTCGATCTCGGTGAGCCTCTCATCGTACTGCTTCTGGACCGTTTTAGGAAGGAACCCGGCTTTGGCAATGCTTGCGATTTGTTCCCGAATGCCACGCAGGAACTTAGAGTCTTCGAGATAGGGCTTATCGCCTTCCGGTTTTTTCCCGCAAACCCCGAGATTGAGAGTCAGCTTGATCGGGAAGCCGCCGACTTGCAGGTTCTCGAATTTCGTGCCCAAAAACGTTACATGGGGCACGTGGCCTTTCTCGTAGGGATGCTCGGTCGAAACTTGTGCCACCACGCGATCTGCGCTGATGACTTCGAAAACGTTCAAGCCTTCCAGGGTCGAGGTGGATAGTGTCACCCACCCGTGATGCTTCAGGCTCTTGCTTCCCGAGACCCGGGTGTGGCCCCTCTTGAAGGAGATGAGTCCCTCGATGCTGACGTCCTCAATGAACCGGGTGAGATGGCCCCCCCGTCGATCCTTCAACGCGACAGGGGCATGCTGCTCGATCTTCTGCTCGATTGGGCGCTTCAACTCTCCACTGAGAACATGGGCTTCCGCGTGGTATTCGTGGGACGGCGTCTGTTTCGCGATTGTTTCTGGTGCTTCCGTCATAGTTGCCATGACATTCGCTCCCCTCGTTCGATCTCACTTCTGAATCTGTAATTCAAATGATGCCCGGCCGACTTCCTTGCTTTCGCCGGCAGACGAAATACCACGCAACGATAGGATATAAGTGCCCGCTTCTCGTTTCGCCCCCGGCACCTGGAGCGACCATTGGTCTTGATTGGTTGTCGCTGGAATCGTCAACGACCATTCCACCTTTCCAGCCGGGTTATATAAGTCTGCCGTGTAGCGATGGTACCCGTCTTCCGGCGGGATCCTTACAAAGAGTAGAAACCCTTGCCCGGGTGAGCTCCTGATCACTGGACCGCTAGATCCCCACGTTCCAATGTTCACTTGCGCCCAAGGCAAAACCTGGGGGCGATTCAGTGCCTGCTGAAGCCGCGGGTAAGTGACCAAATTCTGGTATGCGATTATGACCAAT
This sequence comes from Terriglobia bacterium, assembly GCA_020073105.1. Lineage (GTDB taxonomy): Bacteria > Acidobacteriota > Terriglobia > Terriglobales > Acidobacteriaceae > JAIQFW01. Next base: position 34,041 of record JAIQFW010000063.1, read on the forward strand.
AGCAAAGCCAACGCGGGCGCGGCGAATGTGGGACACAACCATCCGAGCCAGCCACTGTCACCCGGAGCGGGGGTGCGTATCGGCGAAGGCGCGATTGCCGTTTCCAGCTTCTGGGTCAGTACGACCTTGCTCTGCTCTATGAACAGGGAGCCCGCGCGGACGTCGAGCGCGCACGCCGGGCAGTCAAAGAAATGCTCCTCGAATTCGTCCCTCGCGGCGGGATCGAGTTCATTGAGCAGATACTTTTCCGTCATTTCTTTTCGAACCACCGTGTCGTGGTCCATCGATAGTCATGCCCCCCTAAATAGTAGTGCGTCGTTTCGTCCCTTCGTTTCAAAACTCTCCGGCTTCCACGAATTCCGGGGGCTCGCCCCCCCTGTTGTTTAGATAGAGCGATTTGAACGCTCGCTTTGCGCGATGCAACAAAACCCGCAAGTATTCCCGACTTATACCAAACTCACGGCAGACCTCGTCTTTGTCGCGCTCTTCTAGAAAAACCTCTCTCAGCAGCCGACGGTCGCGCTCGGGAAGCTTTTCCAGGATTTGCCGGACCGTCTTTTCCGCTTGGCTCGCCACCAAGGCGGACAAGATGCCAACTCCCTGGGCGGGGATGTCCTTCTCCTCATCATCGTCCAGCGAAGTGTCACGCGCATCGCTGCGATATTTCTCCTTGAGGACATTGTTGCAAATGGAGTTTACAAACGATCCCAAGCACTCCGGCTGAAGGACCCTACCTTCATGTAGAGCCAGGAAGAATCGGGCAAACGTTTCCTGGCGCACATCGTCGATCATTTCAGGTGACTTCAGACGAGAGCGCAACTTGATCTGGATAAGCTCGGTGAAATAAGCCGAAAAATGCTCCTGGGCGCCAAGATCCCCCATTCGGAGACGCTCGACATAGGCTTCGTCAAAGGACTCAAATTGCAAGTACTTGCCCCGTTGACACTGAGGTGGCACCAAGTGTAGCACTGGAAGCGGCCCACCGTGGCCGTTTGTCGGGTACTGCACAGGCGAAGACGGGCGTTTCAAAACAGAGTGGCTGCTATGACGGCGAACGGTGGGCGGAATGGACCGAGCATGGCGCACTGGGAAGAGCAAGACTCCTGAGGGCTCGGATCGGAACAGGCGTGGCCCGCACCGTTTGGAGAAGTACGAATCAGTAGGTGCCGAAGTCGCTTCCCCCTTTCGGCTCCGGCACCTAAGAGTCCCCAACAAGGGGTTGCCAGGTTGGGCTCCTGAATTGTGGATTCATCGCTCTGCAGCGCGATGTCCCCCACATATCGGGATAGTGACGAAAACCTGTGGATCGTTTCAGGGAATCAGTAAGCCGACAATTCGGCGGAGCAGTTCCGATTGCATGGCGATCTGGCTGCAGTGGAATTTTCCTCACAGGGATTGCTGTAACGATATGCAGGGAGCTCTCACCATCCCTCTAAGAGTCGACCGCCGTAGAGTCCTTTAGGGTGGGTGAGTTCCGAAGTCAGTTGCCACGACTCGACCAACAACGTGAGAAGGAGCACAACGATGGAAAACAAGGAAAGAACAGCGAAGAACAATCATGTGCAGATAGTCGTCGCAGAGGGTAAGGTGACCTTGGAGGACCTTCACGCGGCGCTCGATCAAGCCATTAAGCTCGTTGTAAAGGGTGGCTGCAACTGTGGCTTGACGGGATTCGATCTCAGTTTCCTACGTGGAGATCCCGGCCTGGCATTCAACGAAGTAAACAGAATTCCCAACATACAGGGCGCTGTGCTGACTCGGGGGTTCTGACCGACCACCAGACGGTTCTGCGTCAGCAGTCGGCAAGGGGATGGTGCTCAGATGGCTGCAACTGCAACCTATGCGGATAGACAAACGAAAACAGGTGTGGTAATCGGCGCCACATATGAAGGGCGCGATCCCGCCCTTCTTGAGCGAATGCTTCCCCTTGTTGACTATATCGAGGTGACACTCGAAACCATCTCCGAGATGGAGGACGGTGAGCTCCGCCTTAGCGACTCAGTCATGGGGGAACTGAAGAACTTGGGCAACGCAGTCCAGACCATTGTGCATGGTGTGAGTCTGTCCATCGGTTCTCATGAAGGATGGTCTCCGATGTATCTGCGCCTTCTGGACGACTTTGTTGAGCAGGTCGACGTAGCATGGCATAGTGAGCATCTCGGCTACACGAAGGTCGATGGCCAGCATCTAGGAATCATGCTTGCGATGCCGAGGACTGAAGAGGCGCTCGATATGTTGTGCAAAAGGGTAAACGCAATTCAAGAGCGGTACCGACTCCCTTTCTTGCTTGAAAATATAGTCCACGTAGTCCCCGATTGTCCGGCGGACTATTCAGATGCGGCTTTCCTTAACGCGCTCGCAGATAGAACCGGTTGTGGTCTTATTTTGGATGTGTACAACCTCGAATGCGACGCGCACAATCACGGATTTGACATCTCTGCCTTCCTGAACGAACTGCAATTCGCGCATGTTCGCGAGCTGCACGTCGCTTGCGGCGTAGAACACAATGGCCTCTTGCTGGATGTACACTCACAGCGGACGCGAAGCTCCACTGTCGAACTGGCGCAGCGTGTCATCCGACGGTCACCGGGAGGGATCAAGGTGGTCGTATATGAGTTCATGCCTGAAGCGATTCCTGGCCTCGGCCATACTGCGATTGCAGAGGAGTTGGCCCGTCTCCGCGAGGCCTTCACGGATTGAGTTATGGATCTAGCGAGCCAGCAGCGAAAACTCCTAGGCTTGTTCAAGTCCACGTATCAGATACATGCGGACGACGACGAATACATCCAGACGGTCGCGCAATCGAAGCATCTGCAAGAGGCCAAAACGAACATATTTCTGTGGCGCGTGTATGTTCTGGAACGAACGTGTGCACTCACCTTCAGGTTGCTGAAGCGTCTCAATCTTCTCGAGAAAACCATCAGTGCCTTCATCATGGAATGCAACATTTCTCCTTTCAGAGAGACGCAGGCCCCGGCGTTCCTGGAATCATTGAGCAATCATGACGATCGCCTGATCGCGTCGGTGTCACAGTTCGAGCTTGCTCTGTTGAAAATAAAGCAAGGGGATCCGGGCTCTTACGTTGTTCCGTGGACTGTTGAGCCGTCTGCGGTCTTGTACAGCTTAGCCAACGACATTCCTTTGAAAGAAAAGGCTCCCGAGGGCGCCTACAAGACCGTGATTTCGGGCGACTTTCCCTTCGACTTCGTCGTCAGGAATGTTGACTAGGGGAGACTAAGCGCAACATTCACCTTGCTTCGGGCTCGGGAGTATCACGGCAGTTTGTGGGAACAGAGCCCAACACCTGCATTCAAGGACCTGGAGCCGATCCCACAATTCAGGGACCACGGCCAAGCTAGGGGAATTCCTTGAGGCCTGTGATACCTGTTGTTAACAGGCGTCTCTGACAATGTCGGCGGTGTCAATCAGTTTTTGAGTACACTACAGCATGCACTCGGAGAAGAGTGCCATTTCGCCCTCGATGATGGTTTGCGTCCAAAGTCTACTCGGGCCTGGGAGCCGACATGTTATGGAATCATTACACTCATGGAGAGTCGCAGTGGTTTTGATTGCAATCGCTTTCCAGGAGAAATCCGTTGAAAGAGAGGACGGTTTCTAGGCCGCATGAGGTAAATAATCATCCGTCCGAGTTCAGAACTGGGTCAATGAGTGTAATCGCCTGCTCAACCAGCGATCGGGAGATCCGGCTCAATTCTTGGGCTTGTTAAGCACCATTTGAGCTAGGCCGGAAGCCACAGAACCAGAGAGTTTTATCTTGTGTCTCATCTGCGTTCCTCCGATCTAGACGGCCGGGCCAGCTTGGGTGTTTTGCCACCCTAAGAACGCTCCGAGTTCCTCCAGGAACACCCGCCAGGCCGGTTCTTCCGCGAGAAGAATATGATTGCTAGTGCTGAGCGGGACAAATCGTGCGCCTGGGATTTCGGCGGCCAGAATCCGCCCTTCCTCCGTGGGTATGACTCGATCACGGTCGCCGTGGAAGACGATGGTAGGCACAGTGACCATGGGCAAGAGAGGCCGGATGCTGATCTCGTCGATCATCATCATGATGCGGGCAGCATTCTCCGGACTCGCTGATATCCGCTGCAGATCATTGAACCATTGGTGTTGCTCGGGTGTAGAGTTGTGAGGAATATAAAACTTTGTGAACATCGCCTTGAAATCCGGATTGTTCCTGCCCCAATCCAGCCGCACCAGGGTCTGCAGCGCTCGCCGCCCTGCCATGTGTTCTGCTGTGCCGCGTGCGCTCAAACCGCGTGAGAATGCACCAAGCAAGATCAGGTGACTCACACGCTCCGGATGCCGTATGGCATAGGTAATGGCTACCGCTCCGCCCTGGGAGATCCCCAGGAGCGCAAATCTCTCAACGCCTGCCGCCTCAACCACCGTCTCTAGGTCCCGGACCCAAAGTTCCAGCGACATCTCCTTCACGTCCCATTGCGAGAGGCCATTGCCCCGTTCGTCGTAGCGGACCAGGCGGTGATGCTTTGTCAATTCTGCGAGCCAATGCTTCCAGATAGGGCTGTCCCACTCATAGTCCAGATGATTGAGCCAATTGGCGGACTTTACCAGGGGATATCCGGAGCCGGCGCTTGCGTAGGCCACCCGGACGCCGTCATTGGTGACGCAAAATTGGATCTTTTGCCGTGGCGTCGACGCAAGGGAACCGCTCGTTTCTGTCAGCGCGACCACCCGCGAGCCGATCTCCGAGACCGCTTCGACAAAGCGATAGCCCATGCGCGGCACGGTTTCGATGTAAGTCTGGCTGGTAACACTCTCGCCCAGCGCCTTGCGCACCATGGAAATGTTGCGGTCCAGGTTGTTCTCCTCTACGGTGGTCGTCGGCCAGACGGCGTTCATCAGGTCGCGTTTAAGGACTAGCGTTCCGTGCCGCTCTACCAGAACGCGCAACGTGTGAAATGCCTTACCGGTGAGCGGGATGGAGCGGCCCTCACGCACCAACCGGTGCTCCTTCACCTCCAACCGGAAGGGGCCAAACTCATACACGACGTCTGTACGCTCGGAAATCACGTTGTCAGAAAAATAACAGAAAAGAATCAATCTCGCCAAAGGACGCAGGCGGCCGTCCGCACGGTTAGACACTTATCTGTAGTCAGCGGCTACGTTTCGGCGGCAACATCCTCTAGTGAAGGAGAGGCTCTCCGTATCCAAGGTAGTGGCCACGCAACACCCCCCGTGTGGTCGGCAATCCGGAAAATATGCGGTCGTTTTCGTAACATCGCGATTACACTCATTGACCCGGCTTTGAGCGTCACATCCCCCGAACGAAACCCTTCAGGGCTTCCCGGCACTGAAAAGCAACTGCCCCTCCTGATCGTAAACGTAACAGACCTTCATCATCCCGGCCCGTGCCTTGGCCTCCGCAATTGCCTCGCTCGCGTCGCGGAAATCAATACAGAAATCGCTGTAATCGTAAGTGTCGGCCACAACGAGCCGAGTCCTGCCGAACGGAGCGCGAAGTTCACCACCCGTAGCCACTGTGTCGGGGTATGCGGGTGACAGTGCTCGCCCGGCGTCCGGCCCCATGTCTAGTTTGGTTGTTCTCATTGGGACTAACCTCACTCCAGAATAGAGAGCCGATGACAGCGGAAGATCCATCACCCAAGTGTGTAGATCGCTAAGGGGGACAATTCTACCCATGATTTAACGCAACCCGCCATCGGCGTGCCCAACACTTGCCTTATGCGTGTCCGGTCTTAGCAGTTCTCACGTGCGTCAAGAGCCACAGCCATACGACCTTTAGCCCGAGCACGATAACAGTAGTCGCCATGGCTAAGATGCCAAGCATGGCGAGTCCCATAAGGATGACGAAGGCGAACTTAAAGAATGAGGCTTCCATGCAAAAACCTCCACTGACCAAAGTGGCGAAGCCCTATCTTGCTGGGAGGAGTGCAATTATGTTCCACGCTTAAGTTCCGGGGCTGTGACGTGCAATACCTATCCAGGTGATCGCCTACCAGAAACATCAAATGCATTACGCCCGACCCAGGCTACTCATTGAGGGTCAACGAGTGAAATCGCCTTCCATGAGAAGGCCGGTCGGAGTCAAGTGGGTTCTTTTGTTTTTTCGTTGGGCAAGGTTTTTCTCCCCGCCGAATCGCCACCACTGTCGCCACCCTTCCATCCGCACTCTCAGTGAGCGATTGTTCGGCGCACTTGTGCACGGCTATGCCACCAGGCAGGCGGCGAGCTGGAGCAGATCCAATTCCTGCTGGGCCACGTTTCCATCCAGACAACGGAGCGATACCTAGGAGCTTGTTGAAAATACCGTTAACGCAGCGTGCGGATCATTCCAAGAAGCGCACGCGCAGACTGAGTTTTGTTATTTGGGCTTCCGATCTGCCCGCGAAAGTCAGGTCCGTTGCTGCTTCACGCGCTCTGCGCCC
>JAIQFW010000064.1 GCA_020073105.1 Terriglobia bacterium
CATTCCGCGCGAACTCGATGCACGCCGTCTGCATCCCCAGGCAAATTCCGAAGTACGGAACCTTCTTCTCGCGCGCATATCGGATAGCAATCAGCATGCCCTCGATCCCGCGCTTCCCAAATCCGCCGGGAACCAGCAGTCCATCGTAGTCCTGTAGTTGTTCTTCGTTGGTGGGGTCCCCGGTTTCCAGGCCCTCGGCTTCAACCCAGTTCAAGTTCAGCTTCAGGTTGTGGGCCAGCGCGCCGTGGACGAGAGCCTCTTTGAGCGACTTGTAGGAGTCCTCGTACTCGACATATTTACCCACGATCCCGATCGTGACCTCGGCTTTCGGGTTATAGACGCGGTGGACAATGTCTTCCCATTTCGTGAGATCGCGATCCTTGGCTTCCAGGCGGAGGTAGCGAAGCACCAGCGTGTCCACACCTTCGTGGGAAAACACCAGCGGCACTTCATAGATCGACGCCACGTCCTTGGCGGTGATAACGGCTTCTTCTTCCACGTTGCAGAAGAGCGCGATCTTTGATTTGATCTCCTTCGACAGGAACCGGTCGGTGCGGCAGAGCAATATGTCGGGCTGAATTCCGATGCTCAGCAGTTCCTTGACCGAGTGCTGGGTCGGCTTGGTTTTGAGCTCTTGCGCGGCAGCAATAAATGGAACCAGCGTCACGTGCACGAATACCGTGTGCTCGCGACCCAGTTCCTGGCGCATCTGCCGGATGGCTTCCATGAAGGGCAGGGATTCGATATCGCCGACCGTGCCTCCGATCTCGACGATCGCCACGTCCACATCCTGCGCGACCTTCTTCATGGCGGCTTTGATTTCATTGGTGACGTGGGGAATGACCTGCACGGTCTTGCCGAGATAGTCGCCGCGCCGCTCCTTGGCGATGATCTGCTCGTAGATGCGGCCGGTGGTCCAGTTATTGTCGCGAGACAGCTTGGCGTGGGTGAAGCGTTCGTAGTGGCCGAGGTCGAGATCGGTCTCGGCGCCGTCGTCGGTGACGAAGACCTCGCCGTGCTGGAACGGGGACATCGTGCCGGGATCAACGTTAAGGTAGGGATCGAACTTCATGAGGTTGACTTTGAGGCCACGGCTTTCCAGCAGACAGCCGATCGAGGCCGCCGCCAGGCCCTTGCCCAATGAAGACACCACACCACCGGTCACAAAGATGTACTTTGCCGACATCGATTCCTCGCCCTAAATTGTGTTTGGAATTTCGTGCAGGATGGGTGCACGACCAATTATGCCAGAAAGGGCTGTGGAAAGGAATGGGGAGTTCGGGCGGGATTGAATTGCTGTTCTTTGTTCAATCTTGCGATGTAATTCGACACGATTGCAAATCTGATACGAATGTGTCGAATGCTACTGTTACGCTCATGCTCTAGGGAATTACACGGAACGGCACGTTGCTTGTCAGTACGCCGCTGGGGGTTGTTACGGTGACATAGCCACTGCTGGCTCCCGCGGGGACAGTCGCTCTGATATATGTGTCAGAGACAACCGTGAAGATGGCAGGAGTTCCGTTGAGTGAGACAGACGTCGTTCCCCTGAAACCTTGGCCAAGAATACCACCTGCCGCCCCTACTCTCCCCGAATCTCGCACGAAAGCCACAAACGGAGGTAGACCCATATCGAGGCTGAACAGCGTACCCCAAGAGTTGCCTCCACCGTATGCCGTCGTCCCGTAGATAATCCCATTGGTGGCTTGAAACAACGGTCCAATGGGACTCGATCCATCATATCCATCGAAACCGTGCAGGGTAATCAATGTGCCATCGGGAGTGATCTGGAAAATCGTTCCAGCGCCACCGGGCCCGTCCTCCATCGTAGTTCCATAAAAATTCCCATCGCTGGCTTTCAGAAGTTTCTCAGCAGGGCAGAAACCCTCTGTATTGGGAATGAAGCTGTGCAATCGTGAAAACTTGTTTGGCGCAATACTGAAAACTGTGCCATGCGTGTACTGTCCGCCATAACAGGTGTTTCCGTAAAAACTGCCGCCACTCTCAACTAGTCCTCCACCAGGTTGTTTTCCTTTAGAAGTAATGAAGCTAAAGAGGGTTGAATACTTGCCAGACCGCGTAATTCTAAAGGCTGCACCTGCGCCGTGTAGCCCCCCTTCGCCAAGCGTGTCATATAAGGCTCCGTCACTGCCTTGAATCAGCGGCCCGGGATTGCCACCATCCCCCTCACAATCCGGCTGCACGCAGAGGCTAAAGAGACTCGAAAACGTACCGTCTGAGGCGATCTTAAATACCGTCCCACAATCGGGACACCAACGGCTCTTTCCTCCCGCACCGGTTGTTCCATACAGATAGCCATCGTCCGCTTCGATGATCCCACCAGGGACAGCCCCGTCGGCCCAACTGAATCTGTGAACAGTGGTCAGCTGGCCAACGGGAGTTAGTTTGAAGATAATGCCATTATTGTTAACACCGCCGTTGGCGGTCGACCCGTAGAAATTTCCGTCGGTGGCCAGGATTAACCATCTTGGGATTGACCCGTCACTGCAGTCGCCACTACTGCAAAAGCTGTAAATCGTGGTCACATCTCCGGTCAAATTGGTCCTGAAGACGGTCCCGCAGCAGTCTCCTCCTTGGAAAGTTGTCCCATAGAGGTCCCCGTCGGTTCCTTGTACCAGCGGTCCGACAGGCCAAACGCCTGATGTAAAGTCGAAGTTGAATAAAGTCGTGAAGGTTTGCGCGGTTGAGTAAATAGTGGTCACGATACAAAAAGATGCGATTGCCAGAAGCTTCTTCACAGCGGCCTGCCTCATCGTAAGACTCCTCCCACGCCCGTGAGACTAGCCGAGGACTATTGCACGGCGGGGGCTCTCGACTTTCACACCGCAAGGGCACCCCAATACGGCGGGCCGAACGGCAGAATTATGTTCTTGCTCGACCCAAGTCGTCAACTGGAGAAATCAGCGATAGCACTCCTTAACGAAGCCCATGCACAAAGCCGTGCAAGTTGAGCTATTTCGTATCATCCCTGTTCATTTTATGTCATACCCGAATAAATGTCGTTCACAGATAATATGTCATATGGTAATATATGTGACATGGCACAAGAAGCTCGGACCCGCATTAACGAAAACGGGCGAGTCGTGATCCCAGCGCCCTTTCGCAAGGCGCTGGGCATGAACATAGGAGATGAGGTTGTATTGCGTCTCGAAGACGACGAGATCAGAATCTTGACGATGAAGAAACGCCTGGATCGAGCCCGGCGTCTGGTTCGGAAATACGTCAAGCCCGGCGTTTCATTGGCCGACGAGTTGATCGCCGAGCGCCGCGAGGCGGCAAAACATGAATAGTATTGTATTGGACGCATCCGCTCTCCTGGCCGTATTGGCTGATGAACCTGGGGCCGAGAAACTGACGCCCGAATTGCTTGGCATGGCAACCAGCAGCACGGTTAATCTGGCTGAGGTGCAAGGAAAGCTGTTGAGACGGGGTATGGATCCGGACGAGGCATGGGAAGCCGCACTGAGCCCCCTGCGGGAGCCCTCACCATTTACCGAAGAACACGCCAAGCTTGCGGGCAGTCTGGTTTTGCAGACAGGTATGTCTGGTTTGTCCCTGGGAGATCGAGCTTGCCTGGCTCTCGGAATGACTCTGCATTCTCCCGTCTACACGACCGACCGCGTATGGAAGAATTTGAAACTGGGCGTACGCATCCATGTACTTCGCTGAAGGCTGCTTAGCTGTGCGTGATTTGGTCGGTGCATCCAAACCGTTGCGCACCTGCGTCCTAAACAATCAGGTGCTTGTGCAGGCGCTTACCCCGAGACCGAGGCATGGATTCTTCTGGATACTCACGGTCACTGCCTGCCTGGCGCTCTTTGGCCCCATTGCCTCCGCCCAGCAGCTCTCCAAGCGCCTCATCCTCAAAGACGGGTCCTACCAGCTCGCCGCGCAATGGGAAGTAAAGGGCGACCGTGTGCGCTACCTGAGTTCAGAACGCAACGATTGGGAGGAATTACCCAACTCCATGGTCGATTGGCCAGCCACGGAGAAATGGGAGAAGGATCGCGCCGCCGGCGTTCCCAGCCCCGAGGCCGTAGCCTTGGACAAAGAACTGGCGGAGGAACGCGCCTCCGAAGAAGCCAAGAGTCCCCAGGTCGTGCCCGGCCTGCGCCTGCCTGAGGACGGATCGGTCCTGTTGCTGGACAGCTTCCAGACTCAGCCGCAGCTGGTGGAACTGCAGCAAAACGGCGGAGAGCTCAACCGCAATCGGACCCAAAACATCATTCGTGCCGTCGTCATTCCCATTCCGTTGGGCAGCAAGCAAACCATCGAATTGGACGGCCTGCACGCCACCGTCCAGGCGCACACCCCGGTGCCTTCCATCTATGTCAACCTGCAGCCCAATCAGGACTCCGCAGACGCAAGCGTCGGACCGCAACAACCGGTACAGCCGCAACAGCCGGAGCAGCCATGGGATCGGTTCCGCATTGTCCGCACTCAAGGGAAGAAGGGGAAACGCATCGTTGGCGCCATCAATATCAATCCTCTCGGCAAGGTCAGCCAGAAACAAACCCTGGTTCCCACGACTTGCGTTCGCTTGACTGGGGGCTGGGTCAAGGTCACACCCACCGCCACCCTTGAACCTGGAGAGTACGCATTGGTTGAACTGCTCGGGCGAGAGGGCATGAACACGTTTGTGTGGGACTTTGGAATGGATCCAGCAGCTCCCGCGAATGCGGCAGCAGTGAAGCCCGGAGTAACAACGTCGTCCCAACCCAGCAAACCGCAAGACCTGCAAACACGGCCTCGCTAGTGGCACGGACCACGTAGGCCCGGACGCCTTCGTCTGGGCAGTCGCGTGCTCCTAGGAAACCTGTGTGGCTTCTTCCTGGATTCTCTTCCACGCCCGCTCCACGTGGCGAGCTTCGGTATTGGTTTGGCCAACGCACAGTCGCAATGTGAAGCGATCGTTGAGCTTGGTGTGCGTCAGGTAGAGGTCTCCACTGCGGTTCAAACGATCCATGATTCCCTGATTCACTTCATCTCCACCCTTGTGCCGAAAGCAGACCAGGTTCAGCGGCACCGGCGCCGCCAACTCGAACCGTTCGTCTTCCTTTATCCAACCGGCGAACTGTTGCGCTAATTCGACGTGGCGGCGGACGTGGTGTTGGAGGCCTTCCATCCCATAGTGGCGGATGACGAACCACAACTTCAGTGCGCGAAAGCGGCGGCCGAGCGGGATCTGCCAATCGCGGTAGTCAAAGACCGCGCCCGATTCAGTCGCTTTGTTCTTGAGGTACTCCGGCAAGATGCTGAGGGTCTTGATGAGGGCCGCCCGGTCGGCTACCCAGAAGCAATCGCAGTCGAAGTTGGTGAACATCCACTTGTGGGGGTTGAAAGCATAGCTGTCGGCGAGTTCAACCCCGGCGTGGATATGGCGAAACTCGGGACACAAGGCCGCCGTACCCGACATCGCGGCGTCGACGTGGAGCCAGACGTTGTTGTCCCGGCAAGTGCGGCTGATCTCGGGAACCGGGTCAATTGCATTCGACGAGGTCGTACCGATGGTGGCGCACACGAAGCACGGCACGAGGCCGGCACGGCGATCATCGGTTATCTGTTTGGCGAGCGTTGCCGGCCGCATGGCGAAGTTCTCATCCACTGCAATCAAACGCAGTTGGTCGAGGCCAAGCCCGGCGACCTGAACGTCCTTTTCGATCGAAGAATGCGCCTGCGTGGACGTGTACGCGACCAGCCTTCCGTCGCAGCCCCGACGATTACTCGCAAAGTTGGTGGCGCGCTCGCGTGCCGCCAGCAGAGCACAAAGAGATGCACTGGAGGCAGTGTCCTGAATCACCCCACCCCCGCTGTTCGTGGAAAGGAATCTCTGCGGGAGTCCCAGCATTCCGACCAGCCAATCAAGAACGTGGGTTTCTAGTTCAGTGCATGCCGGGCTAGTTGCCCAGAGCATTCCCTGTACCCCGAGCCCCGAAGAGAGCAGGTCGCCCAGGATGGCGGGCCCGGAAGCGTTTGCCGGAAAGAAGGCAAAGAAATTCGGCGACTGCCAGTGGGTGATGCCGGGAAGTATCAGTTTCTCGATGTTCTCCAGGATGCCGTCGAACGGCTCACCTTTCACCGGAGGATTGGCGGGGAGCGAAGCCCGAATCTGACCCGGTTCAACGCGCGAAAGCACCGGATAAGACTCGATCCGTGAGTAGTAGTCCGCGATCCAGTCCACCACGGCGTGGCCGTGGCGGCGGAATTCGTCGGGAGTCATGTGGAAAGTCTTTTCTGGCGGCATGGAGTTTCCTGAGTACGAGATGCTGCCTATTAGACCAGATTTGACCCTGTGTTCCTCTGTGTCCTCTGTGGTTAAAGTTTTCCTGTCCATCCCCCAACAGTCAAACCTTCACCACAGAGAACACAGAGAACACAGAGGATCTTCACGTGATCTGCCCATAATAAACGCGGGTGGTGTACTCGATTGCCACGCGGTTATCTTGCTGGCTGGCGTCGAAGATGCGACGCAATTCCCGCAGCATAGGCTCGTAGTTCGCTTGACCAGGTTGAGGCGTGTACGAAGACGAGAGCAACCGGCCTTCGAGCGCCGGATAGTCGAACTCCTGTTTCATGTCGAACGTCTGTGATTCAAATGGCGTGGGTGCGAAGAAGTCCGCAATCTCCGCGGTGGTGCGCTCATGCCGGACTTCTTGGTAGTCCGTCCCGTATCTTGCCAACAGGCGCTCGTAGTCACGGAGAAAGGGAGAGTCATCGGTGCGGCGCTCATTCCAAATCAACACTGCCCATCCGCCCGGCCTCAGAATGCGGACGAATTCACGGCGAGCTCTTTCGCGATCGAACCAGTGCGCCGCCTGGGCCGCTGTAACGATATCGACGGAATGGTCCGGCAGGGTGGTCGCCTCCGCCGTTCCGGCAACGCTAGTGAAGCGCGAGTAACCGCTTAGAAACTCTTCTCCGGCACGCCGCATATCAGAATTGGGTTCTACGCCGAACACACGATTGCCATTTTCCAGCAGCATTCGTGTGAAAATGCCCGTGCCGGAAGCGATGTCAGCGACCACCGAACTGGATACGAGGCCACAGTCGTTCTTCAGGACTTCGAGCACCGCCTTGGGATACCCCGGACGGTAGCGAATGTAGTTCTCGACCCGCGAGGAAAAGCGGTGGGTGGGATCTTTCACCGGCATATCAAACAGTGTAGCGCCTCCGCAGCGTCGCCCGGCATGTGTGCTCCACGGCGGTTTTGCGCTACCATGGAAACCCAATCACTTGCCGGCGTTGGCCGCTGGCTTGGACGCGGACTCTAGGAGCCTGATGAAAGTTCTGCCGGTATTCATTCTGTTCTTTCTGCTCTTTGCCACGGTTGGCACAGGATCGGGCGGCACCAAGTCATCAGCGATTGGAGCATCGTCTGCGCCCATCGTTGGCTTCCGTGATTCGTTGGCGGAATCCGCGCGCGAAAGCCAATTCCTGAAAGTCCCTGATCCTAAGCTTGCGGAGGAGCACCTGCGGACACTGACCCAGGCGCCGCATGTAGCGGGCACTGTGGAAGACCGGGCCACGGCCGATTACGTTGCAGAAAAATTCCGCGCCGCCGGCCTGGAGACCCAGATCGTTGAGTATCGTGTCTGGATCAACTATCCGTCGGAAGTCAGCGTGGATGTGACCGCTCCTGAGGGCGTTCATATGCACGGGCCGACGCCGGAGCACGTGGCGGGTGATCCTCTGGGCGATGATCCGCGCGTGGTCATGCCTTTTTCTGGGATGTCGCCATCGGGCGATGTCGAAGCTGAAGTTGTCTATGCCAACTACGGTTCCCAGGACGATTTCGAGAAGCTGAAACAGTTGAAGGTCGATGTGCGCGGCAAGGTTGTGCTGGCCCGCTACGGACAGAATTTTCGCGGCGTAAAAGCTCTGGTGGCGCAAGAGCAGGGCGCTGCCGGACTCATCATCTACTCCGACCCGGCCGACGACGGGTGGCGTCGGGGAGACAAGTATCCCCAAGGACCTTGGCGGCCGGACACCGGTGTGCAACGCGGATCGATAGGCTTCATGTTTGAATTTCCTGGCGATCCGACCACCCCGGGCATAGCCTCCGTGCCTTCGCTACCGGATGACAAGCGCATCCCACTCGCGGAATCAGCTCAGATGCCGAAAATCCCGACCACTCCGTTGTCCTACGGGGATGCCTGGCCGATCCTCGAGAACCTGGGCGGGCCGGCCTCGCCGCGCGACTGGCAAGGTTCACTGCCGTTCACCTATCACCTTGGCCCCGGACCCGTGAAGGTCAAGATCCACCTCAAGCAGGACTACCAGTTCCGCACCATATGGGACGTGATCGGTCGCGTGCCGGGCAAGGATCTGCCTGACGAGTGGGTAGTTGTGGGCAACCATCGTGACGCCTGGGTTTATGGTGCCGTGGACCCCAACAGCGGCACCGCCACCATGCTGGAGACCGTGCATGGAATCGGCGAGCTGCTGAAATCGGGCTGGAAGCCGAAGCGCACTATTGTCTTCGGCAGTTGGGACGGGGAAGAGGAAGGCATCATCGGCTCCACGGAGTGGGGTGAGGAGCACGAACACGAACTGAGCGATGCAGCCGCTTACTTCAATGTGGACGCAGCGGTTTCAGGCCCGAACTTCGGTGCCTCATCTGTCCCTAGCCTGAAGCAGTTTCTGAGGGATGCCACGAAAGTTGTGCCCAGCCCAAAGGGGGGGACGGTCTACGAGGCTTGGAAGAAGACGAATCAGTCCGGAGCCCAAATCACACAAGGGCCGACCGAAGCCATCGGCGACGCGAAGCGGATCCCGGCAGCTTCGGCCAAGGCGGATGTGCCCGTGGGCGATCTGGGGAGCGGTTCGGATTACACCGTTTTCCTGCAACACCTCGGGGTGCCGTCCACGGATATGGCATCGACCGGTTCCTACGGTGTTTACCATTCTGCGTTCGACAATTTCACCTGGTTCAAGAAATTTGCCGACCCTGATTTCCTGTACGAACAGCAGATGGCACGGATCCTGGGGATCGAAGTGCTCCGCATGTCAAATGCCGACGTGCTGCCGTACGACTACGAGGAATACGGGAAGGAAGTCACAGCCTACATCGAGAATGCCAAAAAGAAGGCGGATATGGAGTTTGGCAACCAGTCACCAAGCTTCGCTGAAGTTGCCCGTGCCGCAGCGCATTTCGAACAAGCCGGCGTAAGAATTCTCGCCAAGCAGAAGAGCGTACCGGTTGATCCTGCTACTCTCAACGACACCTTATGCCGGACGGAACGCGCACTCCTGATCGCCGGCGGTTTGCCGGATCGTCCGTGGTTTCACCACGCGATCTATGCCCCAGGGCGGTACACCGGATATGCGGCAGTCGTGATCCCGGGGATCAATGAAGCAATCGACAGACACAACCTGGAACTCACCCGGCAGCAGATTGCGGCTCTGACGGAAGCGTTGCATAATGCGGCGAAACTGCTGGAAAGCCAGCTCTAGGCCTGGCCGCTGCATTTTCGTCGCGTAATTGCTCCATGGCCCCGTGTGACCAGCCCAGTCCGATTTGCTATTCAACGAAGTGGTAAGCTAGCCTCCGCATGAGCGCGGGCCACGCACTGGCGAATGTGCTGAAGGATCTTCCTTCCGCGGCAGTAGCTACTTTCCTTGCTCTGTTTCCCATCGTCAATCCTTTTGGGGGAGTTCCACTGTTCTTCTCCCTGACGTCGAGCATGTCCGCTGCCGAGCGTAGACGGACGGCCCTCAAGACCGCGGGCTACGTGATCGCCATTTTGGTGGTGTTCCTGTTCTTTGGAAGGTTCGTGCTGATCTTCTTTGGAATTTCTCTGCCCGTTCTGAAAATTGCCGGTGGCCTCATCGTGGCCAATACGGCATGGGGCATGGTGACAGGAAACAGCCGCATGACCCTGGCCGAGACCGACGAGGCTGCGACCAAAGAAGACATCTCGCTGACCCCAATGGCCATGCCGATGCTCTCAGGGCCGGGTTCCCTTGGTGTTGTCATGGGGCTCGCCGCCCACGCTGACAGCATGGTCGCCTATCTCGGAATGGTTGTCGCCATTGTTGCCTTAGGCCTTGTGGTCTACCTGTTCCTGTGTCTCGGCGGACCGCTGGTCAAACGCCTGGGGCCTACTGGGGCGGGCGCGATCAATCGCATTTTTGGTTTTCTGCTCCTGGCGATTGCCGTGCAGTTGGTGTGGGACGGCGTGGCAGACTTCTAAGGTTGGAAGTGGGAACTGGGGAACGGGTGTCCCTTGTCGAACCCCACTCAGTCGGCTCCGGTTCGAGACCCAGCCTGGGCGGTCACTACTTGATCGTGACCAACTTCTCCACCAGGTCCGAGTAATCTTTCTTCTCCAGCCCGTGGACTTCCTTGTTGTACTCGTCCACCTTGCTCGAATAATTCATCGAGCAGAATTTCGGGCCGCACATGGAGCAGAAGGCCGCTTCCTTGTAGGACTCGTCCGGCAAGGTCTCATCGTGCATGGAACGCGCCGTCTCGGGATCGAGGGAAAGCGCGAACTGTTTTTCCCAATCGAACTTGTAACGGGCGTAGCTCAGGGCATTGTCGCGGTCCTGCGCGCCGGGCCGGCGTCGCGCAATGTCCGCCGCATGGGCGGCGATCTTGTAAGCGATAATACCGTCCTTCACGTCCTTGTCGTTGGGTAGGCCGAGATGCTCTTTCGGAGTGACGTAGCACAGCATCGCTGCGCCATGCCAGCCGATCATCGCAGCACCGATCGCCGATGTAATGTGGTCGTATCCGGGCGCGATGTCGGTGACCAGCGGGCCCAACGTGTAGAACGGGGCTTCGTAGCAAAGTTCTCTTTCCTTGTCGACCTGTTCCTTGATCTTGTCGAGCGGCACGTGACCCGGCCCTTCGATCATCACCTGCACGTCGTATTCCCAGGCTTTCTTGGTCAACTCGCCTAAAGTCTTCAGTTCGGCAAACTGTGCTTCATCGCTGGCGTCGGCGATGCAGCCCGGACGCAGCCCATCACCCAGCGAAAACGAAACGTCGTGCTTGGCGAAAATCTTGCAGATGTCTTCAAAGCGCTCGTACAGGAAGTTCTGTTTGTGGTTGTGGGCCATCCACTGCGCCAGAATTGCGCCGCCACGGCTCACGATGCCGGTAATGCGCTTCGAAACCATCGGCAGGTACTGAATCAGCACGCCAGCGTGAATGGTCATGTAATCCACGCCTTGTTCCGCCTGCTCTTCGATGACTTCGAGCATCACGTCGGCGTTCAAGTCCTCCACCCGCTTCACGCGCGAAATAGCTTCGTAGATCGGTACCGTGCCAATAGGTACGGGCGAGTGCCGCAGGATGGCTTCGCGAATCTCATGGATATCGCCGCCGGTGGAAAGGTCCATCACCGTGTCAGCGCCATAGTGGACCGAGGTGTGCAGCTTCTTGAGTTCTTCGTCGATGTTCGAAGTGACCGCCGAATTTCCGATGTTGGCGTTGATCTTGCACAGGGAAGCCACGCCGATGCACATCGGCTCCAGTTCCGGATGGTTGATGTTGGCCGGAATAATCATGCGGCCAAGTGCCACTTCCTCACAGACCAGTTCCGCCGCCAGCTTCTCGCGGCGGGCCACATATTCCATTTCCTCAGTGATCACGCCTCGGCGGGCGTAGTGCATCTGGGAGAAATTGCCGTCTGCATTCGTGGACCTGCGGCGGTTGAGCCACTCAGCGCGAGGCCGGGGAACACTGTTTCCATTATTGCCATTGGCGGAAGCCATCACTACCTCGGAGAAAGTTCTCTGCTTAGAGGTCGATTATACGCTGCTGGGGCACAGTCTATCGGAGTCTTGTTACCTTTTGTGGGGTTGTTCGTCCAACTCCGTCAGGCTTACAATCGCGGGTTCCATTTCCAACGAGGTTTCTATGCGCCTTTGCCGTTTGCTACCAGCATTCCTTCTCCTTCTCGCCGCTGGCTTCGCTCAAACTGCTTCCATCCCGAAGCCCGGTCCCGGGTTCAGCATCGACAACATCGACAAGACCATCGACCCCTGTGTCGATTTCTACCAGTACGCGTGCGGCCACTGGCTGAAAGCATCCGAGGTCCCCGCAGATCAGAGCATATGGGTGAGCTTTGTTGAACTGGACGAGCGCAATCTGGTGACCTTGCACGACATTCTGGAAAAGACGTCTGCCAACGACCCCGGCCGTGATGCCGTCAATCAGAAAATCGGGGATTTCTATAGCTCTTGCATGGATGAGAAGGCGGCGGACGCAGGGGGCCTCGGTCCCCTCAAACCGGAACTTGACCGCATCGCCGCAGTGAAGGACAAGGCAGGGTTGATCGTTGCCATCGCGCGCGTACACCTTGTCAGCAACAACCCGCTGTTCAACTTCTATTCCGCGTCTGATCTTCACAATGCCAATCAGGTGATCGCCTACATCGACCAGGGCGGATTGTCCTTGCCCGACCGTGATTACTACATCAAGGAAGACGCCCGCATGGTGGAAATGCGCAAGCATCTGGTGGAGTACGTGACTCAGTTGTTCACGCTTGCCGGGCAATCAGCGGAACAAGCCGCCGCCTCGGCCCAGACGGTGTTGCGGATCGAAACTGCATTAGCGAAAGCCTCCATGGACCGGACTATGCGCCGCGATCCCCGAAACCGAGATCACAAGATGACCCGAGAGGCGGCAGCTAGCCTGGCGCCGAATTTCTATCTCGACCGCTATTTTGCCGCCTCGGGGACACCCGCTTTTTCCGAACTCAACGTGGGCAACCCGGACTTCTTCAAGCAGGTGAATGGACTCCTGGATTCCGAACCACTCGACAACTTGAAGACCTACGTCAGTTGGCACCTGCTACGAGGGGCGGCGCCCTGGCTTTCGCAGCCGTTCGTGGAAGCGAACTTCAAGATGCGGCAAGCGTTGTACGGGCAGAAGGAAATCCAGGCGCGGTGGAAACGCTGCGTAGAGCTTACCGACCAGGATCTGGGAGAGGCACTAGGGCAGAAATACGTTGACGTCACATTCGGGGCCGAGGGTAAACAACGCATGCTGAAGATGGTCGACGCGCTGGAGAAATCTCTGGATGAGGACATTCAGGGGCTACCCTGGATGACCGACGAGACCAAAAAGCAGGCCAAGGTCAAACTGCAGGCCATTCGCAATAAGATCGGATATCCCGATATATGGCGCGACTACAGTTCGGTGGCCATTGTGCGGAGCGATCTGCTGGGGAACGTGATGCGCGCCACCGAATTCGAATCCAATCGGCAGATCGCCAAGATTGGCAAGCCGCTTGACCGGAAGGAGTGGGGCATGACTCCGCCCACGGTGAACGCATATTACAACAGTTCCTACAACGAGATCGTATTTCCCGCAGGTATCCTGCAGCCGCCGTTCTTCGACAAGCAGATGGACGATGCGGTGAACTTCGGGGGCATCGGACTGGTGATCGGGCACGAACTCACGCATGGTTTTGACGATCAGGGGCGCAAGTTCGATCCGCAGGGCAACCTGCGCGACTGGTGGACCGCGGAAGACGGCAAGGAATTTGAGAAACGCGCCAGTTGCGTTGCCGATGAATACAGCAATTTTGTCGTGGTGGACGACCTGAAACTGAACGGCCGGCTCACCCTGGGTGAAAACACCGCGGACAATGGCGGCGCTCGCGTCGCACTGATGGCGCTTGAGCACATGATCGCCGACGACAAAACCGGCAAAGCCGGCCAGAAGATCGATGGCTACACGCCGGAGCAGAGGTTCTTTCTGGGATTCGGGCGGGTTTGGTGCGAGCAGCGGCGCCCCGAGTTCGCGCGGGCGCAGGTGACTACCAATCCCCACTCTCCAGGAAGATACCGCGTGAACGGTGTGGTGCAGAACATGCCGGAGTTCCAGAAGGCCTGGGGTTGCAAAGCGGGACAGCCGATGGTCAGCGCCAACGCCTGCCGCGTCTGGTAGACAGACATCAACAGTTGTGATCATGTGTCTAGAGGTGGATCACGATGTTATCCACGGTGCTCTTTGACACAGAAATTACGCAAGCATTACCGGGGCATGACAACCGGCCGGGTTGCATTCTCTAGGCTGATGGCGTGGGGCGCGAACAGTTCTGTGCACCACATTTCATTAGGTACACGATTGACCAGGGCGAAACCACACCTCCGATTTCGTCTCAAGTCAATGAAAACGGCGTAGCGGCGAGGGGTAACGCTCTCGCCGCTATTTGTTTGCTGGCCTTCCAGACATCTTGACCCACTCCTGCTCCAGGGATAGAGTCTACTTACGCAGGTTCCTAACTATGTCCAGTCAAAGCGGCAAGTACCTGAAATTCGGCGGTGCCACTGCCGTCATCCTGTTGATGCTGGGGTATCTGGCGTACACCGGCGTGCAGGAGAGCAAGAGCTACTACGTCACTATCAAGGAACTCCACACCATGGGTGACGGTGCCTACACCAAACGCCTACGAGTCGCCGGAAATGTGCAGCCTGGCTCGATCAAGCGAACCGGCACCAAGGTCGAATTCGTACTGGTTGAAAATGACCAACTGCTCCCGGTGGTGTATAGCGGCACCGAAGCCCCGCCGGACACTTTTAAGGACAACTCCCAGGCGCTGGCGGATGGCAGTTTCGGACGTGACGGTGTTTTCCGTGCGAAGCAACTGCAAGCCAAATGTGCGTCCAAGTATGCGCCGCAGCAGCCCGGAACCGGCGCGTCCCCCGCTGAACCCTCCAAAAGCATGACTCAAGTGCAGACCGGCGCCGGCGGAATGACCAACTAGATTTTGCGTTTTCTCCACGAGACACGTAGGCCCAGACGTCCTCGTCTAGGCGGGCGAGCGAAACTCGCCGGTTCTGCGGTTGAGAACATTTTTCAACCACGCTAGGGTCGTCGCTGCTCTGCATGGCCCTGCGACCCCTCGACTTCGCGTCCCGGTTCAGATATCTTCACTCAGTTCAAATCGTGTCCCGTCTACCGTGAGCGACTCTCCGATCATTACCGTCACCGGTCTGGTCAAACAGTTCGGACGGTTTGCCGCTTTGCGCGGGGTGAACGCCACTTTTGCACCTGGCCGTTTGTACGCCATCCTTGGCGACAACGGAGCAGGGAAGACCACTTTGCTGCGTTCTCTTGCCGGACTCGCTCCGCCGACCCGCGGGACCATTTCCATGTTGGGGACCACAAAACTGCGCGACGTATGTGCGCAGCTCGGATATATGGCGCATCCTTCGCTGCTCTACGACGAGATGAGCGGGATGGAGAACCTGCGCTACTTCGCTCGCCTTTACGGCATCACCGAGGACGCCCGGTGCGAAGGTGTGATTCGCGCCGTCAAACTCGATCCGGTCTTGGAACGGCCCGTCGGGCAGTACTCTCAGGGCATGCGGCAACGCATGTCCCTGGCCCGGGCCCTGCTGAACGATCCCAGGATCTTGCTGCTGGACGAGCCGTTCTCCAATGTCGACGTGCGCTCCGCCCGCGAGATGGCCGGGTTACTCAGAGACCTGCGCGACCATGGCAAGACACTCTTCGTGGTTACTCATCAGGCATCTCTGCTCGAAAGCATCGCGGACGAATTTGTGTGGATGGAATCCGGGCAGATCGTGGACCGTACGCCTGACCTGCGGCGAGGGGAAACGGCATGAGCGGGATTTCAGGGATTACTCGAGTGACTCTCGTCAAGGACCTCCGCCTGGAATGGCGCTCAAAGGATGCCATCAATTCCATGCTATTTTTTTCTCTGCTGGTGGTGGTGATCTTCAGTTTTTCCTTCGATCCCACGGCCGAAGAGTCCAGGCGCATTGCCGGCGGGCTGGTGTGGGTGGCGTTTCTTTTCGCCGCGGTGGTGGCACTGAACCAGACCTGGGCGCGCGAACTGCGTAATCAAGTGCTCGATGCTTACCGAGTGTCGCCGGCTCCGGCAAACTCGTTGTTTCTGGCTAAGGCCCTGGGCAACTTCATCTTCGTCACGGTTCTGGAAGCCCTGATGACGCCGCTGTTCATCGTTTTCTACAATTTGCGTGCCATCGGGCCGGCCTACCAGCTGTTCCTGGTTGCCGTTCTCGGAACCTGGGCCCTGGTAGTGAATGGGACGTTCTTTGCCGCCATGTCGCTGCGCACGCGCAACCGTGAGATCATGCTGCCTTTGTTGCTTTTCCCGATCTCAATACCCGCTCTGTTGGCCATGGTGGAAGCCACCACCTCTATCCTGACTGGCGAATTTTCCGCCAAGTTCTGGATCGTGTTGCTTGTGGCCTACGATGTGGTGTTTACTACGGGGTGTCTGCTCTTGTTTGAAATTGTTTTACACGGAGAATGAAGCGGCCTTTCACCATTCTCGCTGTTCTGACCGCCGCCCTGCTGAGCTGGGGACTCTACGGCGCGCTGGTCACTGCCCCGACTGAGCAGACGATGGGTGACGTGCAGCGGATCTTCTATTACCACGTGCCTTCGGCGTGGACAGCCTTCTGTCTGTTCTTTGTGAACCTGGTCGCCTCGATCGCATATCTTGCGCGGCGTAACCCCAAGGCCGATGCCCTGGCCCTGGCGTCCGCGGAGGTCGGCGTTGTGTTCTGCACCATCGTATTGGTGACTGGCCCCATCTGGGCGCGGCCGGTATGGGGAATCTGGTGGACCTGGGACCTGCGTCTCACGCTGACTCTGGTGTTGTGGCTGATTTATGTGAGCTACCTCATCCTGCGGCGTTTTTCCAGCAGCGGCCAGACTCCGGTGATGGCGGCGGTGCTGGCTGTGCTCGGTGCGCTGGACGTTCCGCTGGTCTATTTCTCGATCTGGTTTTTCCGTACCCAGCATCCGCAGCCGGTCATGGGTGGAGGCGGCTCGATTGACCCGCGCATGCTGCACGTATTTTTCATCAACCTGGCGGCATTTTCCTGCTTCGGCGCGCTGGTGTGCTGGTCGCGTTACCGGCTTGAAGTGGTCCGCCGGGAAGTGGAAGAAGCCCAAGCCCTGGAGTCGCTGCTTGCACCAAGGGGTTCTCGATGAGCTATTTGTATGCCGCCTACATCGCCACCTGGGCCATTCACATCGCCTATCTGGCAAGCCTGCTCCGCCGCTACACCCGCCTGCGCAAAGAGATCGACGAATTAAGGGGCAAGCAATAGATGCGGCTCAGCTGCCTACTTTTCTCGTTGCCAGCAGCATCTCGGCCTTGCCTTCCCCGCATCTGACGATTCCGAGGGAGCAGTGCGGGCAGCAGTGTCCTAATTAACCACGAAGGGCACAAAGTAACACGAAGGAAATTCTCTGGGACTCACCTTTGTGTCTCTTCGTGTCCTTTGTGGTGGATGAATCTAGGACGCCGCCCAAACGGGCCTCGCATCTTGACAGGCTATCCGTCAGATGTTTAAGTAGTTATTTATCTTTTGCTCAAAGTTTTCTGGTGACAAGTACGCAGCCCGCTGCAGGCGCGATTGAGGAGTGCTGTGCGCCGTTCTTCTTCCTCTCCAGAAATCCGGAGGAGCTCGTGAGATTGAATTACCGTCAGTTGGGAATGGCTTGTTCGCGGGGCAGGATCACGGTGGCCATGGCGCTGCTGTTGATGCTAGGGTTGGTTGCTCTGAGGTTGGGCTCCGGCGCCGCCCGGTTAGGGAACGAACCATCTCGCCTGCAGACGTCCACCGCCCAGAACCCAATATCAGCTCACGAGGCCCCAAATGTTCTGACCGCGTACGGCCATCTGCCGCTGATTTTCGAGCGCAACCAAGGACAAAGCGATGCGCGAGTGAAGTTTCTGGCGCGGGGCGGTGGCTACAGCCTGTTTCTCACAGCAGACGAAGCGGTGCTGGCATTGCGGCAGTCAGCACTCAGCACTCGGCATTCAGCCAACTCAGTTTCGGTGCTGAGGATGGGTTTGGCGAACGCGAGTCGCCAGCCGGACATCGTCGGAGATAACGAGCTTCCCGGCAAGAGCAACTACTTCATCGGCAACGACCCTGCAAAATGGCATCGTGACGTCTCCCAGTTCGCTCGGGTGCGCTACCGCAATGTGTATCCCGGAATCGATCTGGTCTACCACGGCAACCAGGGCCGGTTGGAGTACGACTTTGAAGTCGCGCCCGGGGGTGATCCCCAACAGGTCGCGCTCCGATTTCTCGGTACTGACAGTCTGACAGTCGATTCCGACGGCAACTTGGTGCTCGGCCTGAAGCATGGGAGAATGCGGTTCCAGTCGCCGCGCGTGTATCAAGAACTGGGCGACCAGGAGCGTGCTGTGCCGGGCCGCTTCGAGCTCCGCGGCAGCCATGAAGTCGGATTCGCTCTGGGTGCGTACGACCGCAGCCGGGCGCTGATCATCGATCCGATTCTTACTTATTCCACCTATTTCGGCGGCAGCGGTGACGAGGCATGTTCTGTGATCCTGGGTACGCCGGTCTCGGGTTGCCCCGCCGTTACGGTGGATACGGCGCTGAACGCCTACATCGCGGGCATCACCAGTTCGGCTGACTTTCCGCTCGCCGGCACGCCCTATCAGTCAACCTTGAGGGGCGCAGCGAACATCTTTGTTGCCAAGTTCAACGGCGCGGCCAACACGCTGATATTTTCTACCTATCTGGGCGGGGACGGCACCGACTACACCGCTGGGGTGACCGTCGATCCGGGATTCAACGTCTTTGTGGCGGGGACGACCAACTCGACCAACTTTCCCACTAGCAGTAGCGCGTTCCAGACCGCGGCACTGAACACCAACAACCACGTCTTTGTCAGCCAACTGGATCCAGCCGGCCATACTTTGCTTTACTCCACCTACCTGTCCGGCGACGGGACTGATACTGCATCCGGAATTGCGCTTGGTCCCGATGGGAATGCGTATGTGACGGGAACGACAACCTCGACCGAGGTTGAGACCGGATTTCCGTCCACCCTGGGCGCATACCAGACTTCGCCGAGAGCCGCCAACCAGTTCTTCCTCACTAAGCTGAACCCGACCTTGTCCGGCGTGGACAGCGTGCCGTATTCCACCTACTTCGGTGGAAGCACGCCGAGTACCGGCCAGACCGTGGGCGGCGGCATCGCGGTGGACAACAATTCCAACGCCTACATCACCGGAGGGACGGACTTTACCAACCTGCCTGTCCTTAACGCATTTCAGGGAGCATCGAACGGTGGCTTGGATGCTTTTGTGGCCAAGATTTCCCCGGGAGCTGTAACCGGCACGCAGCTGATCTATTCGACCTACATCGGGGGAAGCGGCGACGATATCGGCCATGGGATCGCGGTCGACACCAGTTCGAATGTGTACGTAACCGGCTCAACCATCTCGACCAATTTTCCAGCGGCAGGCACAGGAGTCTTTCAAAGCAACTCGGGAGGCGGAACGGACGCTTTTCTGGCCAAGTTCGGCACGCCTTGCACCGGGACGGGTTGTACCAATACCAACGTACCGCTGAACTACTCCACGTACCTGGGTGGGTCAGGTGACGACGTGGGCCTGGCGATCGCACTGGACAACACCGGGTCGCCGACCAACAACAATCAAGGCGCCCGTATTACCGGCTGGACAAGTTCGACCGATTTTCCTTCGGTTAACAATCCGGTACAGAGCGGTTTCGGGGGAGTGCCGGGGGTCACCGACGCGTTTGTTGCCCGAATCGACACGACGGCGACCACGCAAACTGCGCCCGGCCACTACTCGACCTATCTCGGAGGGAGCGGCGACGACTACGGCACCAGCATTGCTTCCGACACCCAGGGTGCAAGTTATGTAGCTGGCGAGACGACCTCGTCCGATCTCTTGACAAAAGCTCCGCCGCAGACATACTCCTACCAACAGAGCCTGAACGGTTCCAGCGACGCTTTTCTGAGCAAGCTTGGGCCTGTCCTGAGTTTCGGCTTGACGGCGAGCGCCTCTCCCTCTCCAGTGGGAGTGGGGAGCCAGGTGACGTTCACCTACACGATTACCAATACCGGTGACTTCACCAGCGGCATTACCTTCACCGATACCTTGCAGAATTCCAGCGCGGCAACTTTTGTTTCGGCCACGACCAACACCGGTACCAACGCCTGCGGCCAGCCCAATGGGGGCACGGTGTTGTGCAATATCGGAACTTTGAATGCGGGCGCGACCGCGACGGTGACCGTCATTCTGACCCCGGTGGCCCCGACACCACCGGCGACCAACTCCGTAACTTTGGGGAACAGCGGTTTTGTGGGCGTTTCGGGATCGTCGCTTGCCAGCGCTGCGGCCAGCGTGACGGTAAACGACTTCGATATCGGCGTGGCACCGGCAACCGCGACCGTAGCAGCCGGAGTGCCTGCAACTTATACCGCCACGGTTACACCGACCGGCAGCATTCCCGCCAGCGTGTCCTTCTCGTGCAGCTCAGGGCTGCCCACCGGGGCCGCGTGCACCGAGACGACCAATCCAATTCCCAACCTGGAAAACGGGGCGGCTGACACGGTTTTGATCATCAACACCACTGCGCGAGTCACCACCACAACCGAGTGGTGGCATGGAGGCAGGCCCTTTTATGCCGGCTGGCTGCCCATCTCCGGGTTGGCACTGCTGGGCGCAGGCATCGGTAAAGCTTCGCGGAAGCGCCGGGTCCTGATGGGGCTGCTGCTGGCGGGATTCTTCGCCCTGATTTTCTTCCAACCTGGTTGCAGCAGCAGTAAGTCCACCACCACTACGACCGGAACTCCAGCAGGAACCTACATTGTGACCGTGAGCGCCACGTCAGGAGGTTCGGGCGCGGCGGTACGCAGCACTACCGTGACGCTGGTGGTGGAATAAGGACAACAGATTTCATTTCACGGGTGCAGGGCAAGCTTAGGTCTTTACGTACTCCACTCCATATTCGGTTACCGAAAGGCTCATCTTCCGGGACCGCACGATGCGGCCAGCCACAAAGATGTTCGCCGCACCGGGTGTGTAGGGCACTGCAACCTGGATCCAGGTGTCCTCAGGGTAGATTCGCGAGCTGCGGAAACAAACCCCTCCCCGTGAGACATTCACGACATCAACCACGTCGGCGCGCGGACCAGCTGGACCAACGCAACCCACTGTCCTCATGTTGACGCGAGGATGCTTTCTCTTTTCGGGTCTCTTGCCAGTCACATGGGGTTCGTTCTGGGCGCCAGCCGCACCGGTTTTGTCCGGAACCGTCTCCCACACCGTACTGGCAGAGCACGCTTGACACTTGCGCGTGAGACGATGCGTGATCTGGAAGACAGAGAGATCAACCTCGTTGAGTGCGGTTTCTTCGCAGTTCTGGCACGCACTGCACTTGAGGAGCACGCGAACCGTGCCTTCCTCCAGTTCCTTTTGCGGGGGAAATCGGATACCCCAGAAGTTCTCGCCTGGGTTAAGCACTTCGACCCCGTAGAGATTCCCTTCCGGACGAATGCCGGTCTGTCCCACTACGCGGCCGACGGCTTCCTCGCCGCTGCCAATCCGTTGCAAGTAAATCTTCTGGCCTGGGGCCAGGGACTGTTTCAGAAGGAGGCAACAACCATTGCGGCTGACATTCACCGTCTGCACAACTCCGGAGAAGTGCACACCTGCCAGATCCGTACACGAGATCTGGACGCTGATAGAGATGGAAATACGATCGCCCTTGCGGGTGGTTGAGGCTGGTGCTTCGAGGACTGCCATATCCCGCAGAATAGGGCACGGATGGTCCCCATTCGGTGATGACCGACACAACCAGGAGTTACGCGGGTAACCGTTGGAAGGTTACGGCGGGGGGGCTGGCCCGGCCTAAATCTCTAATTCACTTTTGAGGGTGCCCCGCTCAAGCTCCGCTTGGGCGGGGGCTTTGTGTGTAGAACGAATCCGAACCGTGGGCACAAACCCCAACCTCTCTCGTCGCCGCGCCGTCCATTGCGATTCGATCTCCACCACTCCGTCCGCTCCGGTCGCGTAGTGCAGGAAGCTGCTCCATGGCCAATCTTCCGGCCGCTTCACCAGTCCGCGAGCAACCGGATTGCGATGGATGTAGCGCAGCTTCTCGACAAACTTCCCTTCGCTCCATACATTGAAGTCGTAGTACCGCGCTTGCCAGAACGAATCGGGGGCCCGCAGAGCTAAGGTTCGCGCCACGGACTGCTTCAGCGACTGCAGCATCTGCGCCAGGTGGCCCCGTTCCGGTTCGTCCACCAGCAAATGCACGTGCTCGGGCATGACCACGTAACCGTACACGCACAATCCGTAGGATTGGCGTACCCGCTCCAGAGAGGATTCGAAACAGGCTCGCGATTGCGGAGTGGCGAAGTTGGGCCGACGACGATAGCAACTGAAGGTGAGAAAATGCAGCCTGCCCGGATTGCCGGAAGTGTCGTAGTCCCCAGGGCATGGGAAAACTTTAGTCTTAGATGGAAAGACATTCTGTGACCAGTGAACACCCCCGCCCAAGCAAAGCTTGAGCGGGGCACCCTACAGAGTAAAATCACAAGCTAGGGCGGGCCAGCCCCGATTCTTGTTTGTAGAAACCCTGGAAGTTCCTTTTTCTGCCTTGGAAGAAAGTCGCTTTCTGGTGTGAATTCATTTCTCGTCGCAGCTATGTGTTAAGAACCGAAGGTACATCTCAGCTGCCTCGCGCTTTTCATTCGGGACCCATGCTGGTATGTATGCTGGATGGCCACCACACACCACACTTGGCTGGCCGAGTTGGGATCGTACTGCCTTGCCGCCTGGAATGTCCGCTTCGGAATCGAGCAACAATACCTCTGGTTGTGCTTCAGTGAGTTGTTCGAGGAGCTGAGCAAATGAATCCCCTTCATTTGTCGCGATCATGATTCCCTTGCCATTGTTCAGACGCGGCTTCGTTATATCGAACTTATTCGTTGCCCGCCTGAGTTGACCGACAAAAGGTCCAGAGGGATCGCGAATCACATGCACTATGATAGGCGACTCGGCTTGACGTCGATGGCAAGCATCCGGCAACCAACAACGCTGAGATAGCAAGGAGTACATGTCTGCTCATTTCGATTCACTCTTATCGCAGATTTCGCCGGGTGCCCCGTGTCTCGCCGCGGTTGCGAGACATGGGATCTGGCGGGAAAGAGCGCCCCTACGCCCCCGCCGAGAGCTTGTGGTGGCTCTTCGACTGGGCGATTCCGTACCGGCGGATCTTATAAAGCAGCGCTTTGTAGCTGATCTTCAATAGCTCAATAGCGCCGCAGCCTGTTTGCGGTTCCAGTTGGTTTCATCCAGGGCCTTGGCGATGGCTTCGGCTTCGGCGCCATCCTTGGCGCTGCGGGCCAGAGACTTGAGCCCACCCACCGGGTTGGCCGCATCCTTCGATGCGGGATCAAACTGCGCGCCGCTGCCATCTCCCTTGGGGCGCAGTTCGTTGATGGCCAACTTCTCATCCCCCAGCACCAGATAGCGCTTGATGAAGTTGCTCAACTCACGCAGATTGCCGGGCCAGGGGTACTCCGCACAAGCTTGCAGCAACGGCGGCGACAGGGGCAAAGGAGGCCGCGCGTAGCGCTCGGCTTGGCGCGCCATGAAATGTTTCAGCAGAATGGGGATTTCTTCCTTGCGCTCTCGTAACGGCGGAACGTGCAGGGTGAAAGCGTTCAGCCGGTAGTAGAGGTCCTCACGCAGCCGCTTGGTGGCGAGCGCCTCGGGAATGTTGATATTGGTCGCGGCCAGAATGCGCACGTCGGCTTTGATCACCGAACGGCTGCCCAGGCGGGAGAATTGTCCGTCCTGCAGAATATGTAGCAGCTTTGCCTGCAGGTTGGTGGTCATCTCGCCAATTTCATCGAGCAGGATCGTGCCCTTGTTGCACAGCTCGAACTTGCCTGGTTTGGGATGGTTCGCGCCGGTAAAGGCCCCAGCTTCGTAGCCGAATAGTTCGCTTTCCAGCAAGTCGGCGGGCACAGCCGCGCAGTTTACCTTGAGGAAAGTTCGATGGGCGCGCGGGGACAGCTTGTGGATCAGGCGCGCCATGACTTCCTTGCCGGTACCGCTCTCCCCCAGCATCAACACCGGAATGTCAACGTTGGCTACCAGGGCAGCCTCGGAGCGCAATTTCCGCATGATGGGACTGGCAGCCACGAAGAACACGTCATCAGCGAGTTCTTCGACTTCTCCGGGATAGTTCTGCTGGTTAGTACCCAGGCACTGGTCAATGACCGCGTCCAGTTCTGCTTTCTGAAAGGGCTTGGTCAAGTAATCGTGCGCGCCCAGACGCATGGCTTGCACGACTTTCCGGGTGTCGCCCACGCAGGAGAGAATCACCACCTTGATGCCGGGCTGGAGCCGCCGGAGTTGCTCCAATGTCTCGAGGCCATCGATTCCAGGCATGAGCAGATCGAGCAGTACCAGGTCGGGGTGCAGGCCCTTGTTCACCCGCTCCACCGCTTCTTCACCGCGGCTGGCGGTGGTTACTTTGTAGTCGTCCACTTCGAGCAGAGTACGGATATACCGCAGCATTCCCGGTTCGTCATCGACCAGCAGAATGTTGGCCGTTTCTTTCATTGGCTTTTCCCTTGATTGGCGGCTTCAGGAGGAGTGAGCGGGACAATGAAGGAGAACTTGCTGCCAGCTCCAAGCTCGCTTTCCACCCAGATTTTCCCGCCCATGCTGCTGATCAGGCGGCGTGCTATGGCCAGGCCCAGCCCCATGCCGGACTGCAATTCGTTTTGAGGCAGGCGAAAGAAATCGTCGAAAACTTCCATGTGGTACTCAGGCGGGATGCCCGGCCCGGTGTCAGCAACGCTCACCTTCACCGAGTTCGGCACGGAGCTGACCTGCCGCCTGCGGTCGGTCAAAACACCCGGCTGGGCTACGTTGCGGCGGTCCCACATGTAAGGCTCGGCGTGGAGCCAGACTGTGCCCCCTGCCGGCGTGAACTTGGAGGCGTTTTCCAGGAGATTGGAGACCACGCGCTGCACCTTGGCCGAGTCGAAAGGGAACTCGGTGAGCTTGTCGTTGGCCAGGAAGTAGAGTGCCAAACCTTTTTCCTGGAAGGGATGCGACCACAGGCGGCAGACTTCAGATAGGCAGGCGTTCATGTCCCCGGCCTCGAAGCACATCCTGACCTCGCCGGTTTCAAGGACGCTATAGCTGAGAAAGTCCTGGATGAAGTGTTGCAGCCTCCTCCCGCTGGAACTCATATCGTGGAGGACCTCACGCTGGCGGTCATTCAAACCACCGAGCTTCTCGCTCTGCAAGAGTTCTACATACCCGTTGAGGATGGCGAGGGGTGTCTTCAGATCGTGGGCGGCGGACGCGAGGGCGTGAGTGGTACGCAGGAAGCGTTCTCGAAGCTGAGTGTACTGCTGCAACAATTCCTGACTGCACCCCGGATCGGGGCAAACCTCGGCGCCTTCCGGCTTGACAGGGCAGAGGCCGGAATCGGCTGCCCTCGACGCTCCCGCCTCAGGCAGACACGTGTTTTCAGGCACCACGGCCATGGTCGCGACTCGGTGGCTTGCTACAAAGAGGGAGGGATCACTTGGATCGTATGACACGGGTTTTGAGCTGTCAACGCCAAAACGCAAGCAAATTGCCACAGATGGGCAAAAGTCTGCAGTCGAAAGTACTTACGGGCGTTCCCCTCAACCCATCTTTGGGCGAACAAAGAACGAATCAGAACCGCGGCAAGTACAGCTTTTGTCGGCTGGTTTCAAGCTCGGCGGTGACTAGGTCCCTGGCGTGCCACGAAGCCGGCCTTAATTCCCACCACGATTTGGCCCCCAAGGTGCGGTAAAGCAAGGGTCATTGTGCTCTCGGGGAATCATCTTGAACAGAACCAGGTCGGAAACCGAACGCCGTAAGTGGGTACGCCTACCCTTGGCGATTCCGGTTTTTGTCCGCAGCCGAGATGATAATGGCAAGGAATTGTTGGAGTTTGCTACCGCATTAAACGTTTCCGCTGGGGGAATCTTGGTGGCGGTACGGCGCTCTTTGCCGCTCTCGTCGCAGGTTATGCTGGAAATTCCCAGTGCGCCGCTGGTGGCCCGGGCTGACCTGCCGAAGTCTTCACGCAACCTGCGGGCCCGGACGATTTGGGTGACCCATGCCGAGGGTTATCAGTTGGTCGGCCTTCGCTTCTCCCACCCATTGCTGAATCACAGTCCCGATGGGCAACGCCGCCGGAGGAAAGTTGTTTCTTCGGTGTGAAAATGTTTTCCTCTCGGGAAAGCCCTGAATGAGCCCTCTTTCCACGGTTCTCTGCGTCCGCCTTGGATGAGTCAACTCTCCCGTAACGTTATGAATTATAAGCCGCTAAGTGCCAGTGAACGGGAGCGGCCATGAACTGGATCGCTTTGGCTGTCGGGATGCACACTGGTTCATGCGTAGGAAAGTTGCAGGCGGCGAAATGCCTATTTCAACAGCAAATTCGTTCAGTTCCTTGGTCCAGTCCTTAGGCGAATTTCCCCCTGAACCAGTGGTTTTCGGCAAATCGGAGGCCATGCAGGCGCTACGCGCACGCATGGACAAAGTAGCCAGCGCCAATGTACCCGTCCTGATTCACGGCGAAAGCGGTACCGGCAAGGACATCATCGCCCGCATGATCCACGCTCTTTCCCCGTGGAAGAGCGGCCCCTTCGTCAAGGTGAACTGCCCTGCGATCCCAGGGACCTTGCTGGAAAGCGAACTCTTTGGATACGAGAAGGGCGCCTTTACCGGAGCGTACGGCTCCAAGCCCGGGCGAGTGGAACTGGCCCACCGCGGCACGCTCTTTCTGGATGAGATTTCGGAACTCGATCTGGCATTGCAGTCGAAGCTTTTGCAGTTGCTCCAGGACGGGCAGTTCTGCCGTATCGGGGCGCAAGAGGACAAGAAAGTAGAAGTTCGCGTGGTGTGCGCGACCAATCGGCAACTGGAAGAGGAAATCGAGAACGGCACCTTCCGCCAGGATCTGTATTACCGTATCAACGTGGTGAATCTGCGGATGCCGCCTTTGCGGGAACGGCGCGGCGATGTGGAAGGACTCGTCGATTATTTTCTGGAGTACTACAACCAGAAATATAACTGCCGGGCGCGCCCGCTTTCCGCCGATCTGGTCGCGATCTTGCAGAAATACCATTGGCCGGGGAACATCCGCGAACTGGAAAACCTGATGAAGCGGTACGTGATCCTGGGCAGCGAGGACGTGATCAGCAGCGACCTGCTCGCACGGAACGACCAGGAACTGTTCAATCCGGACGTCAATCTGGATGGCCCGATTTCCCTGAAGAAGCTCACGCGCCAAGCTACGCGAGAGCTGGAGCGCAAAGTCATCCTGAAAGTCCTGCAGGCCCATCACTGGAACCGCAAGCAAGCGGCGCGTGCCTTGAGCATCAGCTATCGCGCGTTGCTCTACAAGATCCGTGATGCGGGTCTGCCTCCTAATCGCAGCGCCCGGAAACGGCCGGAAATTGTGATCCAGGGCGCGGCCGCGGACTGAACTGCAATTCTTCCCGCTTTGAACCGCGGGGTGCCCCGTTCTTTCGCGTTCTTTGCGAAAGGGCGGGCACAGCTTTTCATCCCGCAATCTCCACCGGCCACTCGTAGCAGTTCACTCTCACCGGGCCGGGTTCCCGCAGCGCATACCAGCGGAAACTGCTCCACCGCCAGTCCTCAGGGTTAGCAACCAAACCACGAACCACCGGGTTCTGGTGCATGTAGCCCAACTTCTCCGCTCGTTTCTTCGGGCTCCACACATTGAAGTCGTAGAAGCGCTCCTGCCAGATGGGCGCCTTCATCCGCTGCGCAAAGCATTGCTTCAGGACCTGCATCACGGTTGAGGGTGTGCCAACGTCGGGCTCCGTAATCAGCCAATGGAAATGTTCGGGCATGACCACGTATCCGGCGACAGAGAAGCGGTACCGCTGGCGCACTTGTTCCATGATTTGCAGGAAGAGGTCGCGACGTACCGCTGTTCCGAGAAGAGGCCGACGGCGATAACAGCTGCAAGTGATGAAGTGGAGGTCGTGACCACCGTAGAACCGCTCAAGACCGCCAGGCATGAGAAGATTGTTGGACGGCTGGCCTGTGGATGTCGGTGATCGGTGAACACCCGAACCGGGGAGGAATGCAACCCCCTACCCCGCCCTTTCGCACAAAACGCGAAAGAACGGGGCACTCCAGGCTATAAAGACATCCCCCTCACCACACCCTGCAGGCATTCGCGTGCACCATGGTCCGCCCGGCGTGGCAGCCAAAGGCGTGAGCGAACTCCGACATGTTGGCCACCACATTATTCACTCGATATCGGTTCAGCGAGTGCCCCTGGGTCATGACCGCGGTGCGTGCCGCCTCCGGGCGCGTGTCTCCACACCAGACGTTGGCATAGCCGACGAAGAAGCTCTGTAACTCGGTCATGCCGTTGCCGGCTGGGGAATCAAGCTCCTTGCCCTGTGCCTTCAGCCTTTCCTGCAGGGCTGCCAGCGTCAGGTGAACGCCGCCGTTGTCGGCTGTGTCTTCTCCCGCAGAAAGTTTGCCGTTCTGCTTGACCCCGCCTCCGGCTTCAGGAATGTCCTGGGTATATTCGTCCTGGATGCACTGGTCGCGCTGGTTGTAGTTGGCGGCGTCGGAGGCAGTCCACCAGTCTTTCAGATTGCCGTCAGCATCGAACTTGCGGCCCTGGTCGTCGAAGCCGTGGGTGATCTCGTGGCCAATGACTGCGCCGATGGCGCCGTAGTTCACCGCATCGATTTCCTTGCCATCGAAAAACGGTGGCTGGAGAATTCCCGCCGGGAAGTTGATGGTATTGCTTTGCGCATCTTCGTAGGCGTTGACCGTGGGCGGCGTCATGCCCCATTCCGTACGGTCGGAAGGCTTGCCGAACTTGGCCATGCGGCGGTCGATCTCAAACTTCGCAGAGCGCTGAACATTCCCCAGGAAGTCGTTCGGCTTGATTTCCACCGCCGAGTAATCACGCCAGCGGTCGGGATATGCAATCTTGTCCACCTGGGCGTTCAGCTTGGTGTGGGCTAGCTGCTTGGTCTGTGGGGACATCCAGGCGGCGGTGTCGATATCCTCGTGCAGCGCTTGCTTGATGGCATTGACCATCTGCACCATGCGTTCCTTGTTCTCCGGCGGGAAGTACCGGGCTACGTAGGCCTGGCCCACGGCTTCGCCCAGGTCGGCGTCGGCGTTCAGAGAGCAGCGGCGCCAGCGTGGCTGAATCTGTTTGGCGCCGGAAAGCTGGCGTCCGAAAAAGTCGAAATTCGCCTCCAAGATCGGCTGGCTGAGAAAGGGCGCCATGAATCTCAAGGTTGAGTAGCGAAGATAGGCGCGCCAATGATCGACCGGGTGATCGGCGATCAACTTCTCCATCCCGCGGAAAAAGTCGGGCGCAAGCACGATGTACTGGGGCGAAGCCGGAGCGTTCATGGCCGTGAGATAGCGCTTCCAGTTGAACGAGGGCGTCATCGCCTGGAGTTGCTCAAGTGACATCTTATGGTTCTGGTTCTTGGGATCGCGGCGGAGCACGATGTCCATCGCCGCGTTGGCCAGGCCGTTCTCAATGGCCAGAACCGCGGTCGCGTCACCCGCGGCCTGGGTCGGCGACACGCCGCTCAGTTCGAGCATCTTCGCAATGTATTTCACGTATTGATCGCGAATCTCGTTCGACTTGTCGTCCGCGTTGAGGTAGAACTCTCGGCCCGGCAGGCCCATCCCGGATTGGTCGAGCACTGCCAGCGTGGTGCGGGCATCGTCGAAATCGGGAGCGGCATAGAGGCCGAACAGGACTCCGGGGTATTGGGCCTCGATGAAGTTCAGGTCGGCGGGGCGGATGATCTGGTGAATGGAGGCCACAACTTCGGGTAGCTCCGATTTCTTCTGCAGCTTTGCAATGCGATCAAGCTCGGGCTTCAGGGGCGCGATACCAGCCTTGTTGATGGCGTCCTCATTCATGCAGGCGGCGTAATAATCTCCGGCTTTTTGCTCGATAGGAGTGCGATTCGAAGCCTTGGCCGCGTCCTCGAGGGTGTTGCGGACCGCCGAAACATTCCAGATGAAGAGTTTGGTGAAGGTGCCGGACGAGGTTTGGTCCGGGGGAATCGGGTTTGCCTTGATCCACTTGCCGCAGGCGTATTGGAAGAAATCGGAGCACGGATCCAGCGACTTGTCGATCTGGTTTGGGCTGAAGCGTTCCAGCTCAGGGAGCGATTCCGGCCCCTCGGCGGAGGCAGTTGGGAGGAGCAGAGTAAAGGAAACCACAATAGAAGCGACAAATGCTGTCAGGAGGCGCATGGCAAGTCCTTTCCCGGGAGGTGAACGGGACGTTAGACGTTGAAGGCACGGATTTGTAACAAGTGCAGCCGAGCGAACTCCCCAACTCAACATTTTGTTATGAACTGTTGTGGCGCTGCCGGCGTGGCATTCGGGAGCACTTTCATTTTTCGAGAACATCTCGTAATCCGCTAACGTATTTAGGGGATGCCTAGTCTAAACTGAGCCCAGCGGGGCGAGGTTCCGGCAGCACAACATCCAACAGGAAATTGGAGGGGGTATGAAAAGAAGACAGATTCTGATGGTCTGCATGGTTCTGTGGGCCGCTCTGGCAGGGGCTCAGCGGTTGCCGCAGACAGCCGTTCCGGACAGCTACCAGCTGACACTCACCCCCGATCTCAGCAAGGACAATTTTGCCGGCCAAGAAACAATCCAGGTCAGACTGCTGGCGCCCTCCACTCAGATTGCACTCAGCTCGGCAGACATCGAATTCCACGAGGTATCGATTAGTCTCGCTGGAACCACCCAGAAGGCCACGGTGACTCTCGACAAAGAGAAAGAGATGGCGACCCTGACGGTTCCGAACCAGATCCCCGCGGGTCCAGCCACCATCCACATCAAGTACACCGGAATCCTGAACAACGAGATGCGGGGCTTTTACCGTGGGAAGGACGACCACGGCCGAAAATACGCAGCCACCCAGTTTGAATCAACCGATGCCCGCCGCGCCTTTCCGTGCTTTGACGAACCGGCTTACAAGGCCACCTTTGATATCACCCTGATTGCCGACAAGGGACTCACCGCCATCGCCAATACCAGTGCGGTTTCTGACACCGCAGGACCGGGGAAGAAGCACACGGTCCGCTTCTCCACTTCACCGAAGATGTCTTCGTATCTGGTCGCGTTTGCCGTCGGCAACTTTGAATATCTTGAAGGCTCAGCCGACGGCATCCCGATTCGGGTGTACAGCACACCAGAGAAGAAACAACTCGGCAAGTTTGCCTTGCAAGCCAGCGAAAGCTTCCTGCGATATTTCGACCAGTATTTTGGAATCAAGTATCCGTACGGAAAGCTTGACTTGATCGGCCTGGCGGATTTTTCAGCGGGCGCGATGGAGAACGTCGGCCTGATCACCTTCCGCGAAGTCGACATGCAACTGGACGAGAAGACCGCGTCCCTGGGGCAGAAGAAGGCCGTAGCGATTACGGTGTCGCATGAGATCGCGCATGAATGGTTCGGGGACCTGGTCACCATGCAGTGGTGGGACGACGTCTGGTTGAATGAAGGCTTCGCCACCTGGATCGAAAGCAAGCCGATCGAGGCCTGGAAACCGGAGTGGCACGTGTTGCTGGACGAGGTCAGCCGCGGCGATTCGCTGGCCACCTTCGGGGCGTTGAACGTTGATTCGCTGGCGAACACACGGCCCATCCACCAGGCGGCAGAGACACCAGCGCAGATTGTGGAACTTTTCGATGGTATTGCCTACGGCAAGTCAGCAGCCGTGCTGCGCATGGTGGAAGCCTATTTGGGGCCGGAAACCTTCCAGGCGGGTGTCAACGCGTATCTGAAGGAACACGCCTATGGCAATGCGACGGCGGAGGATTTCTGGGGCACCCTGGCCCGCGTCTCCAAAAAGCCCGTGGACCGGGTCATGTCGGCGTTTGTACGCCAGCCGGGAGTGCCGCTGATTACCGCCAAGGCGAGGTGCGTCGACAACGCCACAGCCATGGACCTGAAACAGCAGCGTTACTACTTTGACCGGGCGCTATTCAACGCCGGCAATGATCAATTGTGGCAGGTCCCCATCTGCATGAAGGCGGCATCGCCGACGGCGGACAACGGCAACGCGGGAGACTGTGTGCTTTTGACGAAGAAGGAGGAAACCTTCACGGTTCCAGGCTGTTCCGCCGCGGTGCTGATCAACGGTGGCGGAACCGGTTAC
>JAIQFW010000259.1 GCA_020073105.1 Terriglobia bacterium
CGATCAGAGCACACGTCTGCGAACGATCTAAGCGGAAGGGATTGCTGGCGGCCGCACCGTTCGATGGGTTGAGGTTGGGATTGAAACTCAGCAATGCGTTGGTGAGCCCATTCACGTTGGGCGTGCCTTTGCGGGCGTGGAAGGGCGGCTCACCGGCGGGGTTGGTGGCGTTGGGATAGGTTCCAAAATAGTGATCAAAAGAAACGTTTTCCTGGAAGATCACAACCAGGTGCTTGATCGGCGTTGCGGTGGTCGTGGCAGCATAAGCTGGCGCCACACTCGGTCCCAGGGCCGTCGTCAATGCTGTCAGCAGTGCCAGCATTTTCCTGGGGGCGGTTGATGCTCTTAGCTTCTTCAACATCACTTCCTCCATCCGTCGGCCGGATATGAGGGCTCCGTCGCTGCGAAAGTCATTTGGCCGAAGGAAAGGTAAGGCTAGAGGTTGCGTGTGGCAAGAATTCGACGGGACAGTTAAGGCTTAGTCATTTTTGGGTAAAGCTTTGTAAAGTGCACCTACATTGTTAGGATCCGCTGTGGATTTCTTTCGATCTAGGCTGGACTTCGCTTCCGCCGCGTGCTTCCCTCGTAGGTAGCGCGGGATGCGCTTATCATCGTGGTGCAGGCTGCGCAGTCGCATCCTTCATTTGTCGGGGACTGCCAGGCGGCAACCGCATCCAGCCGGTATCCCACGCCCCGAATGGTCTTCAGGTATACAGGCCGCTTGCGGTCGGGTTCGATCTTCTCGCGAATTCGACGAACGCACGCGTCCACGCTGCGTGGAGTAACAAACTGCATGTCGCCCCACACGGAATCCAGCAGGACATCACGGGTGAACACCTGTCCCTGATGGCGTGCGAGGTAATCGATGAGCCGGAATTCCAAACTCGTAGTCGGCACTTCGATTCCACGCACGAACAGTTTCATGGCCCAGCTGTCGATCACCAAGTCGGGCGCCTCAGTCCGCGGGAGCGTGCCCATGGGTGTGGAGCGGCGCAAAACCGCCTGCACTCGGGCCACGAGTTCACGGGCGCTGAACGGTTTCACAAGGCAGTCGTCCGCGCCCGACTCCAGCAGTTGAATGCGATGCTCTTCGGTGGCATCGGCGAGCAGCAACAGCAGTGGGGTTCCCGCCAGCGCGGTGTTCTCACGAATACGCCGGCAGAGGCTCAGCCCAGCAACGCTGGGACGCGTAGGGGAAACCAGAATCAACGCCGGACGGATCTTTTCGGCTTCCGTCATCACCTCGCCGGCGGAAAAAGTTTGCACGGCATAGCCGGTGGCTTGCAGGCAGCGCCGAACCAGATGGAGTACGTCGAATTCACCCTCCACGACAAGAATGAGCTGCCTCATGCGTGTGTCCCCGTCTACGGAACAGCCCAGGCATCGTCGCGAACGCTGCGCCTGAGCTGTTTTGCTCGGGCCTGGCAACCAGCCTGTCCGACAAACAGCACACTACGGTGATGCTGAGCTCCTCCGGGTTTCGTGATGCCGCATCCCGCGGAGCGCAACCACAACTTTGATGAGCTGGAAGGCGGAAGCCTCTTCAGCCGACACGAATGCGCTTCCCCACCCGGATGGCAGTTTAGTCACCTATCTGTTACGGCGAGGTGACCGAAATGTGAATGGTGTATGAATTCTGGGCAGCTTGGGACTTGGTGGCGGCACGACTGAAGAAGGGCCTCTTTCCTCCTGCCACCTCGGAGACCGAAGACAGTCACGCCCCTTCACGTGCGGTGCAGCTCCGTGTCTGGTGCAAATGGGGGTAGCTCCTTCCCCGTGGTGCCGTCACGCCACAGTGTGACCTGGATCACATTACGAGCCTTAGCCGCACCTTAAACTGTAAGCGAAAGTACTTCAGCTTCTCGTAGCGTCAGGGGGGCGAGCGAGACGTGAATAATTCAAGAAATGGCCATGGCAAGATGAAGATGTCAGAAGGACGGCTCCTCGAGATTCACAAGCTCCATTTGGGCTTGTATGCTCGCGTTGCCACTGCACTTGGCTTAAGCCCGTCTTATGTGAGCCTGGTAGCCAGCGGGAACCGTTCCTCGGAGAAAGTCCGACGTGCTCTGACGAGGGAGATCGCAAGGATTCAAGGGCTCCGGTGAAGGAGCCGCTGATTCTGCAGTAGCCCATTCTCGCTCCTGTCCAAGGGCCCCGGCCCCTTACGTCTCTGAGAGCGAGGGGTGGGGGAATGTCTGCGCATTTTCCTGTAAGAACCCACAGTACCCCGATCCTCCACAATTGTGCAAAAACTTGCCCATCCCAATCCCTTCGACCTGGAACGGCAAGGTTTCCCGCGGCGAGTTTGGTTTCGGACTTGCAACTGGCATTCCCGGAGAGCTGTGTGGATACTCGGCTCGCGCCGGTGTCCATGGGTTTTCTCCGCATTGGGAGATAAGTGCTATGAAGACAGCATTATGTGCGTTGTGCCTTCTGTGTGCCGCAGGGGCATTTGGCCAATCGCTAGGGAACGTGGCGGTAAATTCCACAGTCCAGTTTGCTGATCATCCACTGCGTGCTACTCCGCAGGGGTTGGGACAGGAGCAGTGTACGAGCTGGAGTTATGGTTCCGTATACATTGAGCATGGGGAGATGCCGCTCTCGGAAGTACGCCTTCCAGAGGTACACATTGTGCCCCTGGGTGATCTGGCGCGTGCGAAGCTTCAATGGGAAGAGGCGTTGGCCGTATATCGTGAAATCGGCAATCGGGTGAGCATGGCCGCCATGCTCAATAACCTCGCTGCGATCTCGCAGGTCCAGGGGGAGCCTGAAAGGGCAATGGCACTTTATGAGCAGGCTCTGGCAATCTACTTGGATCTCAACCAAAAGTTGGACGTGGCCTCGACATGGATGAATATAGGGGAAACTCGCTCCCTAACAGGAGATCTCGCTGGTGCTCAAGAGAAGTACGAGCAAGCTATACCCGTTTTGCGCGAGCTTAACACTACATCGGATGCGGCCCTGTGCTTGACCGAGCTTGCAAAAGTTCTCAATATCCGAGGAGAACCACGTCAGGCAAGGAAGAAGTTGGAGGAAGCCGAATCGTTGCTTCGAGAGAAGAGCGACCCCTATCGTTTGAGCGATGTGTTCGCCACACTAGCAGAGATTCTTGTGGAGCAGGACGATCTCGCGGGAGCGAAGGAGGCTTCTCAACATGCCCTTAAGATCTCCGAAGAATCGGGGCAAAAGGTTAAGGTTGCATCAGAACTCCTGCAGATCTCTGAAATATCACTCGAGCAAGGTGACCTCGCAAAAGCGGAGTCGTCGGCACGGCAAGGGGTGGGCCAACTAAGCAAAGAGAAAATGAAAGACCAAGAAGCCGGGGGGCATGATCTCCTGGCGCGCATTTTCCTTGCGCAGGGCAAGCCTCATGAGGCTCAGAAAGAAGTCGACTATTTGAAGGAACTTCTGGCCAGCACGAGAAACCGGTCCCTCATGTTCGGTACAGGTATCACAGCAGCTCGGGTGGATGCGGCAAACGGCAAGTTCAGCATAGCCTCCGCGCACTTAAAGAAGACCATCGTCGAGACAGGGAGTGTGGGTTTCGTGGGTCTGCAATTAGAAGCACGTCTGGCCCTCGGAGAAATCGAGATTCAATCGAGCGACAGTGCTGCCGGACGCGCCCGCCTGGAAGCACTCGAAAAGGACGCCCGTGCTAGAGGCTTCCTCCTCATCGCTCGCAAGGCTGCGGCTGCCACAAAGAGCTAGACGAAAGCCAAAGCCGCCTACAAGCTTACAAGGACTTCTTCGCCCTCTGGAAAGACGCCGACCCCGACATCCCCATCCTGAAACAGGCCAAGGCGGAGTACGCGAAGCTGCAATAGCGGCTTGCGGGGCGATTCTTTTTGCCTGTCGAGGGGTGACGGTTTTGTTAGGCGGTCTAAGCCATTCTCGGTAAACCAAACGCTTAATCGGCTCGTAGACGAACCATAGGACATTCTCTTCTCATCGGCAAAGGGCATCGGGCGAAAGACGGAACCGCGAGCGGCTCGCCCTGCACAGGAATCATCAACGCGCCGTGTCGCCGCCGGCCTTTCGCTTTTGCCTTCTCTGCAGACTCGTGGAGCCGTCGTTTCAGTTCTGCGGTACTGACTCCTGCGCGTCCGCGTGCTTCGCTTTCGCTGCTCGTGCGGCATCCGCAACCGAGTCAGGCTGCACGTTAACGTTCGACTCGCTCGCGTCGGCCTTCACCAACGTAGGCGCGAGATTTACCTTCCCGCCCGCCGTGTGAATCGTTCGATCCCACGATTTGTATCCGACCATCTTGATCGAAAGTGCGTGATCTCCGGCCGCGACAGTCAGAGTCGAAGGAGTGTTGCCCACGAAATTTCCATCAAGGCTTATGTCGGCACCCGCTGGCGTAGAGGAAAGGCTCAGTTCAGTAGAGGCTCCCACGGGGGGAGTGAAAGATGCTGGCAGTACGTTCGCCGTTGCTTGTGAAGGTGCCGCTTTCGCCTCGGCCTGATTTGGCGTCGTGCCTGTTTCTCCCCGACAATCCGCTCTGGCCTGCACTAACTCTTCAGATGTGAAGTTCGGATTCAACACGATGACCTCTGCGCCCCGTTCCTGTAAGTTGCGAACATCGTGGTCAGTTAGCCTGCCAT
>JAIQFW010000260.1 GCA_020073105.1 Terriglobia bacterium
CGGACCAGCGTGCGTTCCATCTCGGACGCCGACATGAGCTCGGCTTTCTGGCGAAGTTGGGTCTTAGACAGGGGATTGGTTGCGGCCATGACGAAGGAGATCATACGCAGCCCTGGTGGCGGCGGCAAGTCGAAAGTGGCGCGAGGTTGTGTGATCCAAAGACCTCTGTGCGCCGCTTGCTCAGCCGTTCGCCCGTGCCACGAATAAGATCGCCAGGCAGTAGGAAACAAACATCAGGAACAGGAAGATCTTCGCTTTGCTCCCGGCCCCGGCGAACTCGCGCCATACGAAAACTCCCCAAAGCGCTGCCACCATGGGGGCCGACTGGCCGATGGCATAGGAGATCGCCACGCCCGTGAAGTTGGCCGCCACCAGATTGAAAACCATTCCCACTCCCCAAATGACGCCACCGAGAAGTCCCAACGCATGACCGGAAGCGGGTGCGGTGAAGAAGCCCGAGAAGCTGACCGGTTCACCCACCAGCGGCTTCTTCATAAAGTAAACGTTCCAGATAAGACACGAGAGCAGGGCCCCGAGGGTCAGGAAAACAGCGATGCTGTACGGGCCGAGCGTGTTGCCGGTGGTCATGGCCCGCGCCACGAACGGCGCCCACAACCCCATCAAGACGCCGGAAACAATGCAGACGGTGATGCTCTTCTTCGAAACCGATCGTCCTGAACTGGCCAGGCTGCCATAGGCTTTGCCGTCCAGCACCACGGCGATGAGGGCGCATACCACGCCGAGGGCCAGGAGCCCGGCGTTTCCCTTGGGCTGCAGAGCGTAACTCAGTACAACACCAACCACCAAAGCGATTCCGATGGACACCGGGAAGGCGATCGCAAGCCCGGCCATGTCGATCGCAGCCACCAGCAACAGGTTGGCAAGATTAAAGATCGCGCCGCCGATCATGGTGGAGACAATGTTGCTAGTGTCGGCCGAGTGGACATTGTTCAAGAAGCTGGAGGCATCGTTGCCGGTGCTGCCCATGGTCAGCGCCAGGACGAGGGATATAAGAAAGATACCGATGGCGTAGTCCCAGTAGAAAAGCTCGAACCGATAGTTCTTCACACCCTTGTAGGTGTTGGCCCACGAACCCCAGCAAATCGCGCTGGTGATCATCATGACCAGGGCAATCGAGAGACTGTGTGGCGTGAACATGGTTTCCCCCTTCGCTCGGCGGGCGTCCCTGCCCGACATGGCACGGGCAGGATGCCGGCGCTACTCTCACTTTCCCTGAATTCTCGATACAAAAAGCTGCAAGAACCGGTCGGCCTCAACTTCCACGCAGACCTTCGCATTCGGCGCCACCTGATCAACGCCTTGGATGATGTAGCGATCTCCGTGCAAAATGTTCTTCTCAATGTAGCCGTGGCGATTGGCAACTGTCTCTCCGCGGGTGAAGTCGCCTCGGGTTTCGACGTCCACGTGCATGTCAGGAGCCTTAACTAGCGTGGCATCGACTGCGACACCCACTGCCAGCGGATCGTACATGGGTGTGCCAGGTGAGCCGAACTTCGCGGCGAGGTCCACCAGAAACTGCGCTACCGAGTGAATGAAGTCATTCACCGGTCCATGGGTGCTGCCGAGTTGGTCCAGGTACTTCTGGGAGAGAAGGGTCTTGTCGCCTACATCCAACCCCACCATGGTGACCGGCCAGCCCGCCTGGAAGACGATCTGGGCGGCTTCGGGATCGTTGTAGATGTTGGCTTCCGCCGCGGCGTTCACGTTGCCACC
This sequence comes from Terriglobia bacterium, assembly GCA_020073105.1. Taxonomy (GTDB): domain Bacteria; phylum Acidobacteriota; class Terriglobia; order Terriglobales; family Acidobacteriaceae; genus JAIQFW01. Next base: position 1,735 of record JAIQFW010000260.1, read on the forward strand.
TGAAATCGAGCCTCCCATCAAAATGACTTCCTTCACCAGGGGAACAATTGACGGATCTCTCTCCACGGCAAGCGCTATGTTGGTCAGCGGGCCGACGGGAACCAAGGTAATCTCATGCGGTGCGGCGTGCACCATCTGGATGATGAGATCGGGGCCGTAACGTGCGTCAACTTTGCATTTGCTGGGCGGGAGTTCAACGTTGGCGAGGCCGTTCCTGCCGTGCCAGAACTCCGCTGTAATGAGCTTTTGAAAGAGCGGATGCTGGGCGCCGGCAGCCACGGGAATGTCGCAACGGTTCGCCAAAGAAACCATGCGCAAGGCGTTCTCCAGGCCCTGCGCTGCCGTCACGTTTCCTGGAACCACAGTGATGGCGCGAACATCCAATTCAGGTGAGTTCAGCGCCAGCATGAGCGCCATGGCGTCGTCGGTGCCGGGATCGGTGTCGAAGATGATTTTCTTGGGCGCGGCGGATACGGGGAGGGCCAGCGCAGCGGTGAGCGAAGCCAGAGCAAGAGCGTGTAGGATGCGGGAGCGTGCTTCGAGGTGCGGCAGCGTTTTCTCTCCTGAATCGATTGGCAACTGAGCCTAGCGTTGCAGCGGAAAGGGTGTCAAGGGAGAAGTGGAGACGCTAACCCATTTCCCTCGCTATCTGCCGTACAATGCAAAACAATGCCTCGCGAAAGCACAAGGCGTTTTGGGGTCGCAGATCGACTGAAGGACAGTGCCCCGGACAAGTTTCCGCCAGCCTCGGTGTCGGAAGCGCCTCTCGCCACGCTCGCGGGACGGTCGCTGCTGGCGAATCGCGGCATTCCCCTGGATCTCGACTGGGTTGATCAGGTTCGCGTGAACACCAGCGCCGTCGAACGCCGTACCCAATCCCATGTGGCGCGGCGAACCGTCAAGAAGGAGTGGCAGGCGGCCTGGCTGCTGCGCGCCATTACCTGCATGGATCTGACCACGCTCTCCGGGGACGACACCGATGAACGCGTGCGACGGCTCTGTGCCAAGGCCCGGCAACCCATTCAGCATGAACTGGTGAAGCGGCTGGAGATTGAAGAACTCGACATCAAAGTGGCGGCGGTTTGTGTTTACCACCGCTTCGTGGAGACTGCCCGCCGGTCGCTCGAGGGTAGTGGCATTCGTGTGGCAGCGGTTTCCACGGGATTCCCCGCCGGACTGTCCCCGGTCGAGGAGCGGGTGGCGGAGATTCGCCGCTCGGTCGAAGCGGGAGCGCAGGAGATCGACATCGTTATTACGCGTGCGCACGTGTTTGGCGGAAGATGGCAGGCATTGTACGACGAGATTAGGGAGTTCAAACAAGCCTGTGGAAGTGTCCACATGAAAGCCATTCTGGGCACGGGGGACCTGCTCACGCTGCGCAATGTGGGACGCGCGAGCCTGGTGGCGATGATGGCGGGCGCGGACTTCATTAAGACCTCGACCGGCAAAGAACCCACGAACGCGACGCTTCCTGTGTCGCTGGTGATGGTGCGGGCCATTCGCGAGTATGCCCAGGAGACCGGTATGGCGGTGGGGTTCAAGCCGGCAGGCGGCATTCGTACGGCCAAGCAATCTCTGGATTGGCTGGCGTTGATGAAAGAAGAACTGGGAACTCCGTGGATGAAGGCGGAGTTGTTTCGCTTCGGGGCCAGCGGACTGTTGAACGACATCGAGCGGCAGCTGGAACACCATGCGACAGGGCGGTATTCGGCAGACTACCGACATCCGATCGCGTGAGCGCTTGCGCTGTCATCCTGAGCGCAGTGGCGGTTTCGCGCAGCGAAGCCGCCATGCAGTCGAAGGACCCCATGCCCGCAGGCACCAAGGTGAACAGGGAAGGGAATTTCCACTAATGAACCACGGAGCGGGAAGAATTCCCCGAAACGATTTTGCCGCTATCAACGGGCAAGGGGTCCTTCGACTCCGCCGACTCATTCGCCTTGCGAATGACCGGCTCCGCTCAGGATGACAGAGTTGAGCAAATGTCCATAGCTGAAAAATTCGTGACCATGGAATACGGCCCGGCGCCCGAGGACCCGAAAGACGCGCTGGCCTGGCTCGACCGCCACCAGCGGCGCTTCGGCCACTTCATCGATGGAGCGTGGCGCGAGCCCGCGGAAGGCGGATTCTTCGACTCGATCGACCCGGCCACGGGAGAGAAGATTGCGACCGTTGCCCAGGGATCGGCGGCGGACGTGGACGCGGCGGTCAAAGCTGCACGCCAAGCATTTCCGAAGTGGCAGTCGCTAACTCCTCACGGGCGTGCCCGCTATCTGTACGCGCTGGCGCGAGCAGTGCAGCGGCATTCGCGGCGCCTTGCGGTCCTTGAAACCATCGACAACGGAAAGCCGATCCGCGAAAGCCGCGACATCGACATCCCTCTGGTCGCTCGCCACTTCTACCACCATGCGGGATGGGCGCAGTTGCTTGAGTCAGAATTCCCCGATCACACCGCGTGTGGAGTCGTCGGTCAGATCATTCCGTGGAATTTCCCGCTGCTCATGCTGGCATGGAAGATTGCGCCCGCATTGGCAACCGGCAACACGGTTGTCCTGAAGCCGGCGGAGTTCACGCCACTGACTGCCCTGGCTTTTGCCGAAATTTGCACGGAAGTCGGCCTTCCATCGGGTGTGGTGAACATCGTGACCGGAGATGGCTCTACTGGTGAGGCCCTGGTCAAGCATCCCGACGTGGACAAGATCGCGTTCACCGGCTCGACCGAAGTGGGCCGGGCAATCCGCGCTGCTACCGCGTCCGGCCACAAACGGCTTTCGCTCGAACTGGGCGGCAAATCGCCGTTCATCGTATTCGAGG
>JAIQFW010000065.1 GCA_020073105.1 Terriglobia bacterium
GTCGGGATTGCTGGCCAGTTCGGGTCGGATCACTTTTAGAGCGACCGCGCGCCCCAGTTCGCGGTCCTCGGCCTTATAAACGGCCCCCATTCCGCCTTCACCGACCGTCTGGAGAATCTCGTAGCGTCCGCCCAGCAACGTCCCCGGAAGCAAGGCCGTAAGCGGCCAGACGGAACTGGCTGGCCTGGGTGGCGGCAAGCCTCCCGAACCACGAACGTCAAGTAGAGTGGGCGCATCCGACGGGATCGGCATTGCGTCACCGGTCCGGATGGGAGTGTCCGACGTCAACTGCCCGTGCGAAGGAATGGGGTTTGTATCCGAACTCGGAGGCTGTGATTCAACACGGGTTGCCGCAGGCGAAACGGAACGGCCATCGGGTACTAAAGTTGGGCTCTCCGAATCCCGTTCCTTGTCCTTTGAGTCAGTCATACCTTGGTTCTGGTCGGCGGAAGGCGCAGGGGTACGCCTTAGATGTGCAATCTTAACATCAAAGCTCCGGGTCCAGCGCAATGCCGCTCTTCCAACGAGTTCGGTCGGTTCGAGGTATATATCATCCTGTTCGGCAGCGCGGGTGGGGGGAAATGACAGATTTCCAGTGCCGGCGGTAACCCGAATACCACCTGCGCAACTTCGGATATGCCAGTCATCCACGAGTAGCAAACCAACTGCAGATCCAGCGCCAATAGGCCGTCCGGCTCCTCCGGATAACGGCTGGAAGTGGTCTTCCATTCGATCAGACAGCGGGTTCCGTCGAGCTTTCCGATCGCATCGATGTAGGCGATAAATTCTTTACTCTCAGATATCTGCCGGGCGAACTTCATCTGCGGCGGATGCGGTCATCCTGGCAGAAGCGATCAAGGAGCATGAGCCTTTGCTGCAGCATTCGGTCTCGGTTGTCACCGCTTCGTGGTCACCTCGTTTTTGCCAACAAGAAAGTTCTCCTCATCGATCCGCACCAACCCACGCGCGACGTCCGTTCCCGGTCAACGACACGGAAGCCGGCTATGCCGCCACCCGTAATCACTGGGCAACCGTGAACGTACCTGGGCTGGTCGCGATTCCGCCCTTGGTCTCAAAATCTAACGCACGCTCGATGGCCTCAGTCTCGGTTTTCGCTCACAAAGCTTTTTTGGGCGCGCTTGATTTTCACGGAATCCAACTGAAAGTGCTTGTGTGATCGCCTCCTTGTCGTAGCCATGAAAATACCCCTTTCCGTATTAAAGAGGATATCACCTAATCCCGGGAACAACGCTTCGGTAGGCGGGGTGCTCATCGAGTTCCATTTAGGCCACGCGTCACCCTCGAATTCAGCCTGGTTCAGAGAGGCACTCGGCTGAAGCTGACGCACGAGTTCTTCCCCGATTCCCAGACGCGCGACCACCACCGCACGGGTTGGACGTCGGGACTGGATCGGCTGGCCAGGCTGCTCGCAGGCGGACTAGGGAAATAGCTTCGCGCCGGAGGCAATGGCCGGATGCGTTCGTCCAGTAACCCTTCCGTAGTTTCCCGATTGCACCTGAGTGACGGGCTACCCTTACCTAACCCGGTAAGGTAAGATTTGCCGACAACACGGGAGTTATCGCTTGGTGGTGCGAACCGAAACGCCACGTAGGGCTCACGTCTAGAGATGGCGCGTTGATTGTCCAAGTGGCATACTGCCGGTGGGCAATGGTCGCGGAGGCTTGAAACTAAAAACCCTGGATCGGGGCACGGCCCTACTCGCTAATGGATTTGGCAAAACGGATACACAGCTCCAGCTTCAAGATTGAGGAACTTCGGTGCGGATGCTCAGACGTCACTGGCTAGTTGCAGCGGGAATGATTGCTGCAGCGGCCGCCTTTGCTGCTTTTAAGTTCAGAGGCCAAGACAAGCCGCAGTATTTCACGACCAAGGCCGATCGCGGCGACATTCGCCAGGTCGTCGAGGCGACAGGTACGATCAATGCTGTAATCACTGTTCAAGTCGGTTCACAGGTTTCCGGGACCATTGCTCATCTTTTCGTGGATTTCAACTCCCGTGTCAAGAAAGGCCAGGTCGTCGCACAAATTGATCCTGCTCTGTTTGAAGGCGCGGTCCTGCAAGCAAAAGGCGACCTCGCCAACGCGAAGGCGAATGTCGTTTCGGCCAAAGCCAATTTGGAAAAGGCCAGAGCAACCGCAGTTCAGACCAAGGCAGACTACGAACGTACGGTCGGATTGACCAAAGAAGCCGTGATGAGCCAGCAGCAGCTCGATCTGGCGAAAGCCAACTACGATTCAGCGGTCGCGGCCGTTTCAGCAGCTGACGCTCAGGTTACCCAAGCCATGGCTCAGGTCCAACAGAAAGAAGCCGCTTTGACAGTGGCTCAGACGAACCTCGACTACACCACTATTCACGCGCCGATTGATGGCACCGTGATCGCCCGCAACGTGGATGTGGGCCAGACGGTGGCGGCGTCTCTGCAGGCGCCTACGCTCTTCACGATCGCGCAGGACCTTACCAAGATGCAGGTGTACGCCAGCACCGACGAATCGGATGTCGGCATGATCAAAGACGGGCAGGTAATCACATTCAAAGTCGACGCGTTTCCGCGCGATACGTTTACCGGGCGCGTCTCGCAAATCCGAATGAACGCGACGACTGTGCAGAACGTCGTCACCTACAACACGGTGATTGATTTTGCCAACCCGGATCTGAAGCTCTTCCCGGGGATGACGGCGTACATCACGATTCCGGTAGCTTCGACGAGCGATGTCGTGCGCGTGCCCAACGGTGCGTTACGGTACAAGCCTGATCTAACCGCAGAAGAAATTCGCGTGCTCTATCAAAAGTACGGACTGGACGCTAAAACAAGTGCCCAAGTTGCCAGCGAGGCCCCGGGCGGTGATATTCCCGAGAAGCAAACTCGCGCCCATACGCCGGGTCAAGGAACTGGGGGAAACGACAGCGGGCAAACACGGACGCCCCTTTTCGATGTAGCGGTGCTCTGGAAGCTCCGTCCGGACAGTACTCTCGAGCCAGTTAAGATTCGCACGGGCATCACGGACCACACGGCCACCGAGGTCGCGGAGATTCTCAAAGGCGAGTTGAAGGAAGGCGACGAACTGGTCACCGGTTCTATGGCTGCCCGCAAGACCTCGGGCCCGGGCACGGGCGCACCACGGCGGTAGTGCCTTCGACACAGAGCAGAGAGGCACAGAGAAACGATTAAACATGGCCACGACCTCCCAACCCGACGTGAAGGGCGCGACCAAGCAGGATCACGAAACGATCATCTTGGTGCGGGACGTCCACAAATACTACGAACTGGGCGAAATCCGCGTGCATGCCCTGCGGGGGGTGAGCATTGAAATCAAACGTGGCGATTTCGTGACCATCATGGGCGCGAGTGGCAGCGGCAAATCCACCTTCATGAACATTCTAGGGTGTCTCGATCAGCCGAGCGCCGGACGCTATCTGCTCGAAAACATCGAAGTTTCCGGCCTCAGTAAGAGACAGCTGGCCGCAATCCGCAACCACAAGATCGGTTTCGTCTTCCAGGGATTCAACCTGCTCTCGCGGACCACTGCGCTAGAAAACGTTGAGTTGCCCACGCTGTACGCGCGCATCAGTAAGGCGGAAGGCGAAAAGCGATCGCGTGAGGCACTTGCTCTCGTCGGACTCGGAGACCGCGTCGCGCATTTCCCTTCGCAACTGTCCGGTGGTCAGCAGCAGCGAGTGGCGATCGCCCGTGCGCTGGTCAACCAGCCGTCGATCCTGCTGGCAGACGAGCCCACAGGTAATCTCGACAGTCGGACCGCGGTCGAGATCATGGACATTTTCCAGAAACTGAACGATGACGGCCTGACCATTGTGCTGGTGACGCACGAACCGGACATCGCCCAGTTCGCTAAACGCAGCATTCAGTTTCGTGACGGCAGGATCCGCCGCGATGAGCGAATCCTGAATCGGCCCAGGGCATCTGAGGTCATCCAGAACTTGCCAAAGTTGGAGGATTAAGCGAGCCATGGATCTGCTCGCCATCATTCGAATCGCGATGCGGGCTCTGGGGCGCAACAAGATGCGCTCGATCCTGACCATGCTGGGCATCATGATCGGCGTGGGCGCAGTGATCGCTATGCTGGGGGTGGGGCAGGGTGCGCGGCAAACCGTGCAGGAGCAGATCCAGGCGATGGGCTCGAACCTGTTGTTTGTTGGCGCAGGCACGGTCACCCGCAGCGGTATGCACATGGGTTGGGGCTCGACGAAGAGCCTGATCTACGATGACATGCTGGCCATCATGCGTGAATGCCCGACGGCTCATGCGGCCGCCCCAGGCAGCAGCTCCAGCGGGCAGGTCGTTTTTGGCAATGATAATTGGGCGACACGGGTGAATGGCACCGAGCCCCAATACTTCGATATCCGCGTCTGGCCGTTCCAGGAGGGATCGGCGTTTACCCAAAATGATGTGGAGATGGCGGCCAACGTAGCGGTAATCGGCGAAACAGTTCGCAAGAACCTCTTTGGCGCGACCAACTCGATTGGGCAGACTATCCGCATCAACAACCTGCCCTTCCGCGTGGTGGGCGTCCTCGTTCCCAAGGGCACATCAGCCGCCATGGGCGATGACCAGGACGACATCATCCTCGTCCCGATTACGACGCTACAGAAAAAGATTACCGGGCAAAACTGGTTGCGCTGGATCATGGTGTCCGCCGTTTCCCGGCAGGCGAGTTATGCGGCGCAGCAGCAAATTGCGGCCCTGCTCCGCGATCGTCATCGCATTCGCCCCGCGGAGGATGATGATTTCTTCGTGCGAAATCTTGCCGACATGGCCGACGTCGCCGACGAGGCAGGCCGGGTGATGACCTTGTTGCTCGCCTCGATCGCCGGCGTGTCGCTCATCGTTGGCGGTATCGGGATCATGAATATCATGCTGGTCTCGGTGACGGAACGTACGCGCGAGATCGGCGTTCGAATGGCAGTTGGTGCAACCGAACGCGACGTCCAGCAGCAGTTCTTGACGGAGGCGGTGGTGCTGAGCCTGCTCGGTGGAGGGATTGGCATTCTCTTTGGGTTGAGCGCTTCGTACCTAATCACGAAGACCCTTGGTTGGCCCGTTCTGGTGTCTCCAGTTGTGATCGTAATCGCAGTCCTGTTCTCGATGGCGGTGGGAGTTTTTTTTGGCTTCTACCCGGCTAGTAGAGCAGCGCAACTCGATCCCATTGAAGCTCTTCGCTACGAATAGGGGCGGCACAACCTACTCATACCGCAATCCTTGAATGGGGTCTAACTGAGAGGCCTTCCGCGCAGGATAGTAGCCAAAGAGGATTCCTATGCCGGCGGAGAATAGGCCTCCGATGGCAAAGATCGGAGATGAAAGCCTGGTTGGCATCTGAAACAGATTCTCCACTAATGACGAGGAGAGGAAGCCAGCTAAAAGACCGAGAAGACCGCCGAGCAAGCTCAGCACAATTGCTTCACTCAAGAATTGAAGTTGAACGTCCCACTCCGTCGCCCCCACGGCCAGGCGTACGCCAATCTCACGCGTACGCTGGGTAACGGATACCAGCATGATATTCATGATGCCTATGCCACCCACGAGCAGAGATAAAGAGGCGACACTGGCCAACAGTATGGTCATAATCCGGCTCGTCGCCAGCTGGGCCTGCACCACGTCTTCCGGCCTCCGAATGTTGAAATCGTCGTCCTCTCCCGGATTGAGATGATGACGTTCCCTGAGGAGACCCACAATCTGCCTGGTAGCCTCCGGCATGGCTTCGCGCGAGACTGCGGAACAGAAAATGTCGTCCAGCCAAAATATCCCGGTAATCCTTTTCTGTGCTGTCGTAAACGGCATCACCACAAAATCGTCCTGGTCCTGCCCTGTGGCAGAAAACCCTTTTGCTCGCAGGACGCCAACGACATTACAAGGCACACTCTGGACACGAACCGTCTGGCCAACTGGATTCTCGTTGTTGAAGAGATTGTCGACCACCGTCTGACCGAGGACACAAACAGGCGCAGCCGCATCCACGTCCGCCTCAGTGAAGAAGGCTCCCAATCTAAGGTCCCACCGGCGAATCTGCAGAAACTCGGGCGTGACCCCGCGAAACATCGTTGCCCAGTTCTGACCCTCGTAGATGACCTGAATGTGTCCGTCGACATTGGGAGACATACTCTTGATCAATGGAACCTGACCTATGATCGCGGTGGCGTCCCCCAGAATCAGCGTGCGATCACCGCGGGCGCCGTAGCGGACTCCACTCCTTGAACGGCTTCCTGCCTCCACCCAAATAAAGTTGTCACCCAAACTCTGCAGCTGCTTCTCGATGCTGCTACTGCCAGCATTTCCGATCGCGACAACACAGATGAACGCGCCGACTCCTACAGAAATGCCGAGAATCGTAAGGATGCTTCTGATCGCGTTACGCCTTAGCGCGGCGGTTGCTTCCCGAACTATGTTCGCGAAATTCATCGCAGCCAGATCCGAAGCGTTTCGAACTGCTTCCCAATGCTGGGGCGGGTCGACATCTCTTGAAGATTATAGGCCGCCGGATTCACATGCGGGATTGTGTCCGGATCACGGGCTACTCATTCCTAATCCTGTAAAGGAAGGTTTGCCGACCATCCAGGAGCAACGTGACGACAAGGGCGTTTCTCCATTACTAATGCAGGTATCGACGTCACCAAATCACAACGCGATCTTCAGGCTTCAGGTACAACTTGTCGCCGGGCGTGACGTCGTAGGCCTTGTACCATGCCTCGACATTGCGGACCGTATCGCTTCGATATTCCCCCGGCGAATGAGTGTCGGTTTTGATCTGCCGGCGAAGGGCCGCTTCGCTCTGAACTTTCCGCCACCTCTGGGCAAACGCCAGGAAAAATCGCTGTTCGCCAGTCAGTCCACTGATGACAACATCTGGTTTGCCTTTCAGCGACAGGATATAGGCGTCATGCGCCGTCAGCAGGCCTGCGAGGTCGGCGATATTTTCGGTCAGGACCTGCTTGCCAGTGACGCAAAGATCCGAAAGCGGGCAATATCCGTTGAATTGCGCCACTAGCTTTGCCCCCGCCGCATGATATTTGGCTAGATCCTCCGTGGTCCACCAGTTGGCGAGTCGGCCCAGGGCGTCATAAACATTGCCCAGTTCGTCGAAGCTGTGGCTGATTTCGTGGGCGATGCCGGCTCCGGCAGACCCGTAATTCGAGGCTACGTCGCCTTGGCTGTCGAAATAGGGCGGCTGCAAGAGGCCCGCTGAAAAGGTTTCAGTGTTCGGGCTAAACACAATGACCGCGCCGACGATCTGCGGATCAATTCTCCACTCGTCGGGATCAGCCGCTTGTTTCAGCTTGGCCAGATTGCGCAAGCGGTTGAAAGCCTCCGCCTTGCGCATATTTCCAAGAGCGTCGCCACGCTTGACTTGAAGCGTCGAATAGTCAATCCATCTGTCGGGGTAGCCGACTCCGATCCGCAGCGCAGCCAGCTTGGTCAATGCCTTTTCCTTTGTCTCCGGTGACATCCAGGTGAGATTTGGAATGCGGGCACGATATGCCGCGATCAAGTCGCTGACCATGGCTTTCGCTCTCGCCTTGGCCTCAGGGGGAAAATAACGTTGCGTATAAAGTTGGCCGATCGCCTGGCCTAGGGCGGCGTTAGTGGCAGCGATGGCGTCCTGGCTGCGCTCCGGCATCTGCTGCATACCCGAAAGGATCGTGCCATAGAACGCGAAGTGCTCGGCAGCCACGGCCTTGGGTAAGACGTTGGCATAGTGTTCGATCAAGTGAACCCTGAGATAGTCCTTCCAAAGATCGATGCCTTCGCTCCCGACCAGAGCGGACGTGCCGGTCACAGCCGATGGCTGCCAAACCACGAATTCCGCTTGCTCTGCGACACCGGCTGCTTTGAAATAAGCGTCCCAATCCATGCCGGGCGCCTTGACGCCAAAGTCAGCGCGTTTCCACGGGTTGTTTTGCTTGAATACGTCAGCGGCGTCCGCGTCCGGCGCGTGGGCCTGTGCGATCCGGATTTCTAGTGTCAGGACACGAGCCGCCCCGGTCTCCACGTCGGCGACGCCTGCCAGTCTTAACATTGCCGCAATGTGAGACTGATACTGGACGCGCAACGCAGCCATCTTCGCCGATTGCTCGAGGTAGTCATCGCGATCCGGCATTCCCAAGCCGCCTTGCAACAAATGGAAAACGCAGTGCTCCGAGTCTGTAAAACTCTGATTCACCCATACACCGAAAATATGGTCGGCATTGCCAGTGAGTCCGTCAACCTCACTATTCAACGTGGTGCCGAGATAAGCTGACAGGGACGTCTTATTTGTGATCGTTGATATGAGGGCCATTTCATCGGCAAGTGGTGTCATCTCCTTTGCCTCGATGCTGCTTTCGTCCATGAAGCTTGCGTAGTAATCGCCCACCTTCTGCGCAACGCTACCTTTGGCGGAGTGGGTGGCAGCCGCCTCTTCAATGAGATCGCGTACCCGCTGGCTAGTTCTCGCCACCAACATTGCACGTGTATCGTAGCTTTGCTCACTCGCGGGGATCATCGCCGTTCTGAGCCAGCCGCCATTGGCGTAGCGGTAGAAGTCGTCCCCGGGCTTGATGGAACGGGCGATGTCTTGTGTTCCGTCCCCGGTCCTCGCATTTTGATCGGCCGGAGCCGTGCTGAGTGCAATCGCGAAGAGTGCGACCGGCGCCGTGGTACGAAAAAGAGACATGGAGATCCTTTCACCCAATTCGAACTGCTGCCCGATTGTCGCACTCACGGTGATTCATATTGGACGTTCTCGGACATGGTCAATTCGTTAGTGCCCGGAGATCATTTCGCAAAACAATCATCCACGTCCAAAACGCGGTGCAATTGAGGAACGAACGCGAGTTGGGTCGAATTGAGATCGGTGACGATAAGTCGGCCTATGGGAAGTGATCGCGATTTGCTCCCGGGTGGCGGACTACCCTTACCTAACCCGGCAAAGCAGGGTTTGCCGACCTCCATGTAAGTCTTTGTCAAGGAGAAAAAGATTCTCCTGAGGCGCGCTTCGGAGGAGCGCGCACTGTTCGGCCCAGTCAGAACCCGCAGCTCGCACGTGTGCCTCTCGGCGATGGTTCCTGTCCTCGCAGAACCGGACATCCATTCACTGTCTCAGATCCTTGCGGACCGTCACAGAAGATTGAGTGTGTGTTCTCTGCCAGTCCTGAAACAATCCGGAGAGAGCCTCGGGAGTTTGATGTCCGTCGCTCAGTCGGCAACCGCAGGACCTGGCAGGCAAGAAAAAGGCAAGATTCCAGCGGGCTGCCGGAACCTTGCCTTTAGGAAGGGCGGTCCGGTGCTCTGGACTAGGTCATCTTAGGGTTGTGGACGTCGAGGGCGGTGGGGGCAGAAGCTGGGTCGCCGGTAACTGGTTCAACCAATGTTCGCCTCGTTCGGTCATGCCGGGGCGCCATTTTATCCTTGACAATCAGTTTATAACGAAAGTAAAAGTATTAAAACGCAAGTAAACGAAACTTGCGTATCCCTGTTCCCGGAGGTCCGTCATGCGGGTCGCGGGCTCGGTGTTTCCGTCTCTACGCTCTCAGCTTGTTCTGCTATTGGGTGTCTTCCTCCTGTTGCCGCCGGCGCTATTCGGGCAGGCCAGTTATCAGGCCCAGATTCGCGGCACGGTAATGGACGCCATGGGCGCCGTGCTGACCAATGCCACGGTCACCATCACTGAGGTGGGCACGAATTTGTCGCAGACTGCAAAAACCGATCGCACTGGAAATTACATCCTGCGCGCGCTTCGCCCTTCGACCTACGGCCTGAAAGTGGAGGCTCCGGGGTTTCAAACCGTGGAGCAGAAAGGTGTGGTACTGGCGGTCGATCAGGAGACCAGCTTGAACTTCACTCTCCGTCCCGCCGGCACCTCCACCGAAGTGCTGGTGACGGAGGCTGCGCCATTGCTCGATACGCAGAGTTCGTCCCTGGGCACGGACGTCACCAATGAATACGTAAAGCAGATACCGCTGCTCAACCGCAACTTCTTCGGGCTGGTGTTTCTGAATGCCGGGGTGAGCGAAACCGCGGGTTCCGGGACGGCGGACAACTATCCTTCCGGCACCAACTTCGTTTCCAACGGGCAGCGCAACGCTACGGCGGAAGTCCGCATGGACGGCGCCTTAATTAGCGCCCCCGAGGAAGGGGAAGGCGGAAACTCAAACATCTTCTACGAGCCCTCGGTCGAAGCGGTGCAGGAATTCAAGGTCCAGAACAACGCTTTTTCGTCCGAGTTTGGCAGCAATGGCGGGACAGTCGTCAACATGGCGCTGAAGAGTGGCACCAACGCCTTTCATGGCAGTGGTTGGTGGTTCGGGCAGCGCGACGCGCTGGACGCCAACGACTTCTTCAGCAACCAGGCGGGGCTGCCCAAGCCGGACCACTCCCGTAATCAATATGGGATCTCGCTGGGGGGGCCGGTCCGGAAGAACAGGACGTTCTTCTTTGTCGATATTGAACGGGTCTTGGAGACCAACCCTATCCACATCGTCGGCACGGTTCCGACGGCGGACGAGCGGAAGGGGGACTTTTCCAAATCCCTAATCACAGACCCGGACACCGGGAATGTGGTCCCGAACCTGATTTTCAACCCATTCAGCATCGACCAAACGACGGGGGATCGAGATCCATTCCCCAGTAACAAGATTCCTCAGAACATGTGGGACTTGGTCGGGCAGAAACTGTTGAACCTATATCCCCTGCCCAACCAGCCTGGCAACCCGGATGGCACCAACAATTTCCGGGCCAATACGAACCTTGCTAATAAAAGCTTGCAGTTTGACATCAAGCTCGATCACGAGATCTCCAGCACTACGCACTTGGCGGCACGATACAGTCATGCCCACTCCTCCCAAAACGCACCTACGGTCTTGGCCGATGGTGATTTCAACGACGGAATCAATTACGTCACCGGTGTAAACAATGGTGGCCTGCAGTTTGACTGGACGCTGCGTCCCACCTTGCTGGCGACGGGCCGATTCTCGGTTGATCTGGTCCACGCTCCCGGATTCACTACCTATCCCACCGCCGCTTCGGTGGGATTCCCCCCTCTTTTGGACAATGCCAACCCGGGAATCTCGCGCATACCGGCCATTCAGGTGGATTCGCCGTGGACATCCATTTACGACCAGTGCTGCGTGGATACCAAGCTTGATCACACCCTGTATTCGTATTCTTCCGCGCTGTCGTGGGCGAAGGGCAAGCACAACATCAAGTTCGGATTCGAGCAGCGCCAGTTCTTCAACAACTTCCAGGAACCGAACTATGCCAGCGGATACTTCCACTTCGCGCAGACCGTGACCGAGCAGACCATCGGCGGGTTCGACGCGACCCAGGGCAATCCGTTTGCGGACATTCTGCTGGGGATCGGCGACTACGGCGGGATCGGGGTCGATCCCATGGCGTTGAACAAGTCAAAGGATACTTCCTTCTACGTGCAAGACGATTTTCGAGTGACGCCAAAGCTGACGGTAAACCTCGGCCTGCGCTATGAATGGAGCACGCCCTACACCGAACGCTTCAACCACATCGAGTTCAGCGACTTTACCGGGGACAGCGGTATTGTCCTCGACTTGAGTAGTGGCGATCCCGGGCTGCAGGCTCTGGGTCTCGGGCCCACCAGTCTGAAAGGAGTCACCCGGTTCCCGACCTCCTCCCAGCGCAACGTTCCTGTCGACCGCAATAACTGGGCGCCACGCTTGGGATTTGCTTACCAACTCACTCCCGATACGGTGGTTCGTGGCGGATTCGGCATCTACTACGGAATGAACGTGGCTACCAACTATCAGTATGTTGGTACGGCGTTTCGCAAAGACGGGAATGTCTATTTCACCAAGAACAATTTCAACTGTACGAACGGAAACAAAGCGAGCTGCCAGTACGCGACCCTGGCGAATCCGTTTCCCGCCGGTCTGCCGGAGCCGCAAGGCACAAAGTATGGGCCACTTGCTGAATGGGGATTTGCCAACCAGAATGACTTGGGCACGAGCGAGGCGCGAAACGCCGAAATTTATCAGTGGAGTCTGGGAGTGCAGCGTTTGCTGCCCGGTCAGTTAGTGGTCTCGGTCGACTACTCCGCAAATCGCAGTACCCATCTTCCCTGGGGTGGCGCATCGGGTTCCACAACCCGCAACCGCGACTACATTCCCTCGGCGCTACGGCGTCAGTTCAGCCAGCAGGGAGACTGCAACCCCGACGGCACCGTCAATTTCAGCCAGTTGTACAGCTACAACAACCTGCACTGCCTGGTGACCAATCCTTTTTATTCCATGTTTCAGGGGCCGAATGCAGTTTTCAACGAGCCCGATTCCCTGTATAACGACGCGCAGATTCCGCTCATTAATCTTCTGCGTCCGTACCCACAGTTCGACGGGTTCTTCGAGGGCCTGCCCCTGCTGACCGCCTCATCTTTCTATAACGCCCTCCAGGTGCGTTTCCAGAAGCGCACCAGCCACTACATCAGTTTCGAGGGCGGTTACACGCTCTCTAAAGCGACCGACAATTCCTCCTCCGGGCGGAACGCCTGGGTCTATGGACTGGCTTTTGACAATCCGCAAGAACTGGACAACTTGAAGGCTGAGCACTCCATCAGCGCCAACGACGCCACTCACCGTTTGGCAATGGCCATCATTGCGGATTCGCCGGTCGGACGCGGCCGGTGGATCGGCCGAGACATGAACCGTATTCTGGACGGAATCGTGGGGGGCTGGACGATCTCCACTATCCTCAGCTTCCAATCGGGGCAACCCCTCGACCTGGGCATGTCCGAGCCGACACTGGATGACGGCAATCAGCGTCCCAACGTCGTCTGCAACCCCAGCAGCGGCGTGAGCGCCCACCGCTCCGCGCTGACCGGGCAGAGTACCTTCAACACAAGCTGCTTTGCTGATCCGGGCCTGGAACAGGCGGGCAATGCACCGCGGTACTTCTCCAATCTGCGAAGTAATGGCATCCACAACGTCGACCTGGCGATTTCCAAGGAGTTTGTTCCGCGGGAAGGCATGAGACTGGAACTACGTGGGGAGTTCTTCAACCTCTTCAACACTCCGCGCTTCGCTCCCCCCGACACCCTTTACGGAGATTCCACCTTCGGGCAGATTTCGTCGATCGCGGCGGGCAGCACGCCGCGGCACGGGCAAGTTGGAGTGCGCTTTGAGTTCTAGAAGAGCGCAGGGGAAAGGGACAAAGGTGTAATCTCGGTGAAGAGGCGTTCCTTTCTAAAAGCGAGTAGCGCGGCTGCGCTTCTTGCCAGCGTTGGCAGGTCGGTTTCATCCGCTCGCGTCCCAGTCCACAACTTCGATGGATACCCGTTCGGCGCTGGTCCGCTCATAACTGACCGGCTGTACCAGGGGCCTTTTTCAGCTGACGACTATCCCAGTTGGAACGTGGTGATGGCGACGACTCCTTCCGAGGAGGTTGTGCCGAACAACGGCATGGGGCTGATCACCTATGTCTGCGATGAGGTTGGCCCCGCCCACAAGGACAGCGAAACCCTGGCCCAGTCGCTCGAGAATCTGGTCAAACTGCCGCTCGGCAGCAAGGTCTACATTCGCGTGAACTGGAAAGATGTCCAGCAACGCCCGGGACGGCTCGATTTGTGCGAGCACTGGAAACTGACCTTCGATCTGGCGCGCAGATACGGGAAGCGGGTCGGATTCCGGGTGATGGTGAGCAACCCCGATATCCCCGGGCCTACTCTCCCCGATTTTCTTGTACCCAAAATTCCGATGGTGAAGCTGGGTGAGTGGCAACACCGCGTCCGATATGAGCCCCGCTATGACGATCCCGCGTTTCAGGCGGCATTCCACGAATTAGTGGATCTTCTGGCGGCGGAGTACGACGGCCATCGCGACGTGGAGTACGTCGACACATTCATGTACGGCTTTTGGGGCGAAGGCCATACCTGGCCGCTGGAATCCAATCCTTTTCCTGATTCCCTCACCGCGGAGAACACGTTCGTAAGCATGTTTCAGTATCAGGCCGAACGCTGGAAGAAGACGCCGCTGGTCACCAATACCCAGCCCGACTTCAGCAAAGTGGGCAACTCGGAATTGCTCGACCGCACTATCCGGAGCTTCAATTGGCTTCGTACCGACACGATCTTTATTGAGAACGAGCAGATCGAGGAGCTGAGCAATCGTCCGCCGTGGACGGGTGTGTCGGTGGAAGTTGGCATGTCGGACGGTTCGCCTGCGAGTCTTAAGCTTGACGAAGGCGTGACTTATACCGACAACGTGATCCACCACGCGCAGGATGTCGGTGCCTGCTACTTCTCGTTGTGGAACTGGCATCGCATCCAGGCGGACAGGTTGCTTAACTACTACCATCAGTTTCCCGTAGCAATCGATCAACTGGCGCGAAGGATCGGATATCGCGTGCGGCCCTCGTGGGTGTGGACCTACGAGGAAGACGGATATCCAGGCTTGATTGTCGGGTTCGCCAACGATGGCATCGCAGGCGTCCCAGGCGCGCTACGCGTTTCTGTGGTCACGGATGACGGGAGAGTGCTCGCCGGCGGGAGCCTGGATGCTGGTTGTCCACTCCCAGGCAAGGTCCGGCAGGCGAAATTTCCTCTGCCCAAGGGTACGAACTGGAAGGGACTTCGGCTGAAAGCTGAGCTCGAGGTGAAGGGCGTACGCTATCCCGTCCGCTGGGCGAGCCGTCAGCGGCTCAATGAAGATGGCAGTCTAAACCTCCGCCCCACGGTTGGGCTCGGTCAAAACGATGAGACTGGAGGAGTGCCTCCTGGCTAGCTTTCGCTCAACTGAATACTAGCAAGCAATTCTGGCTGGAGCTTCTTGAACCTGTGAAACGAAACAGCACTCTCGCAATCTGTCTGCTGGCGGTTATCTTGAGGCCCGCTGCCGGCTCCGAAGTTGCGGAGCAGAATTGGACCAACTACGTTCGTATTGGCGCCTATGGCCTACAAGCCGGCAATGCCGACAGGATCGTACGCGATGCGCAGGACAGTAGTGTTTTTGGCATCGAGGTGGACAACGATATCCCTGGACGCTACGAAAGCTTTCTGAATCCGGAAGAGAAGCTGAAAGCCATTCGTGCCGTGGCCCAGAAGGCGCATGCAGCAGGGAACCGGGCTTTCGTTTATATCGCCGGAACAGAATGCATTACCGCAAACGCTGACAAGACCGCCCACACCTTGGCCAAAGATCATCCCGACTGGTTGCAACGCAAGGTGACTGGCGAGCCTGCCGTCTTCGGGGGCGGTGCCGCTTTCTGGATCAGGAAGGGTGACGAAGACGTCTGGGTGACTCCGTTCGCTCCCGAGTGGCGCAAGGCCTACATGGAGCGCGTGCGGCAGATCGCGGCCACCGGAATTGACGGCATCTATGTGGACATCCCCTACTGGATGACCCACTTCGACGGCTGGGAAGATACCTGGGCCAGCTTTGACGATTACACGGTCGCCGCTTTCAAGAAGCAGACCGGACTGGATGCGAAGAAGGACTTGAAGATCGGGGACTTCTCGGATCCGAACTTTCGCACCTGGGTGGACTTCCGAATTCAGGCGATCACCGACTTCATGCGTGAGATCGATCAGAACGCAAAGTCAGTAAATCCTCAGATCAAAACCATTCCCGAGATCTATCCAGGAATTGAGGAAGAGGCGGTCCGCGTTGGTGCGGATGTCTACAGCCTCTATCCGGTGGTGGATGCGATCGCCCATGAGTACGAGTTTGGCGAAGGCGACCACATGGCGTCGTCGCGCACGCCGCTGGATTGGTTCAGCTACCAGGTTGGAATGTATTCCTTCCGTGCGTTTGCTGAGGGAAAGGCCACCTGGATCCTTAACTACTCATGGGACGGCGACAAAAATGTCGACCTGCGCCAATCAATGATGAACCTGGCCATGTCAGAGGTGATGGCTGGGGCAAATTTCTGGGATGCGCCGGGGCATTCGATGGCGGGATCCAATGACCCGGCGACGCGCAAAAGGATTTTTGCCTGGATGAAAGCTCACGAAAAAACTTTCTATTCGCCACGGATTCCAATTGCTCCGATCGGGGTTTATTTTTCTCCTGCGACCCGCAACCATTACGCAAAGGAATTTGTTGCTTCCTACCGCGGCATATTGATTCTGCTCATGCAGAAGCACTTGGAGTTTCAGGTTGTCACTCCCCGCACGCTGCCGGATTTCCGGGGGAATACCTTGGTTTTGCCGGACGCTCGGATCTTGAGTGACGACGAAAGAGCTCAACTGCGCGCCTACGTGGGGAGCAAGAAGGTCCTAGTCATTACCGGGGAAGACGCCACCGGGCTCGAACAGGCCGCGAACGTGATCGAGTTCCGCCGCTGCCCAGGGAAGGACTACAACGCATCCCTGCAAAAGGACTTTGCCAGCACAAGCCCCGATCAGGAACACGACTTTCTGGAAAGCCTTAAAGGTGAGGCTGCGGTCGAAGTCAGCGGCTCCCCGTTGCTGGCTACGTCGATCTCTCGCGTGGGAGGTCAGCCACACGTGTTTTTTGCCAACTTTGCCGGCCTGATCGGCGGAAGAAATCCTATTCAGACTGCTCAGAGCGGCGTCCAAGTTACTATATCTGGGTCGTCCAAGGGTTCCGGATTCTTTCTTCCGTTCCTTGGGGAGGTGCACCCAGTGCAAGGCACGGTTGGGGCGCAGGGCGTTACTTATCAGCTTCCCGCAATCGACAAGGGGGCGGTTTTTTGGGTTGAGGCCCGAAACTAAGTGGCAGAGCGGCATGCTTTTGCTGGGTCGGTCAAGGAGTAACGTACGGTGAATGCCCTTTCTGATTTGTTGAACCTGCCGAAGGACGAGAAGATAAGCCGCGGACTTCTTCACACGCCGGCTGAGATCGCGCAGCAGCCCGATACCTGGCAGTCTACGTTCGAGCTCTTTCGAGGAAGGCAGGCGGAGATCAATGAATTTCTGTTGTCAGCAGGACTCAGTGCTCCTCCGGGGTCGAAGCCAACCGTGTTCCTCGTGGGTGCTGGTACCTCTGATTACATCGGGCAGTCGCTCGCTTATCTGCTGCGCCGAATGTGGGGTTGCGAAGTCATCGCCGTCCCAAGCACGGACCTCCTGACGCACTTCGATGAACTGCTCGTGCCCGAAAGCCGGTATCTTTGGATTTCATTTTCCCGCTCGGGTGACAGCCCGGAAGGTGTGGCGGGTTTAGAACGTGCCCTCAAGAGCCGTCCAGATATCCATCACCTCGTGGTGTCGTGCAATGCGAAGGGGCGGATGGTCCGCGAAAGTGCCGGCAGGCCGCGTGCCCTGAGTGTTTGTTTGAACGATGCGGTCAACGATCGCGGGCTGGCGATGACCAGCTCTTTTTCCAACATGGTGGTCTTCGGCCAATGTCTGGCGCACGTAGAGGACCTTGGCAGATACGAGCCAGTGCTGTTTCGGCTGGTCGAAGCCGGTAGGAATCTTCTTGCGAAGGCCGCCGATTGCGCCGCTGCGCTGGCGAACCAACCTTATACCAAAGCCTGTTTTGTCGGATCGGGGCCACTGCGAGCCGTCGCCAAGGAATCCGCTTTGAAGCTGCTGGAGCTGACCGCGGGCAAGATGTTGACTATGTCAGAATCTGCGCTAGGACTTCGCCATGGACCCATGGCTGCCTTGGACGAAAATACTCTGTTCGTGTGTTTTCTTTCTGGTGATCGACGCGTCCAACAATACGAGGCGGATCTGCTCAACGAAATTGGCAACAAGCGTCTGGTCCGGACTCGGATCGCTGTCGGCGGAACGGAAGGGTGGGCCACGAATTCGATTGCCGAACACTTTCTCGGGCCTGCCATGTCGCCGGCGGTAGCGGATGACTATCGCCCCGCTGTGGACGTGATGTTCGGGCAATTGCTCGGTTTGTTTTTCTCGCTACACTGGCAGTTGCGGCCCGATTGTCCAAGTCCAAACGGAGCCATCAGCCGCGTGGTACAGAATGTTAGCATTCATGATTAAAGAGTCCATTGGCACACGAACGCAGGAAAGGACGTTTGAATGATAGAGGTATGCGTCGTCGGCGAACTTAACCTGGACCTCATACTTTACGGATTGCCCAAAGACCTGGTGCTCGATCGCGAGCACCTGGCCAGCGGGCTGGCTTTCACCTTGGGAAGTTCGTCGGCAATTTTTGCGCACAATTTGAGCGTGCTGGGCACCAAAGTGGGGTTCATTGCGAAAACCGGCGGCGATCCGCTTGGGAAGATCGCCTCCGAGCGCCTCGCCGAGGCAGGAGTGGACATCGACCGGATGACACAAGGGACAGGCGCCACATCCACCGGGCTCACGGTCGTGCTGCCATACGCCCAGCATCGCTACATTTTGACCTACCCCGGCACCATGTTTGAGATGCAGTTCTCCGACATCGACATGAGTTACGTCCGCTCCGCGCGGCATTTGCATCTATCATCTTTTTTCCTGCACCGGGCCCTGCGGCCGCGAATCATCGACCTGTTCCGCCAGGCGAAGGACGCCGGACTCACCACCTCGCTCGACACCAACGATGATCCGGCAAACAAATGGGGAGAAGACTTGTTGGCGGTGCTGAAATACGTCGATGTCTTTTTCCCGAATGATCGCGAGGCGAAGAAAATCGCCAGGACCGAGGACCTGTCTCAGGCACTCAATCTGCTCGCTGGACTCGCGAAGGTAGTGGTCGTGAAACGCGGCCCTGGATCCGCGATCTGCCGCTCCGGCGAGGAGCAATGGAGCTTGGCGCCGCCGAATGTCACTAAGGTCGACGATATCGGTGCAGGCGATACCTTCAATGCCGGGTTCGTCCACCTCTACATAGGCGGGGCAAAACTGGAGGACTGCCTGGCTTTCGCCAATATTGCTGCCTCATACTCGATCACCAAGGAGGGAGGGACGGAAGCCTTTCGCAATCGAAGCGGACTGATTACCTTCATTCGCCAGCAATGGAACTCCATGGGAAGAGGTGACCTGCCCGTGAAGGGCTAGCGTGCCTCACAAGCCCGGAACCCAGTGCCGCGCATTGTCCCGAAAAATCTTGTGGAGAACCGCTTCCGGCAGTTTCAAGCCCTGGATCTTCCTGCCCTCGGATTCGAAGCTCTCATCGGTAGCGAGGAATCTCCAGTCTCGCGCGTAAGTCGCTTCCCAGTCTTTCAGCGCCTCCGCAACGTCCGCGGTGGCCAACAAATCGAGGTCCGTACCGTACAGTACGCGGTCCTGATACTTGATGAGAAAGGCTCGAACCTTGTCGGTGGGCGCAATCATCAGGTATTCCATCCGGGCGGCCATATCCACGGCAAAATTCGGGTAGCGATCCAGGTGCCGGGCGATGTTATCGAGGTCCTTTTCCATGCTTCCCAAGTGCACTCCCACGACGCGAAGTTTCGGATTCGCTGCCAGCACGTGATCGCGTGCCTCAAGGATCGTTTGCTTAGAAGGGAAGCCAGGCTTGTTAAAGAGGAACCATTGCGGATTCTCCTGATAATACGACCACGAGGGGTCGGAAGGATCCGGCGGACCCCAAGCAACGTCAGGCTCAGCGTTGTGTGCGAGCATTGTCTTGCCGTGTTTGGCGATGTCCTGGTAGATCGGTTCGAGCTTGGGATCGTCGGGCATGACGAACTTGCCATCGGGAGTTTTGATCTCCATGCCAAGATTTTTCCAGATCTTCACCGCTACCGCGCCGGCAGCAAAGTTCTGATCGATCTGCTTGATCGATTCCGCCGTGAAGGAAGCGTCGTTGAAGCGGTAAGGATCAAAGGTAGTACAAAGAGCCATGTGTCCATGGCTGGTGCGTACCAGCGCCAGCGCATCGTCAACCTGCGGCTTGAGTTCCTTGCGGTAGGGCAGCGTATCGTCGACCACAAGGATGTTGAGAAGTTTCAAATGCAGCCGCTCCAGCATGGCCTGAAATGCCGGGTCGGTCTTGAAGACGTGCACGTGCGCGTCGATCGGCTGGAACGCGGCAAAAGACTTGAGAGCTTGATCAGTGTTCGCGTGCTCTGCAGGGCCGGGTGTGGCCTGCTGAGATGCGCACCAAGTGCCCAGGGCCACGGCCAGGACCAGTAAGAAAGACGTTCGAGCGATGATTTTCATTGAAGCCTCCTCATGCGGATATCTTCGTGCAACACTGCGAGGTCATTCGTCTCACTGCCGGCCGACCTCAGGGTAGAACTGTTCTTATTCCAGTCATCTCGCAAAAGTCGACCAGCGCAGGAAAAAGATCGCTACCGTAGCCCAGGCAGGCATACTCATTTGTCCAATTCTGCAGCAGGATCTCGATATCGCAATGAGCAGTAACGAAGCCATGCGGCCAGAATGGAATTCCGCACTCCTTCAGCCTGGCTTCGACTTGCGCGGCGGGCGGCTCAAAAATAGTGGCTCGCGTAATCACCATCTGGAACTCTCCATTCACTCTGCCCAGGCGTGCCAGTACTCCTTCTCCAACTTTGCAAATGAGTTTTACGGCCAGGCCGCCGGCCTCGCCTTCGGTGGGGATGCCGTGCTCCGCAAAACCCGCCGGGCCTAGCTTTCCCGCGAGCGACGGCGGACAGGCTCCGTCGCCGATGATCTTGATCTCTTTGGTTTTAGTGTCGATATGCTGAAGGTCCCCGTAGTAGACGTGTTCCTTGCTGAGCTTGGTCAAGAGAAGCACGGTCAGCGCGGTGTTGAAATCGCCCAACGTCGAAGTTCCATGTCCGTCTTCGAGCATCATGCTTTGGGCAAAACAAGTGGCTGAATAGTTATCGCCCAGGCCAGGGAAAGATTGGATGGTGTAGAAATCGAACTTCTCTCGTTCCACCGTTTTCTTCAGAGCAAGATAGAGGCGAATTGAGCGTTCATTCACAACACTCGCGTCTGGCGCTTTGCCAAATAGTTTCTGCAACCGTGGGGCTAGCGCACTGAGCTCTCCTGGAGTGATCGACTCCGCAGCGCGGATGAGTTCGGTGGTATCGCGAGAATCGATATCGACGCCGAACATGCGCATCCACTGCGATGGATCGGCCACACCGCAAGTCTGACCCATCCCTCTGCCGCCGAAGGTTCCCATGGTGGACAGGTTCAGCCAGTTCTTCATGTGCGCAGCACGCACGTAGCTTACGATCTTCTCAACTGTTTGAGGATCGTCGGCCGCGCCGTAGACAAATTTGTGAGGAGTACCGATTTCGAACAGGCCTCCGTGCAGGACCAGTCCGCCCACAGGGCGCCAGCCCTGCGAGCCGGGATGCGTCCAGAGCAGAACGCCTTTTCCTGTGCTGGCGTAATCACGAATCGCCCCAACCAGGTGGGCTGCCCAAACCCAGGTGCCGGAAAAGAGGACTACTGCGTCCACTTGCGCGTCGTTCTTCATGCGGCGCAGGGCGTCGATCGCTTCTGTCTTTGTCGCCACGACGACGCCATGCTTTACCAGTTTGACGCCAGCTTGGGTCAACGCCTTCTGAGAGCGTTCCACGATCGCAGCATCGATGAAGGGCTGGCCCATCGGATCTTTCAATCCATCCTTGTGAACGCCGTAAACAATGAAGCCAACTGTGGGCTCGATCACGCGGTTCCTCCTTAATGAAATGCAGCTAGTGCCTGCCTCACCGGTGCCAGGCTCGAATAAAGAAGACGATATTGCTGCAGCTGTCTGTTGTAGCTCGCCGCTATGCCGGGTGTGGGCTCGATAGTTTCTCCAACAGCAACGACCTGCTTCACCGCCTGGTCGAAACTGCGATAGCTGCCCGCGGCCATGCCCGCAAGAATGGCTGTCCCGAGGCAGACGGCTTCGGGAGACTGCATCAGGTGCAGGCGACAGGAAGACAAGCTGGCTCGTAGCTTCAGACCGAGACGAGAACGGCCGCCACCACCCGCTACATAAACGTCGTCAAAAGGCCCGACCACGCGCTGCAACAGCTCCACCATTGCTGAGAACTCGCATGCAATGCCCTCAAGAATTCCCTTGTAGAGGTCATTGCGGCTGGTGGTGGGGCGAATCCCCTGGACCACTCCAGTCGCGTGTGGATCAAAATCAGGATTGCAGGTGCCCAACAGATGTGGAGTCACACACAGGCCAGTCGGTCCTTCCGGCGCGTTTGCCTCCAATGCAGCGCAGAGTTCGCTGACCGGCGTTTTGCTGTCTGGATAAAGCAGATGGAGAAGCCACTCCACCATGATCCCCGAAGGAAAGTACGCGAGGGTTACGAACCGGTCGGGCACGACGTGGTAGTAGGAGTTCAGGTTGGCGGACAAAGCGTGGTCGTTGATCGCGGGCACTTGAGAGGCGGCAACCAGGCATTCGTAAGTGCCCAGCGAGGCTGAGATTCGGCCGGGCGCCATAACTCCGCATCCTAGCGCAGCACAAGGCTGATCGTGCCCGCCAACGGCGACCAACGTCCCATTCGGCAGTCCCAGGCCGGAGGCAATCGACGGCGGCAAGCGCCCAGCCACGGTGCCGCTCGGCACCGCTGGCGAGAATTGTTCTGCCTTCAAGTCACACGCCGACAGGATTGCCGAGGACCAAGACCGCTGCCGGACATCAAACCCAAGAAATCGCGAAGCCAGAGAATAGTCAACATAGGCTGGCAGACCCAGCCGGGAAAGTAAGTACGCGGGCAAAGCGAGAAAACAAGCGGTC
>JAIQFW010000066.1 GCA_020073105.1 Terriglobia bacterium
GGTGCCCAGCGGAACTCCGACTGCCTCGTGCGGCGTTCCAACTGTGGCATCTAAGGTTTCCCCCACCGGGTTTTTCCAGGAGCCTTGCTTCGCCGACCTGACGCCGGTGCAGTTGGCGTCACCGACGGCCTTGCTTCTGCTCGACGGCACTTTAGGCCGCAACGCCGCCGTATCGCCGTACACAATCTTCAACGACCTGCGAGTCTCCCGCCGCATTTACTTCGGGGAGCGGATCAATCTGGACGCGATGGTGGACATGTTTAATCTTGCCAACCGCTTCAACGTGGCGGCAGTGAACGTGTTGTGGACAAACGCGGGACAGGCGACGGCGGCCTATGATCCACGGCAGTTCCAGTTCGCGCTGAAGGTGAATTGGTAGGCAGGACGCTTTTAGGCCGCATTCCTAGCTGCTGCACCCGCGCAGA
The DNA here is from genome assembly GCA_020073105.1 of Terriglobia bacterium. GTDB lineage: Bacteria > Acidobacteriota > Terriglobia > Terriglobales > Acidobacteriaceae > JAIQFW01. The sequence continues at coordinate 426 of JAIQFW010000066.1, forward strand.
CTGGGCGATAACGGAGCGGCCCCCTGTGCGCCCAATAGGAATCTCTGTCAGTCTCCGTGGCAATGACGCCCGGAGGGAACATGTCGACCGCCTGAACCGTAATACCAGCTCGGCAGGAGCCTCCCATGAATGACGACAGCGAAGTCGTCCATACGCAGGCGGACGCTTCGACAGCAGCGACCTCTCCGGCGGGGCCGTCCCCAACCCAATCTCTATTGCGAAGGATCTTTATCGGCCGATCTGGTCTTCGTGCCGGATGGCGCCTGGCCATATTTCTGCTGATCGTCTTTGCCCTGGGTTCGGGTCTGCGCCTGGTGGCAAGGATCCTCCACCTGCCTACGGGCGGCGGAAATATTACTGCCCTGACGCCGCTCGGCGTGGTAGCTTCCGCCGGCACCGGGTTCCTGTTAACTGCTGTCGCCGCGTGGATCATGTCCAAAATCGAAGGGAGAAAGTTCGGACAATATGGACTGCCGGCGAGCCAGGCATTCCGGAAGGACCTTTGGGTCGGAATGCTATGGGGATTCCTTGCTACCAGCGGCACCGTGCTCATGATTTTTGTGCTGCACGGCGTGCGGATCACCCGCGGGCCTGTCCATGGCCAGGCGCTTCTGGCCTCTGCCGCCGCGTGGGGACTGGCGTTCTTGTTCGTGGGGTTCAACGAGGAGTTTGGGTTCCGGGGATACATTCAATACACGCTCACCACCGGGATTGGATTTTGGCCATCCGCAATTCTGATCTCAGGGTTGTTCGGGCTGGCTCACGCCCAAAACAGCGGGGAGAATGTCTTCGGGGAACTCTCTGTCGTGCTGTTCGGCCTGTTGTTTTGTTTGTTTCTAAGACGCCGGGGAAGTCTGTGGTGGGCGGTTGGATTCCATCTCGGATATGACTGGACGGAGACATTTTTCTGGGGAGCGCCGGACAGCGGCCTTCTGCCTACGCAGAATTTTCTCAGTTCAACCTTCGCCGGACCAAAGTGGCTGACGGGCGGCCCGGTGGGACCGGAAGCCAGCATGTTCACCCCAATCTGCCTGCTCATTGTGGCCATCCTGTTCAGCCTGGTTTACCGGGAGAACCTCTACCGGACCGGCACCCCGGCAGCGTCGCGGTAGGGAAAGGCAGCACAGCAAGAGTCAGATCTGTCCGCTTCCTGTTAGACTCGTTGGCATTCTTGGCGTTTGCCGGAGCTCCATCTTGCATGTCCGAGACATACACCCCAACTGCCCGCACCCGCGTGGCGCGCGAGGCTGACCGCGGAGTGTACGACCGCGCTGCTGCTTACGAGATTCTTGATGAAGGTTTTATATGTCATGTAGGGTTCGTGGCCGATGGCCAGCCGTTTGTGATTCCCACCGGCTACGGTCGAATCGGCGACAACCTGTACATCCACGGCTCAGCGGCCAGCCGTATGTTGCGCAATCTGGATCGCGGAGTCGCTGTGTGTGTGACGGTCACGCTGCTGGATGGGTTGGTGCTGGCCCGCTCGATTTTCAATCACTCGATGAATTATCGCTCCGTGGTGGTGCTGGGAACGGCGGTCGCGGTCAATGATCCTGCGGAAAAGCTGGAGGCTTTGCACCGGCTGTCGGAACACATTCTTCCCGGACGCTGGGCGGAATCCCGCCAGCCCAATGAACGCGAGCTAAAGGCAACGCTCGTGATGCGCCTGCCGATTGCGGAATTTTCCGCGAAAGTGCGGCAAGGCCCTCCGATTGATGACGAGGAAGACTACGCGTTTCCCACCTGGGCGGGAGTGATTCCGTTGCGGATGGTGGTGGGCAACCCGATCGATGATCCGAGGCTGATGCCCGGGCAAGAAGTGCCGAAGTACGCGCGGGAGTATTCGAGGAAACGCTAGCCGCGTCCGATTCTCGCTGCGAAACATGAGCATGCGTTTTCTGCTGATCGGCGGAACCAAGTTCATCGGTCCTCATGTGGTTCGCCAACTGGTGGACCAGGGACATGAGGCAACCGTTTACCACCGTGGGCAGACTGAGGCTGACTTGCCGAAAAGCGTGCGGCACGTCCTAAGTCCACTGGCAGCCATGCCGGTACTTTCCTTCCCAAACGAAATCCTCGCAGAACCGTTCGACGCTGTGATCCACATGATCGCCCTGGGTGAGGCGGACGCGAGCGCCGCCATGCAGGCCTTCCAGGGCCGCGCGCAGCGCCTGGTTGTGCTCAGCAGCGGCGACGTTTATCGCGCCTATGGCCGGTTCATGGGTACGGAGCCGGGACCGCCAGAGCTAGGATTGCTCCACGAAGAGTCTCCGCTGCGCAGCGTGCTTTATCCCTACCGGAAGCAGGCGCCGTCACCCGCAGACTGGACGTATCACTACGAAAAGATTCTGGTGGAACGAGAAGTCCTAGACGATGCCACCCTGCAGGGTACGGTCTTGCGGTTGCCCAAGGTTTATGGGCCGGGCGGCAACGCTGATCTGGCAACGGTTTACTCCATGCGAAACCAGCCACAATGGCGATGGACCCATGGGTACGTTGAGAACGTCGCCGCGGCCATTGTGCTGGCTGCAACTCATCCGGCAGCAGCGGGGCGTGTATACAACGTCGGCGAAGAACACACTCCGACCGTGGCGGAGCGGTTGGCGGGGTTGCCGCCATCCAGCGTAGCGACCGACGAAGGCAGTCCGTACAACTTCGCCCAAGACATCGCGTACGACACGCAACGCATCCGCACAGAACTCGGTTACAAAGAGGTTGTGTCGTACGAGGAAGGCTTGCGGCGGACGCTGGAATCTGCCAGTCAATAAAGGCTCATGTTGCGGGAGGATTGTTTCCCCCGGGTGCATGTCGTGGGCTGCAAGCTTTTCGCGGACAAGAACGTCCGCGCTCCACAGCCTACGGCAGTAATATCAGCTTGCCCGTGGTCTTCCGTCCTTCCAGATCGCGGTGCGCTTGCTGGGCGTCGGCAAGCTTGTAGGTGTGCTCGATGCGCAGTTTCAGCTTGCCCTGAGCGATCATGCCAAACACGGCGCTCGAGCGGGCCTGCAGTTCCTCGCGGGTGGCAATGTAGTGTCCCAGCGTTGGCCGAGTCACAAAGAGAGAACCCTTGGTTGACAGCTGGATGAGATCAAGCGGTGGTACCGCCCCGCTGGAGCCTCCGAACAAAACCATGTATCCCCGTGGGCGAAGGACATTGAGTCCCTTCTCGAAGGTCGTCTTACCGACGCCGTCGTAGACGACATCCACGCCTTTCCCTCCGGTCAGCCGCCTGGTCTCAGTTTCGAAGTCTGCCTGAGTATAGAGTATGACTTCATCGGCGCCGGCCTCGCGCGCCGGCTTTGCCTTCTCTTCAGTGGAAACGGTGCCAATCACGCGGGCGCCAATGTTGTGGGCCATTTGTACCAGTAGCAATCCCACTCCGCCGGCGGCTGCGTGAACCAAGGCAGTTTGCCCGCGTTGCAGAGGAAAAGCACCATACAGCAGATAGTGTGCGGTCATACCTTGGAGCATGGCGGCAGCCGCTTGCTGGTCGCTGACACCTTGCGGGACGGCCACCAACCGGTCGGTGGGAGCGGCGGCATATTCGGCATAGGTTCCCAAGATGCCGGTCCAGGCGACCCGATCACCGGGCTTCAGGGTCTCAACTTCCGCGCCCACAGACGACACAGTACCGGCAGCTTCCTGACCAATCACGAATGGCAAAGGAACCTTGTAACGGCCTTCGCGCTGATAAGTGTCAATGAAGTTCACGCCCGCAGCTGCGATCTTTACGACAGCTTCGTTGGGCTTTGGTTGCAGAATGGGTATGTCTACGAGCCGCAAGACTTCCGGCCCACCGGTCTGTTTCACTTGGATGGCTTTCATAAGTGCTTAGATAGTAGCCCGCGGAAGAGGATTCAGGGGAAGATCAGGAGATGACCTTAGCGAACAAGAACCAGTTCTCAGTTGGCAGTTCCTAGTTCTCAGTTTTCACCGAGCGCAGAAACAACCTCGTAGGAGCCGGGTTTGGCGCCAGCCTTCAACCTACAGATCGTTGACTGCGCCCAGGATGTCGCTTGGCGGCTGCCATTATCTTCTCTCCCCTCCCCGCTGCAGTTCATCAAACCAATTCAAGATCATAACGACGCTGGAAGGCTGCGCGCCCTGGACAGGTCTTAAGATCAGAATGCGGTGCCCGTCCGGGCTGACTGAATAGTTCTCGGTCGCTCCGGCCGGGCGATGCAGGCCCTTGAAGAACAGGCGGGTGGCTCCGGCCTTGAATCCGCTCTTGGTGTCCACCGGAACCACCATCACAGAGTCATTTCCATCCCGATAGAAAAGTTCTTTGCCGTCCCGCGACCAGCGGGGTTCATCGCCTCCCTCAGTTGAAATCTGCCAGCGTCCGCCCGTCGGGGGGTAAGGCTGAACGAAAACATCCATGTGCGCCGCCTGTCTAACGGTGTAGGCCAGCCAGCGGCCATCGGGAGAAAACCGGGCACGGGTTCCGGCTGAGTCCGTGGCAGAGAAGGCCACCGGCTTGTGCTCTCCCACCAGCGGAAGCATCATCATCAGCGGCGCCCGAGTGTTGCTCAGGCTGGTATAGGAGAGGCACTTACCGTCGGGAGAAACGGAGTGGGCCAACAATTGGGTCGGCGTGCCGCCGATGAGCGATTCGGGCGGGCCGCTGCCATCGGCCGGCACCGACTTGAGGTAGTACTGCCCGGCAATATTGCTGGTGAAGACGACCCGCTGGCTGTCGGGTGTCCAGATAAAGGCCTGATTCTGCCCTTCGAACGTGAGGCGGTTCAGGGTTTTGTTGGCGATGTCGTAGATCCAGCCGTCGAGCGTTCTCTCGGAAATACCCACCGCGACGTGCCGCCCGTCGGGAGAGAGCTGAATGTCACGATATTCGTGGGGAGGCGCGGCCAATTCCGTCACCACGCCGCTACTGTCCGCCCAGGCCAGCACGCTTTGATCATTGGCCTGTACACCTCGTACATACACAAGATTCCCTGTGCCTGAAATACTGAAGAATGCAGCACCGGTAGTCGAATCGCCGCTGACGTCGTGAAGAAGGAGAGTAGCGTCCCCGGTCGCCTGCATGCGGGCAGCATCAAACGGGACCTTATACAACTGGCCGCCTCGGGCGAAAACCAGATGACCGGTGGGAACGTAGAGGGCCATGCTGGCACCCTTGAAAACGACGTTGCGTTTCCCGGTTGCCACATCCACCACATCAATCTCTGAGTCGTCGTAGTATTCGGGGCTATCCAGAGTTCCCACGGTGAAAAGAACATGCTTGCCGTCTGGAAGAACCTGGGGCCAGCGATGGGATCTTTCCTTTTTCTGCTCGTCCAGCGTGGTGGCGGGCTGCGGGTTGCCGCCGGCGGCTGGCAAGCGTACCAGTCCACCGGTGGCCGAGGTTGAGGCGTAGATCTGTCCGTCCGTGCCCCAGCTGGCGCCGCGCGGTTGGATGGCCGCGCCCGTGCTGCACAACTCCACCACCGGCCCTCCTGAGACCGGCACTTTCAATACCTTGCCGCCGGCAAAGAAACCGATCCACTGCCCATCCGGCGAAAAGAAAGGCCCATAGGCACCGTCGGTGCCGGCCACTGGGGTCGCGTCCAGGCGGTCGAGGGAGCGCACATAGAGCTGGGTTGTTGACCCGTGGTGCAGAGCGTAGGCCACCTGCGTACCATCGGGCGAGATGGCAATCGGCGAATGGCCCTCAAGGTTGAGAGAATCGCCAGGAGCGAGCCCGAGCTCGAATTGCACCTCAGCCTGAGCGGGGCGACCTCGTTCGTTCCACCACGCGGCCAAAGCAAGGCCCAATGCGACGGTAAGAATTGCAGCAATCGCCCATGGCACAACCGACTTCGACGGTCCGGAGGATCGGGCGGCAGTGGCGCTTGATGACGTTTCTTTGGGAGCGGTCAGCGTGTCCTGGACAGCGATGCGCGCCTCGCCGATCGCCTGCAGGCGTCGTCTTGGATCCTTTTCCAGACACCGGCGCAGCAGTTCACGTACTAGCTGAGGTGTTTCTGGCGGCAGATCCTGCCACTTCGGATCCTCCTTGATCACGTTGGCCAGCGTTTCGGTTACCGTCTCGCCTTCGAATGCCCGTTTGCCACTCAGCATTTCGAAAAGCAGGCAGCCAAAGGCCCACACGTCGGTGCGGCGGTCCACTGCCTTTCCCTTGGCTTGCTCCGGTGACATATAGGCCGCTGTGCCCAGAATCATGCCCGCCTGGGTCGAAGCACTGGTAAACGTGGGAGAGTTGGAGGGGTCGGAACCGGTCCCGGCGTCGCCCTGCAACACTTTCGCCAATCCGAAGTCGAGAACCTTCACTCCGCCATCAGGGGTGACTTTGATGTTTGCGGGTTTCAAATCACGATGGGTGATGCCCTTTTCATGGGCGTACTCCAGCGCCTCTGCAATCTGCTGGGCGATGGACAGGACCTCTTCAAGCGGCATCCGGCCGCGCCCGATCCGGTGGGCCAAGGTCGGCCCTTCCACCAGCTCCATGATCAGGGCACGGGTATGGCCCGAATCTTCGAGCCCATAGATCGCCGCGATGGCGGAGTGATTGAAGGCGGCGAGCACTTGCGCCTCCCGTTCAAAGCGTGTCATGCGCTCGGGATCGGAGATGAACTGCTCGGGAACTACTTTCACCGCCACATCGCGGTTGAGCTTGGTGTCGCGGGCGCGGTAGACCTCACCCATGCCACCCGCACCGAGAGGCGATTGGATTTCGTAGGGACCTAGTCTAGTGCCAGATGTCAGGGTCATCCGTGGGCCGCAATTATAGCGCCTGGAACCGGACCGGTTCATCGATGGGCCAGCGGCCTCTTTAATGGCCCGCACGCAAGCCTCCGTCCACCCAGCACGCAGGTTGTGGGAAGGAGCAGCAAGTCTCTGGTTGCCAACGGCCGGCCTTGGAAAGTAACATGTACTCCCTGTTCCCGAAGTAACCGTGGCCACCCCGATGGCCGATTGACCCATCCAAACTGGGGTAGTAGCATTAAATGTCCTTGCCGCCGGAACGCGATCGATTGTTGTAAGTAATAGATAAATATGATGGTTTTTAAGACCTATCTGTGGATCGCTATGGGCGCAGCCGTGGTTCTCGGCAGCACAGCGTGCCAAACCGCCCAGCGGCCAGTAGCCTTGCTCCCCGACAAGCAGGCGAATGCGTCGGCGCTAAAGGTGGCTTCGGCGCCCCAGCACCAAGCATCTGCTGACGTCCCTACGCCAACTGCGCAAACCCCGCCCGCGCCTCCATCGGATCCCGTGGCTGACTTGATCGCGCAAGTGGAGAAGGCATACCAGGCCGGCCAGGAGAACTACAAAGCAGGACACCTGGACGCTGCCAAGCAAGACTTCGACCAGGCCTTCAATCTGCTGCTGGGCGGCACGTTGGACATTCATTCCGACGAACGTTTACAGCAGGAATTGGACCGTCTGCTGGATGGCGTGAATGGGCGGGAGCTGGAGGCTTTGCAAGAAGGGGACGGCTTCACCGAGCAGAAGTCAGAACCGGCGCCGATCGATGAGGCAAACGAAGTTACCTACCCGGTTGATCCCAATATTAAGGCCAAGGCTGAGGCCGAAGTCAAGGAAACCCACTCCGATCTGCCCCTGATGATGACCGACCAGGTGGCCAGCTATATCAGCTACTTCTCTAACCGGGGACGTGGAACCTTGGAACGTGCGCTGGCCCGCAGCGGCAGATATCAAGACATGATACGGGGGATACTGAAGGACGAGGGCGTTCCCCAGGACTTGATTTACCTGGCGCAGGCTGAATCCGGATTCCACTCGCTAGCACTCTCCCGTGCTGGAGCCCGCGGTATGTGGCAGTTCATGGCCAGCCGGGCTAGAGCCTATGATCTGGAGCGCAACTGGTGGGTGGACGACCGGCAGGACCCAGAAAAGGCGACGCGAGCCGCCGCCCACCATCTGAAAGACCTTTACAACCAGTTCGGCGACTGGTATCTGGCGATGGCAGCGTACAACTCCGGCCCGGGGACCGTACAGAGCGCCGTCAAACGGACCGGCTATGCGGACTTCTGGGAGCTCTACCGGCGAAACGTCTTGCCCAAAGAGACGCGCAATTACGTCCCTATCATTCTGGCCGTTGCCATCATGGCGAAGAACCCACAGCAATATGGGCTGGATGAAGTGGCGCGAGAAAAGGCGGTAGCGTACGACACGGTAAAGATCGATTACCCAGTCGATCTGCGGCTGGCTGCGGAATGCGTGGATGCGTCCGCCGGTACACTGCAAGATTTGAACCCCAGCCTGCTCCGCCTGACCACGCCCAGGGACCGGGAGTTTGAGCTCCATCTGCCGGCTGGCACCAGCCAACGTTACCTCAGCGCAATCGCAGCGATTCCTCCGGATATGCGGGTGTGGTGGCGCTACCACAGTGTGGCGCCCGGGGACACTCTGGCCTCGATTGCGCATTCCTACCGGACAACCGGGAAGGCCATTGCCGAAGCCAACGGTCTGGGAGAAGATTCCGATCTGCAGCCTGAGAGCAAACTAATCATCCCGGTCACGCCAGGCAAGCATCCGGCAGGAGAAGACACTGCAACCTACGCGCGGCGAGCAACCCGCTACCGTGTGCGAAAAGGCGACACGGTGCAGACTGTGGCTGAAAACTTCGGTGTGCCTCCCAGCATGGTGAGGCGTTGGAACCATCTGAAGGGTGACAGTTTACGCGCACGACGGGTCGTGTATGTCCATCTTCCGGTTACCCCGGACGCCGATCGCGACCCTCAGCGGGTAACAACTAAGTCGAAATCCAAGAAGACGTTACGAGCCACTAGCGGCAAGGGCGTGGTGCGGCACAAGGTGCAGCCGGGGGAAACACTTTACTCAATCGCCAAATCGCACAATACAACAGTGGCGGCACTTAAGCAGAACAACGGCAACCTGGCAACCCTCCGGCCGGGAATGATCGTGCTCATCCAAGACGGGCAATAGCCGGCCGCCCCTCAAGCTCACCCGCAACGAATTTCAATCTGAGACTTGGCAACACTGTGTGGAGTTTTGCAGGGCGGTTCGCGGTCCCCTGGAACAGAGGCGCAACAAGCTCTTCGGTTCAGTGTAATATGCATGGGGGCCACGATCTCCACCGGCTTCTGTTACTGCGATGCGAAAAACTGCTGTGCTATAATCGCGGCCCGTTCAACAAAAGCAAGTTTGGTTTTCTTTCTTTCCAGGCGCATGCAGCGGGTAGCATCCGGCAACGAGCGCGGCCGGCAAATTCAGGAGGAGAAATGACCTTTTACGAGACCCTCTACTTACGAGATGACGAGATGGACGAGTTCGGTGACAGCGGCGCCTACGGTGACTCGCTGGAAGAAGACTACGAAGAAGAGGAAGAAGAAGAGGAAGCGGAGATGCCAGCCATGAGTGAACCGGAACCGGTGGCCGAGGCGCCCATGCCGGCAGCGCCTATGCCGTCCGGAGGAGGTGGCGGCGCGCCCAAGTCCGCTCCCAAGAAGGCTGCGAAGAAGAAGGCTGCCCCGAAGAAAAAGAAGAAGGCCAAAAAGGCCAAGAAGGCACCGAAGAGAAAAGCAGCGAAGAAGAAACCGGCCCGCAAGGCGGCAAAGAAGAAGGCGGGCAAGAAGAAGGGCAAGAAGCCAGCGAAAAGGAAAGCCGCGCGCCGTCGCCGCTAGCTTCGCTGTGCGAGAATGGAATCAAGAAGCCGCAGCCCGGTGCTGCGGCTTACTTTTGGTCACTTCTTGGCGTGCACTGCCTGCAGACACTTGGCGTAGAGCTCCAACAGGTGACTGGCGTATTCCTCGGGTTTAGAGGCGGCGCCACTGCCCTGAAATCCTACACCTGACGAAGTGGTACGGCCGTAGCCGGTGGTCATAGCAACGAACTTCATCAGGTCCAGTGCGATGTCCTCGTTGCGGCGTGCGCCCGAGTTCTGGGCGGTTGCTTCCTCCATGAAGGCCTCCGTGGGAATGCGAATGCTGGGAATCTCGTCGTCCATTGCAGAGAAAGAATCCGGCAGACAAGGATGATAACAGAAGAGGCGGACGCCGCGGGGGAAACGCCAGCCGGCCTTAACCATCAGCGCGCCTTCTCCTTGGTGCCCGGAGACGGGAACTAAGCTGCACCATGTACTTCGCTCATCAGGGCGAGGAGGTTCAGCTCGGAGTCACGGAAGAAGGCCATCCAGAGATCGTGATCGGGCATCTTCGCAATGAGGTGTGGCTCCCCTTCAAAGCGCACGCTTTTGGCCAGCAGTCCCTGGTGTGCAGCCGAGATGTCAGGCACGACAAAGTAAAGGACCGAGCTGGGATGATCGAATTCCGACTTCTCTGGGACCGTCAACATGAAGCGAACCCCTCCGCAGTTGAAGAAGGCGAGTTTCTCCGCGGTGAATAGCAGCTGTAGGCCGAGCGTGTCCCGGTAAAATGCCGTGGCCCGATTGAGGTCATGCACAGTAATGGCAATCTGGCCAAGACGAGCGATGCCGATGCTTGCAGTGGTGGCGTTCATGTTCTCCTAGGTTTCGATTCCCACGTAGCAGACACGCCCGATAAGGTAATGGGCGGGTTTCCTGCCTCTTTCCGTGGCCATCAATTCGACGGGATAGGCTTGGTTGTGCGGGCGCAACACGAGATGGTCACCCGCCACTTCGACGTATCGGACGGTGCAGGCACCGTTCTTATTCACGGCATACATATTCAAATCGCCCTTGCGGTATGGCTTGAGCGAGTTGTAATGACGGTCAATGAGGACAGTAGCACCGGGCAGCAGCCGAGGATACATGCTCATTCCCTCGCGGGCATCGATCTTGATGAGCACAAAACGCTCCCAAGAATCACGGTCCCCATGGGTCTCCGCGCGCATGCTGCGGAGAAAACTCTTCTTGAACTTCAGAATGTCCTTGACGTGCATGCTCATAATCAGGGATTCAGTGGCGGCCACGGCGCCGTCGACGAGAAGTACGTTCTGGAACTCGTCTCTGCCCGGCGGCACAATGCTGGCGCGCTTGTTGATCTCCGTGGGATCCAGAAGATCGAGAACAGACAGACGCTGGACCTTGAGAACCTTGTCCATGCCCTCCAGGCTGAGGCCGCGTTTGCGGTTGAGGAAATTGGAGATATGCGCTTGCTTGAAGCCGGTCTGCTCGGCCAGGTGCAGGCCCGTCAATTCTCCGTCCTCGATTCGCTGCCACAAAGTTTCGCGAAGCCGTTCCTGCAGGCCTTTGAATTTCATGCGCTGAACTATAACACCTGCCTATAGCATGGCGCTATTCTCCCGCCACGATCCAGAGCCTGGCAGAAAAGGGGCGCAGGAAGGATTTCCACAAGCGACAGCGTTGCGGTTAGCAGGCGGCAGCCCCTCTTTTGTGACCGCCATCACGAACTCTTATCGCAATTGATCTTGCCGTCTACATCAATGAGCTATACCATCTCAACCACTATATAACTTTACTGTCAGGCATGGCGACGTATGATATCTCATTCACAAGCTGAAACTAATGAGCGGGCATTCGTTGAATTTCGCCGCAAGGTGCGTTCCACAGAAATCCTTTCGGCCGCAGTGGAGCACCTGTTGCAGGTGCTGCAGTTCACCGGGAAACTCAGCGTGGTGGTGCAGAATGGCCGGGTACTGAAGTCGGGCTATGAGGAAGGCTATTTCCGCGCGAAGCCGTTGGGCAGCTGAGCTGGGCTGCAGACAACTGCGGCCAGAGCTGATAACTAAATACTGAAAGACAGGCAATCCGTAAAAGAAACGGGCCCTGTGACCGAGCAATCGGCGCAGGGCCTTTCTTTTGGTCCTTGGACGAACCGTGGTTGCTCATTGACGCTGTTGGGATTGTTTCATATGCGCCGCAGGCATCCACAGACAACCAGAGAGGTGGAGGTGATTTGTGAAAGAGGAGACCTTGGAGATTGTGCATTTGGAGTTGAAGTACTGCGAGCTGTGTGGCGGATTGTGGTTGCGGCTGCAAGGTGCAGATCAAGCGCATTGCGAAGCCTGTCGCGCAAGATTGGCGATGTTTCCCATTCCGCCTGGAACCACCAGCCGGCCACGCCTTCCCGTCAATCCGAGGATAGAGGTCGAAGACGAAGATGGCAGGGTGCAAGTGCTGGTTTGCAGTGAAGGTGGGACCGCATGACCGGCATAGCGAGGGCTGGTGAGGTGGCAACCGCGGTTGCTGCGACAAACAATGGTTCGGAGATAGGGTCCGGCGATTACGCAGAACCTGAGTCCAGTTCAACATCGCCGCCCGATTGCGGCGGCTTGACGGAAGAAGAACCGTTCCTGGTGGGCCAGGAAAGAAACGTAGGCCCTGACCCCGACCTTTGGCTGTATCGTGATCGGACCTTGGGTTTGCTCCGTCGATATATGCGCCTGGCAATCGAGGTGGGCCGCTTGCCTTCCCTGTTGGGACGGGAATTCTTTCGCACCCGCATCACCTCGTACCGCTCTCAAACTTTTGAAGACGCGATGATTTTTGTGCACGATATCGAGCGCAGCTTAGAGATGCTGGACGGAGCCGACAAGACGCTGATCGCGCTCGCCGCGTTGCGCGAGTACAGCCATGAAGAGACCGCGCGGCTGCTAGGCTGTACGCGGCGCACAGTCGCAAGGTTTTACTTAGAAGCCCTGGATCGAGTCAGTGAGATATTCCTGAAACGGGAAATATTGGCGCCGTTGCCCCCGCGAGAACCGAAAGCGGTAGAAGCTTGTCAAGGGGGCGCACTTGAAGGATTCGTTATAAGTGATTCAGCATAAGACGAATATATTGGCAATAATATACTTGTCGAATCAGACGGCAAGTGTAAAGATTGCCATAGCGGGGGTGCGTCTAGATGAAATCGCATCATCGCTACGCAGAGGAGATCTGGTTCCTGATGCACCAGTCTGACGATCCTCGCAGGTTATCACTGGCGGTTACCTGCTACTGCGACGACAGTGGAAGCCATGATGAGGCGGAGGTGGCAGTCGTTGGCGCGGTGCTCATGAACAAACCGAGGTTCATCGAATTTCATGAGGACTGGAGCCAAATTCTGAAAGAGTTTCGAATAGCAGGCGTTCACATGCGGGACTTTGTGCGCCCCTATGGACGCTATTGCACTATGGCTCCAGAAATGAAGAAGGCGTTGTTTGCCAGTGTCGCCAAGGCGGTGAACCTAAAAAAGGAATACAGCGTGTCTGTTGCTGTTCCCCAGGCGGACTATCAACTACTAATGACAATTCCTGTGTGTAAAGAGCTGATGGGGCCGTACGCAATGGCGTTTTTCACCTTAACTCTCATCAACAGAGACTGCTCAATAATTCGCCGTTACAACAACAGGATCGCATACCTGATCGACAAAGGCATAAACCGCCACCACGAACAGTTGCAAGGGGCACACACTGTAATGCTTCATCTTGAGAAGCAGCAGAATCAGAGATTAACTGGTGCAATGGCTGCTGATCTCGATGACCACAATTACGCATTACAAGCTGCTGATGCTGTTGCATGGAGTTATCATCGGCTGCTTGAGACTGGTGTAGTGGAGGATGAGTTCTCTCCACTGCTGGAAATGTTCAAAGACTCCCAGCTTCCAGCTCGCCCAGACGGCGGAGTACTGAGACCGCATATCAAGTATGAAGTTCCACAGCAAGGTATTTTGATTTTTGCGACACTGATCAATCAGTGGTTGGCTGATACAGGAGAAGTGCCTACATGGGAAAAGATTATCGCCTCGTCCGATCAGGGATACTCAAATAAGGCCACTATGAGCAGCGAAGAATATAAAAAATTCGATGCAATGATGAACCAATTGATGCGGGTTAAGCACAGCGACTTGAAAGCCAAGTTAGAGGCAGAGAAGAAAGACAAAAAGCGGAAGGCTAATAAACCTTCCGCTTCGGGCCGCGCTTCCCGCGAAAAGGATTAGAACGGCGTCGTTTCTCCAGCCTTACCAGTTAACTCGGCAAAGGTGAGACGTTTGCCGATGACTTGTGACATCGCAATATCGAATCGCTCTGAGTCTGTTAGCTTCTGGCCGAATACATCCTTGCGATTGTTGAATCGGAACGCTTGCTCATCCACGTATCGAAACAAATGAAATGGCTCAACAGCAACGTAGGTTCCACCAAGGCCGCGCTTCAGCAGCGACCAGAAGTTCTCGATGCCCTGAGTGTGTACATTGCCGTTTACGTAACGCTCAAGGTGGTTGACGACTTGATGAGTGTAGCTATTCGCCAGTCCGTCATAGTTCACAAATTCGTCGGTCATAATCCAAGTGCCGGGGAAAACGCTGTCTTGGATAATTTCGTGCATCTGCTTTTTGTCACGCTTGCTTCCAAGAACGGCAGTTTTAACTTTCCCGCCACGCTCAAGGATTCCCATCACGGCAGTCTTGGATGCCACCTTGCCGACGCGGGACATGCGCTCACGGCGATCCCGATGCATGTTCCGGGCTTTGCCGCCGATGAAAGTCTCGTCAATCTCTACGCTGCTTCCGTGGCCTCCGAGAGTGCCGCCATCCTTGCTCTGCAACCCGAGCCGGATACGATGGAGCATGAACCAAGCAGACTTCTGGGTGACTCCAATAGCGCGTGCCACCTCATAGGAGCTGATACCATTTCGGCAGTTCGACAGCATCCAAACAACAATCAACCACTTCTCCAGTGGGATGGGCGAATCCTCGAAAATAGTTCCAACCTTCGCGGAAAACTGACGGGTTGGATGAACGCTCTTGCATTGCCACTTGCGCTGATTGTGGAGGAACACCACGTCATCACGGTTACACTTAGGGCAGCGAACAACACCGTCCGGCCAGCGCAACTTGACCATGTAAGCCAGCGCATAGTTGGGATCGGAGTAGTAAAGGATTGCGTCTCGCAAAGTCTTTGGGTGCTTCATGATGAGAGAAGTTTACTAAAGTGCGTTTGATTTGTCAAGTATATTATTGCCAATATATTTTCGCGAATCGTGTCCAACTTTCCCGTTCAATTTGCTATTCTGAAAGTAGATAGAGAGAAAGTTTCTGAGGGCGCGCTCAAAAGGCGCGCCCTCTGCTTTTGGGAAGGTCAGGACAAGCAGCCTCCATGAAGAAATCCAGGGCGAAGATGCCCACGAGAAGCTCCAAACGAGCTTCGTCCGAGAAAGCAGAAGGGGGGGCGGTTGACCTGGTGGCCTTGAGGCAACAAATCACGGCCCTGGTGGGAAATGAAGCTTTGCGAATGGTCGCAGAAACCGTTCGGCAGGTGCACAAGGGCCACTACCAAGCATTGAAATACCTGTTCGAAATGGTCGGACTTTATCCCGCCAGCGGGACACTAGAGGCGCCTGGAGAAGACTCGCTGGCCGCGACCCTGCTGAACTATCTGGGAGTTTCCGAGTCAACAAAAAAGGGCGAGACTGCGCGCCTCCGCACGGAAGGAGGCGTAACCCTGGGTGAGGTACCGTAGAATAAAAACGCGTTGCGAAATGTTCCTTGGCACGCGGCCAGGATGGGCGAAACGCAGAGCCCGCCGGACTCAGCATGGACATGACATGGGTGATTGACCGGATCGCGGTCGGCGGAGGCATCTGGACGGCACCGAATATGGCGGCAGTCGCGCGCGCGGGCGTGACTCACATTCTGGACATGCAAATCGAGTTCGATGACACAGCATTGGCTGCGCCGCACGGGATCACCGTGTTGTGGAACCCGGTTGACGATGATTTTCAGCCGAAACCGGCGGAGGTCTTCGAGCGCGGCGTCAGGTTCGCGTTAAAGGCCCTGAGTGATGACGGATCCAAGCTGTTCGTTCACTGTGCAGCGGGAGTTCACCGGGCGCCGATGATGACACTTGCGATCCTGGGCGCTTCCGGCTGGAAGGTGGAGCAAGCGATGGAGATGATCGAGGCCCGACGCCCCGTGGTTGACTTTGCAGATGTCTATGTAAACAGTGTGAAGCGGTATCTGGAGGGGACCGGGACCGACAGTAGGAGAGAAGTCAGGAGTCAGTTCTAAGTTTCCAGTTGCACAACACAAAACACTAAAAATGATTTGAAGGAGGAGCCGATGAAGGCCCTGTGCCGCCCGCTGAGGCGGCTTTTTTTATTGCTGCCGGTGCTTGTGGCGTTGAAGGGGATGGGCCAGACGCCGCCCGTGACCACCGTCGCCGAGGTTCGGTGGAGCGATGCGGGATGGGGGCCTGACAACGACCGCAATCTGGTAGGACGGTTTACCAGCCAGACGTTCACTATTCCACGCCTCGCCCGAGTGCAGAACTGTTACCTGCGCCAGTACGATGCCTCCAACCCGCCAAAATTTTCGCGGTATACGGCGGCACTTCATGTGGACTATCCGTTATGAAAGATTCTGAGGCAAGCACTCCCTTGACGAGTTCGCACCACGCGGGCGCTGGAGAACAAACGCTGGTCGTTCGTATCTCCCACCATGACTTCCAACGCGAGGTGCTCGAGAAGCTGGCGCGATTGGAAGCAAAGATGGACATGCTGGTGGGCGGCAACCAGCCGGGACGGATGACTCTGGCAGAAAACCGTCTCGCCACCTTGGAGCGCTCCGACGTCCGAAGGAGCGTCTATGACCGGTTGATGAGCGCGGCCATCGCATTCGTGGTGAGCGCGGTTATTGCTATGCACGACCACCTTTTCAAGTAGGCAGGTCGCAGGTCTCGGGTTTCAGGCCTGGGCTGATCGCCTTGAGCCGTTCCGCGAAGTTCAATTCACGCTCAATCCCAATAAAGGAGATACACCGATGCCGTTCTTATCCAAACTTCTGCAGGCGATCGCCTTTGTCCCGGCAATAGTCAATGGAATCGAGGGTTTATTCAGCAGTCATTCAGGCGCCGACAAGAAGAATGCGGCGATGTCGTTTCTGCAAGGCGCGCTGTCGATGGCGGACGCAGTCTCGAGTAAACAGATCGTGGACGAGCAGGGGTTCAAAGCAGGTCTGGATCAGATCATTTCGGGCACAGTGGCCTGCTTAAATGCCTCAGTGTGGGCGAAGACGAAGTAAGTGCCTACCCGACCTCTTCGCTCCACCCCTCCAGCGTCTTCTTCACAAAGGCCATGAATTGATCTGCGACCGCGCCGTCGATCACACGGTGGTCGTAGCCCAGCGTCAAGTGAACCACCGAGCGGATGGCGATGGAGTCATTGCCGTCCGCATCGCTCACGACCAGCGGCATTTTGGTGATGCCTCCCACCCCTAAGATTGCTGTGTTCGGCTGATTGATGATGGGCAAGCCAAACACTGCCCCAAACTGGCCGGGGTTGGTGATTGTGAAGGTCGAACCTTCCACCTCTTCGGGCTTGAGCTTCTTGTTGCGGGCACGTTCACCCAGGTCGGTAATGCTGCGCTGCAGCCCCAGGAAGTTCAATTCGTCGGCGCTCTTCAGAACCGGAACGATGAGTCCCCAGTCCAGCGCCACTGCAATGCCCACATTGACGTGGCGGTGGTAGCGAATGCTTTCACCCTCAACCGACGCATTGACGATGGGGTACTGTTGCAGTCCGATAATCGCGGCGCGCACGAAGAACGGCATGAAGGTGAGGCGCGCGCCGTGCCGCTGCTCAAACGACGCCTTGGACTTATTGCGCAGCTGCACGATGCGAGTGATGTCCACTTCGAACATACAGTGGACGTGAGCGCTGGTGCGACGCGATTCGATCATGCGCTGGGCGATGATCTTGCGCATCTGGGTCATTGGCACCAGGTCTCCGGGAATTGGAGCAGGCGGCGGAGTGCCGGCGGGCTTAGTAGCGGGGGCCCTCCCCGAAGCAGCTGCCGCGGCCGGAGCCGCCTCCTGCCGTTCCAGAAACGCCATAATGTCCTGCTTGGTGATGCGCCCTCCAAGACCAGTGCCCGTCACCTGCGACAGATTAACATCGTGCTCACGGGCGATTTTCCGCACCAAGGGCGACGAACGAGCATGATCCTCTTCTTCGCGCTCTTCCGCTGCGGGCGCTGGGGCCGGAGCCGAGGGTATGGCCGCCGGCGGCTTGGTGGGCGCGGGTGCTGCGGGTTGGGCTGCAGCGGGTTTCGGAGCTGGGGCAGCGGCTTCACCATCGCCTGCAATCGTTCCCACCACGGTGTTCACTTGAACTGTGTTGCCTTCCGCTACCTTGATGTCCTGAAGCACGCCCGAAGCCGGCGCGGGAATCTCGGCGTCGACTTTGTCGGTGGAGATTTCAAATAGTGGCTCGTCGCGCTGCACTTTGTCACCGGGCTTCTTCAGCCACTTGGTGATTGTCCCTTCAAAGATGGATTCGCCCATCTGGGGCATGACGATATCAGTCGGCATAATTCCCTTCCACGCGCTCCCGGTTAAGAATTCCAGGCCGGAAGCAATTTTTTATTATATCCAACGGCGCAGCGACACTCCTCAGTCGTGCGCATGGCCCTCACCTTTTTCCGCACCCTCCTGGGGCGGGCCGACTCCATACGCGTTCTTCCAATAATCCTGCACTTTCGGAGGCAGCTTCTGAATGCGGGACAAGAATGCCGTGACCTTCCAAATGTCCGGGTCGCTCAGTGCCTTACTCCAGGCGGGCATTCCGGTGTAACGGACTCCGGTGCGAATGGCGTAGTAGGTATGCCACTCGGGGTCGTCCAAAGGATCGAGGATTAATTGCGGCACCGGGGGATAGAGGGACTTCTCCAGCACGCTGGGCTTGTTGTCGAGGGTACCGTGACAAACCGCGCAATTCATGGTGTAAACCTTCATACCGTCGATCAGGTTCTCATCGGTCGGCGGGATGGGACTGGTCACGCGCGGAGCATGGCGCTCCATGGAAGCATCGAGTGCGCTCGCGGCAATCCGGCGCTCGATCTTCGGCGGGGTGGCATCGGCGTTGGTCGGCATAAGCCCCAGGTTGGCGATCGCCAACCCGCCGAGCACAATCACCAGCAGGGTGGCTACAATTCCTAAAATAAAGTTGCGCATTATTCCCCCTGAAACAACGATGAGAGCCTGACAGCGATTCTAATACGCGTGCAACCTGCGTGCCTCCCGCACCACATCGCTGACTTTGGGAAGAAAATATTCCTCTTGGGGCGGGGAAAACGGAACCGGAGAATCCTGCGCGGTGATCCGCACGATGGGGCCATCGAGGTCATCGAATGCCTCTTCGTTGATGATGGCCGCAATCTCTCCCGCGATGCCACCGGTGCGAACATCCTCGTGCAACAGGATGACCTTGTTGGTCTTGCGCACGGTTTGTGCGATGGCCTCCCGGTCGAGCGGTGAAAGCGTTCGCAGGTCGATGATCTCCAGCTGGATTCCTTCCTTGGCCAGAATTTCCGCTGCTTCCAGCGCCACATACACCATCGCCGCATAAGTAATGACGCTGAGGTCGCGCCCTTCCCGTGCCAGGCGGGCCTTCCCCAGTGGCACGACATAGTCCTCCGCCGGAACCTCTTCCTTAATGCGCCGGTAAAGATACTTGTGCTCGAAGAAGATGACCGGATTGTTGTCGCGGATCGATGCCTTGATCAGCCCCTTGGCATCGTAAGCGCTCGCCGGGCAGACTACCTTCAGACCGGGCGCGTGGACAAACCACATTTCCGGGTTCTGCGAGTGGAACGGGCCACCATGCACGTTGCCACCGCTCGGCCCGCGAATGACGAGCGGTGCGGGCGCGCCCCAGCGGTAGTGGGCCTTGGCCACCATGTTCACGATCTGGTTAAAAGCGCACGGCAGGAAGTCCATGAATTGGAACTCAGCCACCGGACGCATGCCGGTGAGGGAGGCGCCAAATGCCGCGCCGACGATGGCCGACTCCGCGATCGGGGTATCAATCACGCGCTCAGGACCAAAGCGGTCGATGAAGCCGTCGGTGACCTTGAAGGCCCCGCCGTAGATGCCGATGTCTTCGCCGATGCAGAAAACCGTGGGATCGCGCTCCATTTCCTCCCAGATTCCCTGGCGGATAGCTTCGAGATAGGTCAGTTGGGGCATAGCGCTTCTTGCCGCAGATCAACGCGGATTTACAATTTGTACAAATTGTAGTATCATACCAATTGTACATTTTGTACTTCAGGAGCCTTTTGTCATGCCGTCCAAACTAACCGCTAGCGCAGCACGCCAAAACTTCTCTGACATTCTAAACCGGGCGGCTTACGGCGGCGAACGGGTTGTCGTACACCGCGGGAAAAAGCCGGTGGCGGCCGTGGTGCCGATTGAAGACTTGGATCTCATCGAGAGACTCGAAGACGAACTCGACGTCAAGGCCGCACTTAAAGCACTGAAGGAGCCCGGGGCCATTCCCTGGGAAACCATAAAGAAGAAGCTGCGGCTGTGAAGAAGGCCCCCATGGCCTACGCGATTCAGTTTAAGCCAGCTGCGCTTCGGCAGCTGGAAAAGCTGCCTCGACCGATCCAAAATCGGATCGCAGCAAGGATCGAAGCCTTGCGCGATGATCCCTTTCCTGCAGGATGCAAGAAACTGTCCGGGTTGCCGGACACTTGGCGGGTGCGAGCGGGCGACTACCGGGTGATTTATCAGGTTCAGCAAAGAATCTTGCTGATCCTGGTGCTCACTGTCGGCCATCGACGGGACGTGTATCGGTAGGGCATCAACCGTTTCGCCGCTGATTAACGCGGATGAACGCAGATCAGCTACTTGAAATGCACCGCCGACTCGGTTTGCTTCAAGGCAACGCCAGTTCCTTTCTTTACTTTCGGCATTCCGTACTTTGGCTTGATTTCGTGGCATCCGTCCTCGCACCACGTGCCCCCTGCGGCGCTCTCCGGCGTTGGCATTGGCGAGTTGACCGCGAACTCCCGATCGGCATCGAGTTGTTGATCAACCCCAGCGATTAGCTCTCGGTTCTCAGCGGGGGTTAGCCATTTCTTCAGGTTGACCAAGCAATTCTCGAAGCGGGCAATCGGGTCGCGCTTCTTCCAATAGTCAAACAACGGCTTAGGTACGTATTCCGCCGCATCGTGGATGGCGTGGCCTTTCATGCGCATCATCTTGGCTTCGATCAGGGTTGGGCCTTCACCTCGGCGGGCACGTTCGCAGGCCTCATGGGCCGCGTCGTACACCTGGCAGGCATCAGTCCCGTCGATGATCACGCCGGGAATGCCGTAGGCAATGGCCCGCTCCGCCAAGTCCTTTACCCGGAACTGCATGTCGGCGGGCGTGGAATATCCCCACATATTGTTTTCCACAACGAGAACTAGGCCGAGGTTCTGCACCGCGGCAAAGTTCAGCCCTTCGTAGGTCACGCCGGTGGACTGGCCACCGTCGCCGATGTAAGTCATCACGGCAATGTTGCGCCCTTGCAGACGCGCACCCAAAGCCACGCCCGAAAGAACCGGGATCAAATCCCCCAGAGTCGAAATCGGCGCGACCACATTGTGCTTCTCGATGTCGCCGAAGTGCGAGGATGCATCACGCCCCTTGGTCGGAGAGCCGGCCTTCGCCATGTACTGCATCATGATGTCGCGAGCCGAAAAACCCCGCACCAGTAGCGATCCCTGATTGCGGATCATGGGCCCCAGCCACTCGTCAGATTTCAGTGCGTAGGCCGAGGCACATGAGCAAGCCTCCTGGCCCAACCCGAAGTAAACCCCGCCCACGACCTTGCCCTGTTTGTACAGGTTTTCCAGCGCGGTCTCCATCTTGCGGTTGAGGAGCATCCAGCGATAGATCTCGATGCTCTGCTTCTTATCGAGGTACTTCGATTCGCGGATGGGAGGAACCGGCGCGCTCAAATCACCCTCTATCTCGTAACGAACCTGATCGCCCACGCACACCTGGCGCAGGGTGAAGGTCGGCTTCTCGAGGCGGTAATCCGTGATCGCATAGGTGCGCTGGGAAGGGGTTGGGGCACTCGGCTTGAGAGAGCCTGGGCTCCGGCCATGGGAAGCAGGCCCGGGCACAATTTTCTTCTTGCTCTTCTTGCCCATGGGAATGTTCAAAGAATCCTAACCTGCCGGAGGAGATTTGGCCAAACTGGCCGGAATCTCGGTAGTGTCTCAATTTCAGCAAATTCGAAGTTTCTCAGCGTGCTCTGCGGCTGTTCTCGGCGGTCTCTGCGTTTCAAGGTCTTGAGGAGACTCCGCGAACTCAAAGCTCTAAATCGCTGAGATCGCGGAGAACACCCACAGAGTCCGCCGAGAAAGCCGACGGGGAGCAAACTGAAACACTACCGGAATTTCTGGTCAGCTCACTCACAGTTGCAAGCTGGAAGCG